>JALVMN010000225.1 GCA_027027005.1 Desulfobacterales bacterium | reverse complement strand
TGGACAGGACAAGGATGCTGGTGCGTATAGGGCCAAGCCTGGGTTTGATAGGGACCTTGATCCCCATGGGTACAGGACTGGCCGCATTGGGGCAAGGTGATCTGACAAGCCTCTCAAGTGACCTGGTGATCGCATTTACCACCACAGTGGTCGGACTTTCAATCGGAATCACCGCATATTTTTTTTACACCATCAAACGCAGATGGATTGAAAAGGATGTAAAAGACATCCAATTGATTACAGAACTCTTTATTCAAAGGGTTAGAGACAAGGAGGGGCAATGAGATTCTTAAATAGTGCAAGGAGGAGCAAAAACAGGTATCCATCAGATTTTGGGACCAGGGAAGAAGATCCTCTGAGCGGGATCGCCAACCTTTTTGATATCGGCCTGGTATTTATTGTGGGCCTGATTATCACCCTGTTTTCCGTCTACCACCTCCAGGACCTTTTCTCTTCCAAATCAGAGATAACCATAATGAAAAAGACGCCCACCGGAGAACTGGAAATAATCACCAAGAAGGGCAAAAGGGTAAAGGTCATGAGGGTCAGCAAACAAAAGGCCAAGGGCAGGGGGGAGAGGCTGGGTGTGGCATACAGATTGGAAGATGGCAGCCTGATATATGTGCCTGATGAATGAAAGAACAACCACTTGAGGATAGGCAGGCAACTGTCTGGGTATTGAAACCACAACGATATTGTGAGGGATGAAATGGTGACAGGCAAGGACCATAGGGCGTTTTTGCCTCTATACGGGATCTTTTCGCTCTTGATCATGTCTTGTTTCTTGGCCAGGATATCCATGGCCTACCCAGTGGAATTCACGGACTCCAGAGGCTCTAGCATAGTCATTAATGAAAGGCCGAATCGGGTTGTCTCCGTGGTTCCTTCCATAACCGAGATCATTTTCAAGCTTGGTGCTGGGGATGCCCTCAAAGGCATAACATATCACACCACCTATCCAGCACAGGCACACCAGAAGAGAATTGTTGGGGGCTTTTTCTCTCCTTCTGTGGAGGCAATCCGCAAGATAAGGCCTGACCTCCTGTTCGTTGCAGGTTTCCACAAGAAACTAATAAAGGCCTTTGTGAACACCAAATGTAAGGTGATCAATCTTGAGACCAATTCTCTCGCAGAGAGCTACAAGAATATCCTTTTGCTTGGCAGGATATTCCACAGGGAGAAAAAGGCCCGGCAGATATTAAAACAGATAAGAGATGACCTCACGCTAATCCAAAAAAAAGTTTCTAGGATACCTGTTTCTGAAAGGAAAAGGGTGATCAGGCTAATGGGCAGAAACTCGGTAATGACTCCAGGAGATGACTCTTTCCAAAATGAGATGATAAGGGCAGCAGGTGGGATACCCCCTCGTCTTGGCAAGACGGGGCAGGTGGTCCCCATTACAAAAGAGGAATGGATGAGGTTTAATCCCCAGGTAATCTATGCTTGTGGAGGGGATAGAGGCATTGTCAAGAAAATAAAAGCCTTGCCAGGATGGAGAGATGTGGATGCATTAAAACACGGCAAGGTATTTTTCTTCCCCTGTGATCTTACCTTCAGGGCGGCCACCAACACAAGCTGTTTTATCAAATGGCTTTTTGCAACCATATACCAGGACTACTTAGCTCTCGAAAAAAACCAATTGACCAAGGGCGGAGTTTTTGCCTCCAAGCAAATCCCAGTTTCCCTGCCCTACATAAAGGAGGCCAGGATTTCTTACAGCCGTATCCTGGACTTTGTCAATAAGTCTCTAATTATCGAGTTTGCCATGCCGTTGTCAGTGGTCTCCACCCTGGAAGGACAAAGGCATGGTATAGAGGTGGTTGGCAACCATTATTTACCCCCACCTTGTTGGGGAATCAGTCATAAGTGGGGGCCTAAAAGGATAAGAGAGCGTGTCTATGACACGCTTGGTCTAAATACAAAAACCTCAAGCTTCCTCTTTACCGGGGCTGACATGGATAACCTGGCCATAGCGCACGAAAAGTTCCGTGACATGGAGGTATATGCCCTTGTCACCGCAGGCGTGAGGAGTAATGCGCTGAGGATGTCTGCTGACCCTGGGCGTTACTATGAGCCCGGGACCATTAATATAATCATCCTCTCCAATATGGAATTGACACCCAGGGCCATGACGCGTGCTATCATCAGCGCCACTGAGGCCAAGACTGCAGCTCTCATGGATCTGGATATCAGGAGCAGTGAGTCACCAAGATTCCATCAGGCAACAGGCACAGGCACTGATAACATCATCGTGGTGCAGGGTGCAGGTGTAAGGATTGATAATGCCGGTGGCCACTCAAAGATGGGGGAGTTGATTGCCAAAGCTGTCCATGCCGGGGTGAAAGAGGCAATTTCCAAGCAAAACGGAATTATTAACCCACGAAGTGTGTTTCATAGGCTAAAGGAAAGAAGAATAAGCATTTTTCAACTCGTTTCAATGCTGCCTTACACAAAACAGCTTGATAGGTCAGCCTTAGTAGAAGCAGTAGAAGAAGTGCTGCTTGATCCCTACTATTCATCCTTTATCCAAGCTGCCCTTTCACTCAGCGACGGTCATGCAAGGGGACTGATTTTAGACCTTGCATCATTTGAGGCATGGTGTAAAAGCACGGCAGAGCAGATTGCAGGGAGAAAAATAAGACAGATGTTGGATCTTGTCTCATTTGACAAGATTCCCTCTGTTCTGGAGATGGCCCTAAATGCCATCTTGAACGGTGTATGTGAGAGGCTGGGTGGAATCTCACCATGAAAAAAGGACTCTTGTTGATATTTCCTCTCCTGTTGTTAACTTGTCCTGTTCATGCTGCAAGGATCTCTTTTCTCGTGATCGAGAGTGATTCCTTTGTTGTAAAGGAGGCCATTGAGAGCTTAAACCTGCAAAAACGCCTTGAAGTGGATTTTTTTACCTACCAAGAGATAAAGGCGCGCAAAGAGGCGGAGAGGTTCATAAAAGCTTCTGATGTGGTCATAGTTGATGTGATGATGAAAGATCTTGCCGACTATGTATTAGAAAATGTGGACCTTCAAAAAACAAATGTTTATGCCTTACGCGGGTCTCGCGATGACGATGTCCTCAGGCGAAAGGGGTTTATTTTTGATCCTGAAGTTATGGAGTATTATAGATACCTGAATGTCAGGAATGTAAAAAACCTGATCCTGAAAGTAGCTCATAAGGAGTTCGACAATACCATCCATTACCAGCCTGTTTCCGTATTACCCCGCCTCGGTATTTATCACCCTCTCTCTGGCAAGGTGTTTGAGCAATTCAAAGATTACCTGAAATGGTACAAGGAAAAAGGGAGATTCAAACCGGGAAAGGACTGGATCGGTCTTACGTTTTTCTCTTCTTCCTTATCTCAGGGTCAAAAGGAGGCCATAGACCATGTTATTGAGGAACTGGAATCATCTGGTCTAAATGTCCTTGCCTGTTATGGCAAAGATATGGATATCTTGAAGCGTTTTTTCATGGACAAATCAGGAGGTGCAAGAGTCGATATAATCCTTGCCTTTTCCCTTAAATTTTATTCCGCATTGAACCAGGAGTTGCGCTCTGCTTTAGTAGGGCTGAATGTGCCGGTTATAAACGCCATCACCCTTTATTCAACGGAAATAGAAAAATGGAGGAAGGATCCCATTGGCATCCCACCGCTGGATGTGGTATGGAGCATTGCCAATCCGGAAATATCTGGGGCCATAGAGCCCACACCTCTGAGCGGCCGAACAAGAATTCTTGATAAGGACAGCTCTAAGCTACTTTTTGTCCGCAAGCCGGTAAAAGAGACCCTCCAATTCCTCATCCCCAGGATAAAAAAGTGGTTGGCCTTGAGGAAAAAACCCAATTCTAAAAAACGGCTGGCCATCCTTTTTTACAATCACTCCCAGGGAAAACAGAATATAGGTGCGAGTTATCTGAATGTATTCAAGAGCATAAAAATTATACTGAACCGGTTGGGTGAAGAGGGATACAATGTTGGAGATGTTCAGGATCTTAATGAAGGCGGGATCAAGGAGCTTATCCTCAAATATGCCAGAAACATAGGGTCCTGGGCACCTGGCGAGCTTGAGAAGATGATCCAACAGGGGAATTTGATTCAAGTCCCCATGGAAACATATAAGAACTGGTTCGGGGAGCTTGATGATGAGTTCCAAAAAAGGGTTCTCAGACAATGGGGGAGGCCTGAAGAAAGCACCATCATGGTGAATAGAGGAAATTTTATAATCCCAGCTGTGATCATGGGAAATGTGGTATTAATGCCTGAACCCTCAAGGGGCTGGGGAGATGATCCTATGAAACTCTACCATGACCCCACCCTTTTTCCACATCACCAGTATATTGCAGCATACTTATGGTTAGAAAAGGTCTTTGGTGCCGATGCTATGGTTCATCTTGGAACCCATGCTACCCACGAATGGCTCCCTGGCAAACAAGCTGGGCTGCGCCCTTCATGTCCCCCTGAGGTGCTTATCACCACAATTCCTAACATATATCCATATATAGTGGATGATGTGGGAGAGGGCATACAGG
>JALVMN010000224.1 GCA_027027005.1 Desulfobacterales bacterium | reverse complement strand
ACTTCTATGACATAGAAACCATTTCAATAGAAAAGGATATATGCTGGCGTGAGGCCAAGATAGAACACCTTTACCAAAAGAAACTGAGTATGCCCATTACCCATCCCGACACAGGGGAGGTGCTGGCCAAAGAGGGGGAGAAATATACCAAGAAGCTTCACAGGACGCTTCAGAACGCAGGGGTAACCCAAATCCCCATGTACTTTGAGGAGCTTTTGGGCAGGGTGCTTGCCGACGATCTGGTAGACCCTGATACCGGCGAGGTGATCCTGGAGTGCAACAAGGAAATAACCCCTGAGGTCTTGGAGCTGATAAAGGAAAAGAAGATAAAGGAGGTCAAGTGTCTCGTGCTGGATGTTCCGGGGGTTACCACCAGCATTAGGGACACAATGCTGCTGGAAAAATTCGAAGGACCTGATGAAGCGGTCCTTGACATATACAGGAAGATGAGGCCCAGCAGCCCTCCCACTCAAGAGGTGGCAAACAATTTCTTCAAGAACCTATTTCTCAATCCCAACACATATGATCTTTCTGCGGTGGGTCGGTTGAAACTCAATCATCGGCTCGGGCTTCAGACCCCTCTTGATGTGAGGACCCTTCAGCCTGAAGATATCATGGCAACCGTGAAAGAACTCATCAGGCTAAAGGTTACTGAGGCCATGGGGGATGACATAGATAATCTGGGTAACAGGCGGGTCCGACCGGTGGGTGAACTGCTTGAGAATCAATATCGTATCGGTCTTGTCAGGATGGAAAGGGCCATCAAGGAGCGGATGAGCCTTCAAGAGGTGGAGACCTTGATGCCCCATGACCTGATCAATTCAAAGCCTGTTTCTGCAGTGGTAAAAGAGTTTTTCGGCACAAGCCAGCTCTCCCAGTTTATGGATCAAACCAATCCCTTGAGCGAGATCACTCACAAGAGAAGGCTAAGCGCTCTTGGTCCAGGGGGCCTTACCAGAGAGAGGGCGGGCTTTGAGGTTAGGGACGTCCATCCTACCCACTACGGCAGAATTTGCCCCATTGAAACACCTGAAGGCCCGAACATCGGACTGATCGTATCCCTGAGCCTCTATGCCCGGGTAAACGAGTTTGGCTTTATCGAGACACCATACAGGAAGGTGAAAGACAAAAAGGCCACCAAAGAGATTGTTTATCTATCCGCTCTGGATGAGGGCGAAGACCCCATTGCCCAGGCAAATGCACCCCTTGACAGATACGGAAGATTTGTCAACGAAGAGGCGGCAGTGCGCATTGCAGGGGATGCAGCAAAGGTGAGGGTGGAAGAGGTCAAATACATGGATACCTCGCCTGATCAGTTGGTTAGTGTCTCTTCAGCCCTGATCCCCTTTCTGGAACATGACGATGCAAACCGTGCCCTCATGGGCTCCAATATGCAGCGCCAAGCAGTGCCGCTGTTGAAGGCCCGTGCCCCTTTGATCGGGACCGGGGTGGAAAAGGTGGTGGCAAAAGACTCAGGAGTCTCGGTGCTGGCCAGAAGGGATGGAGTGGTGGAATATGTGGACGCATCCCGTATTGTTATTCGCTCTAGCGGGGGGTCAGACAGCGACGAGCCCGAGGTGGAGATTTACAAGCTCCAGAAATTCAAAAAATCAAATCAAAACACCTGTTACAATCAGAAGCCCATTGTGAGAAAGGGTGAGTTTGTCAGAAAGGGCCAGGTGATTGCCGATGGCCCAGCAACCGACCTTGGTGAACTGGCACTGGGCCAGAACGTCATGGTGGCCTTCATG
The DNA here is from genome assembly GCA_027027005.1 of Desulfobacterales bacterium. Classification (GTDB taxonomy): domain Bacteria; phylum Desulfobacterota; class DSM-4660; order Desulfatiglandales; family Desulfatiglandaceae; genus JALVMN01. The sequence goes on along the minus strand of JALVMN010000224.1, from coordinate 2,794 downwards.
TCCTGGGGTGGTTACAACTTCGAGGACTCCATCCTTATAAGTGAACGGGTGGTAAAGGAGGACATCTACACCTCCATCCACATAGAAGAGTTCGAGGTGATGGCCCGAGACACAAAGCTCGGCAGAGAGGAGATCACCAGAGACATTCCCAACGTGGGCGAGGAGGCGCTCAAGAACCTGGACGACAGTGGAATCGTGAAGATCGGGGCTGAGGTAAAGGCGGGGGACATCCTGGTGGGCAAGATAACACCAAAAGGAGAAACCCAGCTTTCTCCAGAAGAAAAGCTGCTTCGAGCCATATTCGGTGACAAGGCCGGAGATGTAAAGGACACCAGCCTCAGGGTCCCACCAGGGGTGGAGGGGACAGTGATAGATGCCAAGGTCTTTTCCCGAAAAGGGGTGGAAAAAGACGCGCGAAGCCTGGAGATAGAGGCCCGGGAAAGGGCGAGACTCGAAAAGGACAGGGCCGACGAGATAGAGGTGATTACGCGGAGTGCCAGGGAGAAACTCAAGGACTTGATAGTAGGCAAGAAGCTCAAGACAGACCTCAAGGAGGGCCGACAAGTCCTGGTGCGCGCCAACAAGGCCATCAGCAAGAGCGATATTGACAAGACACCGGTAGAGGCCTGGATGGGTGCGGATCTGAGGACCTCCATGGATGTGATAGAGAGGATGGAGGCCATAGTCAACCAGTATGTGAATAAGATAGAGCGGGTAGAGCGGGTCTTTGAGGAAAAGATAGAGAGGCTTAGTGAAGGCGACGAGCTTGCCCCTGGCGTTATCAAGATGGTCAAGGTCTATGTCGCGGTCAAGAGGAAGCTCTCAGTGGGCGACAAGATGGCGGGCAGGCATGGTAACAAAGGGGTGCTATCCCGAATCCTGCCTGTGGAAGACATGCCCTATTTTGAAGATGGAACGCCTGTGGACATCATCCTCAATCCGCTTGGGGTGCCTTCCAGGATGAATGTGGGCCAGGTACTTGAAACCCATCTTGGCTGGGCCTCTAAGGAGCTTGGAAGGCAGGTGGCCCAACTCCTGGAAAACCTTGCCGACTCCAAAGAGATAAGGGCAAGACTGAAGAGCCTGTTCTCCCCCTCAGAATACAAGGCCTTTTTTGAGCAACTGTCTGATGAAGAGTTGCTGGAGAAGGCCTCGCTCCTAAAGGATGGCGTGCCCATGGCCTCGCCTGTCTTTGATGGGGCAAAGGAGCAGGAGATAAAGAAGTGTCTGCAAATGGCAGGTCTCCCGGTGACGGGGCAGGCCAGGCTTTATGACGGAAGGACAGGGGAGCCCTTTGATCAAGAGATCACTGTGGGCATCATGTATGTCATGAAACTACACCACTTGGTGGATGACAAAATTCACGCTCGCTCCATCGGCCCTTACTCCCTTGTCACCCAGCAGCCACTTGGAGGCAAGGCCCAGTTTGGCGGCCAGAGGTTGGGAGAGATGGAGGTGTGGGCCATGGAGGCCTATGGCGCAGCATACTCCTTGCAGGAATTTCTTACGGTCAAGTCGGATGACGTGGTGGGAAGGACAAGGATGTACGAGCGCATAGTCAAGGGAAACAATATACTCGAGGCAGGCTTACCCGAGTCATTCAAGGTGCTCATGAAGGAGCTTCAAAGCCTGGGCCTCGAGATTGAACTTTTTGAAAATTCCCAGACGCAGAGCTAGCGTCGTTGGGGAGGAGAAAACCACAGAAAAAGGAGCAGAGCCTTGGAAGAACTGTATAGCTTTTTTGCCAAGCCTAAGGATCCCTCAAGCTTTAATGCGGTGAGGATATCGCTTGCCTCGCCTGAGAAGATTCGGGAGTGGTCATTCGGGGAAGTGAAAAAGCCCGAGACCATAAACTACCGAACCTTCAAGCCTGAGAGGGATGGTCTTTTCTGTTCCAAGATCTTTGGTCCCATAAAGGACTATGAGTGTAACTGCGGTAAATACAAGCGCATGAAGCACCGCGGTATCGTGTGTGAAAAGTGTGGGGTGGAAGTCATCCAGTCTAAGGTGAGGCGGGAGCGCATGGGCCACATTGAGTTGGCTGCCCCTGTGGCTCACATCTGGTTCCTCAAGTGCCTCCCTTCCAAGGTGGGCAACCTGCTGGATCTCACCCTCAAGGAGCTGGAACGCGTTCTCTATTTTGAAAACTACATAGTAATAGACCCAGGCGATACCCCTCTGGAAAAGGGGATGCTTCTGGGCGATGAACAATACCAGCAGGCAAGAGCCGACTATGGAGATCGATTCCAGGCAGGCATAGGAGCTGAGGCCATCCAGCAGATGCTCAGAGACCTGAAGCTGGATGAACTCTCAGAATTGCTCCGTGTGGAGATGATGACTACCAGGAGCGAGGCCAAACGAAAAAAACTGGCAAAGCGCCTCAAGATAATCGATGCCTTCAGGGAGTCCAAGAACAGGCCCGAATGGACCATAATGGATGTGATTCCTGTGCTTCCACCCGACTTAAGGCCCCTGGTTCCGCTAGATGGTGGAAGGTTTGCCACCTCTGACCTCAACGACCTATACCGACGGGTCATAAACCGAAACAACCGCCTCAAGAGGCTACTGGAGCTCAATGCCCCCGATATCATCGTCAGAAACGAGAAGAGGATGCTACAGGAGGCCGTTGATGTCCTTTTTGACAATGGTAGGCGGGGCAAAGTGGTCACCGGTGCCAACAAGCGGCCGTTCAAGTCCTTGAGCGATATGCTCAAGGGCAAGCAGGGGAGATTCCGCCAAAACCTGCTCGGCAAGAGGGTGGATTATTCTGGGCGCTCGGTGATCGTGGTGGGCC
>JALVMN010000223.1 GCA_027027005.1 Desulfobacterales bacterium | reverse complement strand
TCCTGGACCCGGGCTGATTTCTTTTTTTCCCTCTTTTTTACCACCTTTTTTGCTATCACTACGGGCTTCTTCTTTACCTTCAAGACCCCGGGCTTCTTTGTTTTGAGCACTTTTTTTGCCTTAACCTTTTTTTGGGAGGCAGGCTTTGAAGCGCTTTTCCTTGCTTTTGAAGGAGCCCTACGTGGCAACTCCACCAGGTCCACTTCAATGATCTCGCCAAATGGCCTGGGAGGGGAGTAGGGTTGGGGGAGCACGAAGGCCGCCGAAAAGATCAACACGTGAAAGAGCAACGAGAGAATGAACATCTTCTTGAGGCTTGGCTCTGGGAGGGAGTCTGATCCGGGCAGGCGTTTTTCCATGGTCTCATTCAAGGGGTTCGGTGACCATGCCCAGTTTATCAATCCCGGCCCTCTTTACCATGGCCACCACCTGGATTACAAACCCATAGGGCACTTCCTTGTCGGCCCGCAGCAGTATTTCCTTGTTTTTTCGATACTTGAATATGCTCTTGATCTTGTCCTCAAGGGTATTTAGGTCCACTTTCCTCTTTTCTATGTAGATTTGTTTTTTTTTGGTTATGGTAAGCACCAGGGGTTCTTCGCCGGTTTTTATGTTTTTGGTGGTGACCTGGGGGAGATTTACTTCCACACCGTGCATCATCATGGGGGCCGTAACCATGAAGATGATGAGGAGCACCAGCATCACGTCCACAAAGGGCGTGACGTTTATCTCTGACATAAATCTTTTTTTGCTGCCAAAAGGCATCATCTCTGGGCCACCTGTCCCTTGAAAAGCCTCCTTTCCATGATACTGAGGAAATCGGAGGTGAATATCTCCATCTCGGCCTTGAGAGCGTCCACCCTCTGGGTGAAGTAATTAAAGGCAACCACCGCAGGTATTGCTGTTGCAAGGCCTGCGGCAGTGGCTATCAAGGCCTCCGAGATCCCGGGGGCAACAACGGCAAGGCTTGCCGACCCCCTGAGCCCGATACCCCTGAAGGATTCCATGATCCCCCACACAGTGCCGAACAACCCGATAAAGGGGGTGGTATTTCCGGTGGTGGCAAGGAAGTTGAGGGCCCTTTCCAGGCGGTTGAGTTGGTCAACCCCGGCCCTTCGAAGCGAGCGCTCAAGGTTGTCCATGATGACCCTGCTGCTTCGGGCCAAGGCCTTTGTGTCGGCCATGCTCTCTGACCCGCCACCCTTTGAGGCGCCTGCCTCTATCTTTCTGAGCTTGGTAAATTCAGTGAAACCTGCCCTGAACAGCCTGGCAACAGGACTATAACCCAGCTCTTCGGAGGCCTTGTATATCTCTTTCATGTCCGAAGAACTCCAAAAGATCTCCAGGAATTCCTCGGTATCCTCCTTGGCCCTCCTGAGCAACCTGAATTTGGAAAATATTATGGCCCATGAAACCACCGAGAATAAGAACAACAACAAGAGCACGAATTTCACCACCAGGCCGGCATGAAGCACCATCTGGACGATATCGTGCCCGAATGCCCCGGCCCCTGAAAGGCCCAAGGGGAGTTGAACGAATACGGGAAGATTTGTCATGTCTTTTTTGCCTCTCCTGTGTGTCAATCCTGCCTGACTGCAGCCCCACAGCAGGTGTTCGTCAACCAACCTCTACCCTTTTTTCAACCACCAAGAGTTTGTCAATCAAAAACTCTGTTATCTCTTCCACCTGGTCCGGCGAAAAGCAGGGCACCTTCAGGGCAAGGTCATGGTCAGAGACCACTGCCAGCAGATTAGGGTCATCCCTGCAAAAGAGCTCCCGGTGGATACCTTTGCGCACCACCTCGATCTTGGGTATTGGATGGTGTTTATACCCCTCGGCCAGGATTATGTCCACACCATTGAAAAAGGGGATCAGCTCCTGGGGGCTGTGGTCGTGGTCCACATCCATTACCATGCCTATGGCCTTTGGGGAGGAGATCATACTCACAGAGGCTCCTGCCTTTTTGTGTCGCCACGAGTCCTTTCCAGGCCTGTCCATCTCAAAGCCGTGCACATCATGCTTTATGGTTCCAACCTTGATGCCCCTTCGCCTCAATTGACTTACCACCTTTTCCATCAATGTGGTCTTCCCGGCCCCTGATGCCCCGACCACCGATATCATTGGAATTTTTCTTCTGTCGGCCATTATCACTCCCTCTACCAGCCCCACATTTTCCTACTTGAATATTTCTTGGAAAATCTCTTCCTCTTTTGCCATACACCTCTGCTTGAGCAGCTTGTATTTCTCCAGCAGGTCTTTCCCCTCAGGTGTCAGCCTGGTCCCTTTCTGCTTGTGGGTTTCCACCAGCTTGGTGCGCAAGTGTTCCTCCGAGGCGCGGATCTTACTCCACACCCCCTTGTAAGACATCCTCATGAGCTTGGCGGTCTTGTTTATGGAGCCCGTGCGCTCGATGTTTTCAAAGATCTTGCTTCTACCCTCACCCATGATGATCTTGTCCTGCTCATCCACCAACCATATCCTTGACCTAAGCCTCAAGGAAACCATTTTGCCCGCCCCCTCTTTTATTCCACTGTTGTCCATAGCTGCCCGCTCAAAGAGGGATCATACCCCCCCAGGGCCGAGACCCTTTGCCTGAACTGCCCCGAGGCTATGGTCTCAAGGACCGCCTTGACATGGGGGTGCTCATTGAAAAGCTTTGGTATGACAAGGTCGTACTGCTCGTCCTCCAGCGGGATAAAATCGAGACCCAGGGCCCGTGCTGCGGCAAATATACCCATGCCACAGTCAGCCGCGCCACTGAGCACATCCACGGCCACAGCCATGTGGGTGAACTCCTCATGCCCATAGCCTTTGACCCTTGCAGGATCAATGCCGGATTTTTCCAGCAGGTGGTCCAGCAATACGCGGGTGCCAGACCCGGCCTGGCGGTTCACAAAGGTTACATCCTCCCTCAAAAGGTCTTCAATGCCATTGATCTGTTTCGGGTTCCCCTTGGCTACGATCAGGCCCTGCTGCCTTCGGACCAGGTGATATACCATCACCGGAATCCCCTTCAGGTACCGCCTGATGTATGAGAGGTTGTATTCACCTGTCTGGGTATCGAGCAGGTGGGAGCCTGCCATGTGGCAGATGCCCTTTCTTATGGCCATGAGCCCCCCAAGGCTACCCACATTTGCCGAGCTGATCCTGATGGTGAGTTCCCTTTTCCTTACCTCATCGGCTATCAGGTCAATGGTGATGTCATGGCTGCCGATGAAGACCAAGGTGTTTGCCAATTCCTCTTCGTCCACCAGGAGTTCGGCCTCCACCTCCTGGTCCTGGGTTATTCCCTCCGATAGAGGTCCTATTCTCAGGATGCCTTCTGCCCTGGTGAGGGTGGTGATGGCCCCTGCGGCCCTGGGAAGGGGTGTGGCCACATGGCGATCCCCCACAAGACCGATATTTACCCTCAGAAACTCTTCCACCCCCAGTTTTGAGGGGATGTTCCGGGTGGGTCGGACCTTGATCTTTGGCCTTTCAGGGGGCTTGAGCCCCGTCATGGAATGAAGGAGGGGTGAGACAAACTGCTCGAACGAAAGGATGGACGAGACCGGGTATCCTGGATTCCCCACCACCGGCTTGCCCTTGACTACTCCGAGTATGGTGGGCTTTCCAGGCATCATGGAAACCCCGTGGACCAAGAGTTGGCCAAGCTTAGAAATGGCCTCAGCAGTGTAATCCTTGCTCCCGGCTGAAGACCCTGCATTTACGATTATGATGTCTGCATCTGAGGCGGCGGCCCTTTGAAGGGCCTCTTTTATTGCCTCTTCCTCATCAGGGACTACATCCCATACCACAGGCTCGCCGCCACCCTGCTTCACAAGTCCAGAGAGCACGATGGAGTTGTATTCTATCACCTGGCCCTGCTCCACCCGATCCGTGTCTCTCAATTCTTCAAGAGAGACGAGTTCGTCGCCCGAGGGAATTATTACTACCACGGGCCTTTTCCAGACCTTGAGGGAAAACACCCCTGCACCCACCATGGCCCCCATGTCCGCAGGCCTTATCCTGTGGTTCTGGGGAAAGAGCAGCTCGGTTGCCACGATATCCTCTCCCACCTTTCTCACATGCTGCCAGGGATAGCTTGCCGACCTGATCTCAATCCTTGACTCATCCAGCCGGTGAAGTTTTTCCACCATGATCACCGCGTCAAAGCCCGGTGGCATGGGTTGTCCGGTGTTTATCCAAACCGCATCTCGGCCCAACTCCAGGACAACCGGATTGCGGTCCGTGGCGCCATAGGTCTTTTCTGCCTTGACAGCCACCCCGTCCATGGCAGCAGAGTGATAAGGCGGGGAAGAATATCTTGCAAAGATTGGCTCTGCAGTCACCCGATCAAGGGAGTCCTCCACCAGGACCTCTTCAGGCTCGGTCCTGAGTTCAGGGCCGAATTTCTTGAAGAAAATCTCTCTGGCCTCCTCAAGGCCCTTCATGGCAAGGTATATTTTTCTTTTCACTCTTTATACCCTCATGGAATAATCAATCAAATAGGGTGACTGTTACCTTGTCACCTTCATACAGCCCTTCCAGGTTCCTGGGGATACATACCAGGCCGTCTGCCTCCAC
>JALVMN010000222.1 GCA_027027005.1 Desulfobacterales bacterium | reverse complement strand
CCCTCTCTAAGCATAAAACCCACAAAGTCGTGGCCTCCAGGATTGTTGAAGTTCCTGAAAGGCGAAAGCCTCAAGGCAAGGATGAGCTTTTGGCCTGGCAAAACGGCAGGCATGTTTTTGTAGACCGTAACCCTAATCTTCTCATGGATATCAATACAGGTATCCTCATGAAAGAGCTTGTTCACCATTAGATTAAGCCTCGAGGCCCCATCCTTTGATACCTTTGGAACTTCCAGCAAGGTGGCCTCAATGAGGACCCTTTGGCGCTCTTGGAAAAAGGGCGCCAGTTTTGACTCTCTCTGGGAATTCAAAAAGAGGATGATACCCAAGAGGAAGAATGAAAACACCACAATGGCGGAACTATGCCGTGATACTAAGAAAATTAGCAGCAATGAAAGGACAAAAAGGGCAAGTAATGAAGCCTTGAGGGGAAGAGATAAATCGGCTGCCCAAGAGGCCGCCAAAATCCCTGAAATAAAGGCAACAAGAAGGGGGGAAAGCGGCCTGGAACAGGAAGGGGATTTGATCATCTCATTCCTTTTCCCTCCATATGTTTGCCCCTAAATCCCTGAACTTTTTCTCCAGTGCCTCGTATCCTCGATCCAGGTGATATATTCGATGGACCTCTGTCCTGCCCCCCTTGGCCACCAGACCGGCCAGGATCAATGAGGCGCTCGCCCTCAAATCAGTTGCCATCACAGGGGCTGCAAGCAGCGCCTCTTTGCCCCGCACCAGGGCCTGGTTGCTGTTTATCTCTATGTCTGCCCCCATTCTCCTCAATTCACTTACATGTATGAAGCGGTTTTCAAAGATGGTTTCCCTGATCATGCTCCACCCTTCGGCAATGCACATGAAGGCCATGAATTGGGCCTGGAGATCGGTGGGGAATCCTGGATAGGGCAGGGTCTTTATATCCACGCTTTGGATGGTTTCAGGTCCAAGTACTCGAATGAACTCTTGCCCCACATCCAGCTTTGCTCCTGCTGATTCCACCTTTTCCAAGAGTGCTGTCATGTGCTCTGGACGACATTTCTCTATCCTTACATCCCCCCGTGTCATTGCAGCGGCAATCATAAAGGTTCCGGCCTCGATCCTATCAGGAATAACGGCGTGATCAACCGCCTTGAGCTCGGGGACCCCTTCAATGACGATTGTATCCGTTCCAGCACCTTGTATGAGTGCCCCCATCTTTCTCAGATATTCTGCCAGGTCTTGTATCTCCGGCTCTTTGGCTGCATTCCGCAGCACAGTGGTGCCTCGTGCCAGGACGGCAGCCATCATAATGTTCTCGGTCCCGGTTACTGTGGGGATATCAAAAAAGATCTCGGCCCCTTTCAGGAACTTTGCTTGGGCATTGATATAACCTCTATCCAGGTGCATATCCACTCCCATCTCAGCCAATGCCTTTAGGTGCAGGTTAATGGGCCTTGCACCAATTGCGCACCCGCCGGGCAATGAGATCCTGGCTTTACCGTAGCTTGCCAGCAAGGGGCCCAATAGCAGAATCGAGGCACGCATGGTCTTTACCAGGTCATATGGGGCCTCGTGATCAACCACCTGGGTGGAATCCACCACAAGGGTGTCCATTTCCTGCTCAAAGCCTACCCCCAGGCGGGACATGATCTTCTTCATGGTCTCCACATCTCTGAGTGATGGGATGTTGTGGAGTCTATGGATTCCCCTTGCCAGCAATGTGGCAGCCAATACAGGCAGGGCAGCATTCTTGGCCCCGCTCACCCTTACTGTCCCTTTAAGAGGGACCCCGCCTTCTATTACTATCTTGTCCATATGACCTCAATATCCCGCCTAAACCAGGCTCGTCGGCGTAAGTAGTAATGCTGATAAACTTTATATGACAAGTGCAGGCTATAGGATTTCCCCAAACTGGTCAATACCCAAGGATTTCTTTTGAGATGGCCCTCTGACCCATCCCCGACCCTAGCTGTTTGGTAAGGACTGCCTTGAGCAACCAAGGGAGTGCGGTTGACCAGCATTTGTTAAGGCATTAGTATGAGATTGGTTAGTGGGTAGGATCAGTTTTCATGAGACCTGGGGACAACTGCTCATGGAGGCCAGTAGGAACAGCCCCTGTAGATTCGTAGTTGACACCATGCTTGGGAGGCTTGCCAAGTGGCTACGCCTGTTGGGCTTTGACACCCTCTACCAACAACACTATGCAGCCACCACGCTCCATTCTTTCATAAATGATGGGAGATGCCTTGTCACCAGGAGCCGAAAAAGACTGGAAGAGTTTTCTGAGGCCGTGTGTCTAAACTCAGAATCAGTGGGCCATCAACTCGGGGAACTTCAGGACAAAGGCCTTTTTTCTCCACCGCCAGAGCCGTTTTCCAGGTGTATCAGGTGTAATATGGTGCTGGTGGAAACAGATCCCCTTGCCGCCAAGGGCGAGGTGCCCGACTATGTAATTCACACAACGGCCACCAAGATGAGGCAGTGTCCCTCTTGTAACCGTTATTACTGGCCAGGCACGCACCGAGCCCGCATGGAAGCACAACTCCATCATTGGGGCATCAAGTTCACCCCACCCTAATAAAGAAGACCTCCAATCTGCATCAAGCGCAGGACTTTAAGTCAGGGCACACAGAGGCAGGCCCAAGCCTAAATCGACCTATTATTTTTTCTTTTTGGGTGCGGCCTTCCTGGTGGTCTTTCTGCTGCGTGTTGCCCGGGGCTTTTTGGCCTTGAGAGCCTTCTCGGCTGCCTTTGCCTTTTTCAGTTGGGCTTCAAGCTTCTTTACACGACTGGTGGCAGCTTTGAGGTCTTTGTTCAACCTTGTTACAGTCTTCTTGGCCAACTTTAACCGATACTGAAGTTGTTTTGCAGTAGCCATACACACTCCTTTCACCTGGGATTAAATTAACATTACTTTGGCGCGGGATAATAGGAAAAAAGCATCAGCAAGTCAAGAGAATATACAGCATTAACGACAATTAATTTGAAAATTATCTATGTTGATTAGTACATGATAGACTAAACAAGCCATTGTTAGACCATGGCTGGGCCTGTTTTATGGCTTGACTTAAACTGCCGTGAAAATATAATGGCCTTTAACCTTCCTTGGTGTATGTTCTCTTGTTGTCATATGTTCCTTTCCTCGAAATATCCCATAGGGGGGAGGTGAAAGATTAACAAGGTTGAAGGCCCTTTTTACATTAACCCCTATCTGCTCAGTACAAAGGAGGATCAAATGGCTGGAAGCACTTACAAGATAATCGAATTGGTGGGCACAAGCGATACTTCATGGGAAGAAGCGGCACGCACTGCCATTGAAACTGCCTCAGAATCCTTGAAAGACTTGAGGATAGCTGAAATAACCCGTTTTGATGTGACCATTGACAATGGCAAGGTCACCTCTTACAGGGTAAGGCTCAATGTGAGTTTCAAATACCATAAGGATTAGGACATGGCATAGGAGAAACCCTGGCCCTCCTGCTCTTTTAAAGCAGGAAGGGCCTCTAATATTATTAAACAGAGGGAAATAATGGAAGCCTCCAAACGCAAGCTCACGGTTCTAGATCAGATAGCTTCATCCGACATTGTCAGGCGCAAGATAGTGGATGCGGCCAGCGCCCTTTATGCTAAGAAGGGATTTACGGCCACATCCATTGAAGAGATTGCAGATGCGGCCGGAGTGAGCTTACCCGTTACATATCACTACGTAAAGAGCAAGTCTGAAGTGATGAGAATGATCATGGAAGACATGCTCAACATATTCAAGGAAAGCCTGCTCCATCAGATAAAGGGATTTGAAGACCCAGAAGAAAAGCTGGCCATCGCCGTAGTCCTTTACTTTAGAGTGGTTGATCAGCAGAGGGAAAAGTCGCTCCTCATGTATCAGAAATCCAGCTCTCTGGATAAGCCTTCCAAGGCCAGGGTCATGCAGTTGGAAGTGGATCTCAGCAAGATCTTCGGCGAGATCATACAGGAAGGGATAGATAAGGGGATTTTCAAGGACATTGATGTTGACCTCATGGCCTACAACATAATAATGATGGCCCACATGTGGGTCCTAAAGGGATGGCATTTCCGGAGACGTCTGACCCTGGACCAATACATTGATATGCAGCTGTCCATCATCATGGATGCCCTCAGGAAAAAGTAATTACCGCCCCTTTGCTCTCTTCATTACCATGATGCTCCTCTTGCTTCCCTTTAAAGGCAACCTGTAATCAATTCTGGCCTTCTTCTCAAAGTCCATCCTCTTAGCCTCCCTCTCAAAAGGTGTGATATCTCTTTTGGGTAGCAGCCCTTTGGATATCTGAGAGGGACCGAGAAACAATACAACCAGCCCCCGACCTGACAGATAAGGCCCCGCCAATTCAAGCAACCTCAGTGGATCCATCACCCCACGGGAGCTTATTATGTCAAATCCGGGGGCCATGAATCCTTTATCTAGGTCCTCAATCCTCTTCCTGATCACCTCTACACCACGAAGATCAAGGCTTCTTATCACATCCTTTAAAAAGCTTACCCTCTTTCCCCTTGGCTCCAAGAGGTAAAAATCCATCTCTGGCCTTATGATCTTTAAGGGGATGGCCGGAATCCCCGCA
>JALVMN010000221.1 GCA_027027005.1 Desulfobacterales bacterium | reverse complement strand
AGGATCGATGAACTGGCAGTCGCCCAGAATCAGGTTTCCGTTTACAAGCTCGTAGAGGGCTGCTTCCTGCCCGGGGTTTTCACCGTATCGGAGGCCCTTTTCAATCAACTCTCCGCTCTTATCATCCTTTATCTTCCACGTCCTTTTCCTGTACACAAGGACCTGGTCTCCGAAAGAGATACGCATCTCTTCAGGGAAATGGTCATCCATCACCGTGCGATACATCTTCTTTAGATCATTGCCCATGATCTCCTCCAGCCTTATGATCCACCAGTTAATATCACTTGCCGGCCCCGTTGCTTTGGGCAAGCAAGGCAACTATCGTTATTTTCAAACCCTTAGCCCTCACTTTTCTTCCTTTCAATGTAGGCATAGGCATTGTGGTTGTGAATGGACTCAAAGTTTTCAGCCTCCACTGCAAACCACGTTATGTTGCTATCATTTTCCAGCCTCAGAGCGATCTCCCGCACTATGTCTTCCACGAACATGGGATTATCATAGGCCTTTTCGGTCACATACTTTTCGTCCTCCCGCTTGAGAACAGAGTACACATCGCATGAGGCACACTCTTCCACCAGCTTGATCAGATCTTCCATCCAGATGAACTTCTTGAACCTCACCTGGAGCCTTACCTCTCCTCGCTGGTTGTGGGCACCGGACTTGCTGATCTCCTTGGAGCAAGGGCAAAGGGTGGAAATGGGGACATGGATCATCACAACGAGGTCACTTCCATCATTCAAGGAACCCTTGAAGGAACACTTGTACTCCATGAGCCCCTGTGTGCCTGTTACAGGTGCTGCCTTGTTTATGAAATATGGGAATGTAACTTCCATATGGGCGCTTTGGGCATTGAGCCGCTTTTTCATCTCCTCAAGGATCGAAGTGAAGTTGCGAATGGATATTCGGCGGTTGTGTTCGTTGAGGATCTCCACGAACCGGCTCATGTGAGTGCCTTTGTAATGGCGTGGGAGGTTTACATACATGTTGATCTCGGCCACGGTCTGCTGCTCTCCCATATCCTTGTCACGCACGGTGATGGGATACCTGATCCCTTTGACACCCACCTGATCAATGTCTATATTCCTGAGGTCTCTGAGGTTCTGTATGTCTTCCATCTCTTCCTCGCCTGAATTGAAGTCTTATTCATCGACTAACCCATTTCCCCTGTGAAGTCAACAGGGGCTGAAGGGTAATGGAGGCAAAGTTTCTCCTTGATTTTGCATGCTAAAATCAAGATAATTAAATTTTACGGTCGGGGCGTGGCGCAGTCTGGTAGCGCACCTGCTTTGGGAGCAGGGTGTCGGAGGTTCAAATCCTCTCGCCCCGACCAGTCCTTTCTCTAGAGAGGCTTATGCGATTCCTCCTTGATTTGTTCCGCTTTCACGCCTACCATAATCAAGTATAGAGGTTTTCAAAAACAAAGTTGAGACCAGAGAGTGAAAAAAACGCCCCTTATATTATTAACTCTCCTTGGCTCTTGCATCCCAGCCTGGGCTTACGGCTCGCTTCTTTACGGCTTTGACCACTTCTAATGTGGTCAGGGGAACCTGGTTTCCATCGGTGCCTCCATGTATGAGGTGCGAAACCTATATGGAGAGCCGGACGATATTGTTTTTTTTGGGCGAGGGATCTGGGAATGAGGTCTGGATCTATGATCTCGGTAAGACGGGCTATATTTATTACCTGGAGTTTTCCAGGGGACACTTGAAAATGATAGGCCATAGGGGCCAAAGGGGCTTCAAATGAAAGGAGAATAATATGAAGAGACTGTCTTTATTGATCATCGGGCTTGTGGTGGCTGTTTCTGCCTGTTCGAGCTATCAGGTGAAGCCACTTCCGTTCAAAGAACCTTCTGCTTACCCTAATGCCCTGAGGGCAGCGGGGGCCATTGTGGCTGCCAAGGCATACGATGACCCCAAGGAGGCCAAAGAGGCATTTGGTTTCGATATCCTCGGGGCAGGACTCATGCCCGTGCAGGTGATATTTGACAACCGCGGCCAAAAGGTCCTCTCCATTAATCCGGCTCAGACCTTCCTGGAAGACGAAAAGGGAAACCTGTGGCCCATACTGGAAAGAAGCCTGGCCTATGAGCGGGCCTCCAAGTATGTCCACACCAAGCGAGTGTTCAAGGAAGGGGCATATCATGGTGTTATGGCGGCCACGGCCGGGGCGATCATAGGGGCTGCCATTGGGATCGTGACGGGCGAAAATGTGGCCGTGGCTGCGGGTAAGGGTGCGGCCGTAGGGGCTGCCATTGGTGCCACGGGTGGAGGGCTTTCTGCCTACGGATCTGGGGAGGCAAGGCACAGGGTGGTGGCAGACCTCAGGCGAAAGTCCTTGCAAAATAAAGAGATCACACCAGACACCCTTGCCTATGGCTTTATATTTTTCCCTGCCGAGGCAAAAGGGGCAAAGGGGTTGAGGCTCCAGTTGGTGGATCAAGACACAGGGGAAGTCTTTACCCTGCGGTTCCAGTTTTAACTCCTGCCCTTTTTCGCAAGGGGGAGGGTCTACTGAAGAGAGTCCAGGAGTTGGCCCGATGTCATTACCCTGAAAAGGGGGTAGAGGGGATTCTTCCTGTAAAGGGCAAGGGTGGCCTGGTGTATCTCAGGTGATGAGGCGGCCGAGCAATCTTCCAAAATCACTGCCTTAAAATCGTGACACAGGGCATCCATGGCCGTGGTAAGCACACAGAAATTTGTGGCAATGCCTGCCACTGCACAAAGGGTCACCCCCCTTTGCCGCAGCCATAGTTCAAGCCCGGTCCTAAAAAAGGCAGAAAAGCGGGGCTTCGGGAGCCAGTAATCTTCAGCCCTCCTGTGCAGCTCTTCCACCACCTGGGCGCCAGGGGTGCCGGCTATGGAATGGGGCCGCATCCTGCCCTTGAATATGAAGTCTCCCTCCTTGAACGCGTCTGTGGAAAAGACAATGGGCCAACCCCTCTGCCTGAATACCGCAATGATTCCGTTGATGGGCTCTATAATTTTTCTTGCATGCGCTGTGATGGGATAGGCCGCCTCTTCCTTGAAGTAGTCCTTTACCATGTCAATCACCAAGAGGGCAGGTGACTCTTTATGACCCATTTTTCAGCTTCCTCACCTGGTGGATTATCAATTCAGCCGCCCTTTCCATTTGTTCCATGGTATTGCTCCGCCCAACACTAAACCTGAGCGCCCCCATACCCACATTTTCATTTACCCCCATTGCAGCCAACACATGGGAGAGGCTCACGGAGCGATCATGGCATGCCGCTCCGGTGGATGCCATGATCTGGGGGATTCCTTCCAGGATCTTGGATCCCTCTAATCCCGGCACTGAAACATTGAGGGTGTTGGGGAGTCGTTCGGTTGGATGGCCGTTTAGGACAAGGCCCTCAATCCCTTCAAAGAGGAGGCCCTGCAAGCGGTCCCTCATCTCCTGGGAAGCGGCCATATCATTGGCCAGCCTTTGGCCTGCCACCTCACAGGCAGACCCCAGACCCACTGACAAAATCACGTTTTCAGTCCCTGCCCGCAGCCCCCTTTCCTGGGCTGCACCATGGATCAGAGGGGTGAGGGTGAGCCCCTCCCTTATGAAAAGGGCGCCTACCCCCTTGGGGCCGTAAAGCTTGTGTCCGGCAATGGTTAGAAAATCCACGCCAAGGTTTGATACATCCACCGGGATCTTGCCCACTGCCTGGGCTGCATCCGTGTGGAGGGGGATGCCGTGGTCCCGGGCGATTTTACCAATTTCTTCAATGGGCTGGAGAGTCCCTGTCTCATTGTTTGCAAGCATGATGCTTATGAGCTTGGTCTGAGAGGAAATCTCCCTTTCTATGTCCCTGGGGTCCACCATTCCGAAACGATCAACAGGGACTATGCTGACTTTAACGCCCAACTCCATCAGGTAGAGCAAGGGATTGAGCACGGCGGGGTGTTCCACGGAGCAGGTGATTATGTGATTTCGGTCGGGTTCCATGAGGTCCACTACTCCCTTTAATACGAAGTTGTTGGACTCGGTCCCTCCAGAGGTAAAGACGATCTCTATGGGCCTGGCCCCCACCAGACCTGCCACCTTGGAGCGGGCATCCTCCACAGCATCCAAGGCCTCCTTTCCAAGGGTGTAACTGCTTGAAGGATTTCCGAACTTGTCTCCCATGTAAGGGGCCATTGCCTCTGCAGCCTCTGGTGCCACAGGGGTGGTGGCGTTGTGATCCAGGTAGATGTATTCAGGACTCATGGCATCTATTCCTCCTTCAAAGTCTTAATAGCATTACCCACGTGATCCTATCAAGGTGGAAAAGAGGGAGCGGCTCAGACCTCCGGGCAAGTCCCCGGCGCAGGGCCCTAGAGCGGATATCTTTGCGGATTGACAAGCCGCTGAGATTAGTGATAGGTGTAGTCCTTAATATTGTTGGAGTTTTTCAGGGCCTGCAAGAAAGCAACAAGAAAAGGGGGGCACTATGGCACCGAGAGATGAGAAAAAATTCATCCTCTGGTTCAAGGAAATCGGCATAGAAGATGTGCCTTTGGTGGGTGGCAAGAATGCATCCCTTGGGGAGATGTACCAAAAACTCCATGACAAGGGGATCAAGGTTCCCAACGGATTCGCCATCACCGCGTATG
>JALVMN010000220.1 GCA_027027005.1 Desulfobacterales bacterium | reverse complement strand
GAGTTCTTTAATGAACAATTCGGGCTGCTCCTCTTCAAGCTCTTCTCCCAGCTCCAAGAGTTGGGCAAAGCTGATGAGCCACGGATTGTCTCGATAGGTGCGCATGCCGGTGGGATCCACATAGATCACCATGCGCACGTGTTGTAATTGGTCTCGTTGCTCCAGAAGTTTATCCACCTGCTCCTGGTCTTGGGCAAACACATAGGCGGCATTGACGCGGTTCAGCCCATAGACGAGTTCCTTTGCCACGGCCGAGGTAAACAGGGGGACCGTTATGGCACCCATGGCCTGGGCTCCAAGTTCGGCAAACAGCCACTCTGCGTGGTTATCCAGGATGAGGCCCACATTTTCGCCGCGCTTCAATCCCAAGGACTTGAGCCCTAATGCCACATGCCTGGTGTACTTGAGGTAGTCTTTCCAGGTGAAGGTCTCCCAGATTCCAAATGCCTTCTCTCTTATGGCCACATGGCCTTCGCCCAAGCGCTCTGCCTGCTTTGCCAGCACCTGCGGCAAGGTGTATTGTTCCAACGAACTCAGGAACTCCAGATCTATCTTGTTATTCCCCATTTCTGCTTTTCAGTCTCTCTTTTTGTCCAGGTCTGTACAGCCTCCAACTTCTCCCCACCCTCTATATCTGATGGGTGTCCCCCAGATAGGCCTTAATGACCTGGGGGTGGTTTTGGACAAATTCGGGGTCGCCTTCTGCAATCTTCACCCCGAAATCAAGCACCACCACCCTGTGGGAGATGCTCATCACAATGGACATGTCGTGTTCCACCAAGATCATGGTCTGGTTCCATAACTCATTGAGCTCCAAAAGAAATCGAACCATGTCCTCCTTTTCTTCCAAGGTCATTCCGGCAAAAGGCTCATCAAGGATTAGAAGCTTGGGCTCAAGGGCCAGGGCCCTTCCTAGTTCAACCCTTTTTCGAAGTCCATAAGGCAGAGACCCCACGAGTTTTTTGCGAATGGGCTGCATTTCCAGAAAATCGATCAATTCCTCCAGGATCTGCCTGTGGCGAACCTCTTCGTCCCTGACACTCTTGGTGAATAAGGCTGCCTTGCCCAGGCTATAGTGGGAGTGGGTATGGCGGGCCAGCAGCATGTTGGCAAGCACAGTCATGCCCGGAAAGAGCTCAATATTTTGGTATGTGCGACCTATGCCCAAGTGGGTGAGGTGGTGGGGGGACATGCGGGTGATCTCTTTACCGTTAAACAATATCTGGCCTTCCTGGGGTTTGTAGTATCCTGTTATACTGTTAAGGAGACTTGTCTTTCCCGCTCCATTGGGCCCGATGATGGCAACCAGTTCTCCCGTGCGAACCGTGAGATCTATGTTGTTGAGCGCAGTTATCCCCCCGAACTTAAGGGTCAACCTCTTTACCTCAAGCTCCGCCC
Source organism: Desulfobacterales bacterium (assembly GCA_027027005.1). Taxonomy (GTDB): domain Bacteria; phylum Desulfobacterota; class DSM-4660; order Desulfatiglandales; family Desulfatiglandaceae; genus JALVMN01. Next base: position 3,229 of record JALVMN010000220.1, on the reverse strand, counting down.
GCCGGTCTTCAGGGCGGGCGGAGGCAAATATGCTTGGTTCTCCTCTAAATGCCTTCATCGTAGAAGCTGAATCTTTTCCTTTCCGGGTTCCCAGAAGTTTGTAAGCGGCGTATAAGTCGCGTCTTCATGGATCTGGACGATCCTGGCCGTAAAGGATGCGCTGTGGTCAGTATTGGTGTAAGTTACAGGAGGCACAAGCCCGCCGAAGTCTTCGTTTCGGAAGGTCTGGAGTGCCTGGTTGATGGTGGAACCCGTGATTTTTCCAAACTTTTGGTAAGCCCGCTCAAAACCCCTCACCATAATGGCAGCCACTGCCACGCCTTCCCAGTACGCAGCATCAAACTTGTCCACTGTCTTATAACGGTCCCACAGGGTCTTTAGCAGCTTGTAGCCAGGAGAATTGTCTGCGGGCAGGCAGCCGGGGAACTGCATGAACATCCTGTCCCTTATGAGGCCCTTGCCGCGCCTGAAGAAGTCAGGATCAGTGGATGTCCAGGTGCCGAAAAAGGGCACCTTGTAACCGATCCTGTCTGCAGACTGAAGGGCCATGATGATGGCAGAGGGCAACATTTGCACTACAATGTATTCAGCCCCTTTCTTCTTGAGTCGGAGCAACTCGGTGTTGAGGTCCAATGTCTTGGGAGGGAACATCTCGATTCCCACAATATTCACATTATGCTTTGCTGCATATGCCTTGCACGGTCCATGGATGGACTTTCCGTAAGCATTGTTATATGTGAGAAGCCCTACCTTTGGTGCCCCTTTGCCCTTGTGGATCGCCTTTATGTATTCCAACAAGGCGTAAGAGTCCATGATGTAGCTGCCAAATGGGAGATAGGCATAATCAATGGGGGGCTTTAGAAAACCCTGGTAGGTGGAAAAGTTGATGTCAGGCACCTTGTATTTCTGAAAGATAGGTTTTGCCATGATTCCAGAGCCTGCATCCCAGGTGGCGATCATGTCCATCTTGTCCTGAGTGCAGAACTTTTTCACATACTTTATGGCCTCGGGGACTTTGTAACCGTGGTCCACCACTGTGAGGGCTATCTTGTTTCCTCCAACTCCCCCCTTTACCTCGTTTACATACCTCATGTAGTCTTTCATTCCCTTGGCATGGAATTGCCCCCAAGTGGAAGCAGGGCCAGTAAGATTAATGATGGCGCCCACCTTAATGGGCTTGGCCATTGCAACAGGGCTCATACCCAAGAAAACCACTGCTGCTGCCAAGACAAACAGACCCAACCTCAAAATTGATCCTCGCATAATCATCCCTCCTTGGGAAAAATTAAGGTTAACGCCAAATCATCCCCAAAACCCAATCACTCTGTCTCCTATCACCACCTTTACCTAGGGTTTAAGTTAAGCTATTTTGTAGCTATTATATAGTTATGGCTTGGATGTCAAGCAGGACTACATTATTTTTGATTTTATAGCAAGACAAAACCTCTTGACAAGCAAAGAGAGCAAGTGCTAGAAGCTTTGAATGAGCAATCATTCAGTAATTCAGGCAGGAAACCACTTATGGGGAAGAGAAAGGACAATAACAAATATTATCGGATAATAGAGGCGGCCACCAAGATTTTTGCCCAAAAGGGTTTCTATCAGGCAAAGGTCTCTGACATAGCAAGGGAAGCTGGGGTGGCCGATGGCACCATCTATATATATTTCCAGAACAAGGACGACATCCTCATATCCCTTTTCGAAGAACAGATGCAAATGGTCCTTGATAACATGATGGCCGAGCTTTCCCCCATTACCGATCCTTCTGAAAAGCTCACCCGATTTGCCCAGGTGCACTTGAAGCTGGTGCAAGAGAACCAGGATGTGGCTGAAATCATTCAGGTGGAGCTCAGGCAAAGCAGCAAGTTCATGAAAGAGTACAAGAATGAAAAGTTTGCCAAATACTTGAATATTATCTCTGACATTATCCGCGAGGGACAGGAGAAGGGGGTGTTTCGAAAGGAAGTAATACCCGGGGTGGTAAAGAGGGCCTTTTTTGGGGCCCTGGATGAGATGTCGAGATTCTGGGTATTGTCAAGCCGCAAAGAGTATGATATTAACACCGCTGCTCTTCAGATAAGCAGCTATTTTTTAAATGGAATCAGGGCCTGAGGCCTGGATTCAAAAAAAAGAGGTGAAAGGAGGAGAAAGTGAATATCATAGTATGTCTCAAGCAGGTGCCGGACACGGAGACCCAGATAAAGATTGCTCCTGACGGCAAGTCCATTGTGAAGGATGACATCAAGTGGATAATGAACCCCTATGATGAATTCGGTGTGGAAGAGGCATTGCGGATCAAGGAGAAGATGGGAGGCGAGGTCACTGTGGTGGGTCTTGGTCCCAAACGGGTCACAGAGACCATCAGGACAGCCCTTGCCATGGGCGCAGACAAGGGTATTCTCATAACCGACGATGCCCTCGAGGGGAGCGACTCCCTTGCTGTTGCAAAGGCCCTGGCAGCAGCCATTAAGGATTTGCCCTATGACCTGATCTTCACAGGCCAGAGGGGCATTGACGATGACCTGGGTCTTGTGGGAGCGAGCCTTGCCGAATTTTTAGGTATCCCTCATGTCTCCTTGGTGGTTAAAGTGGAGGTGGCAGAGGACGGAAAGTCAGTTAAGGTCCACAGGCCCGTGGAAGGCCAGACATTGGTGATCGAGTCCCCCACCCCAGTCTTGCTCACTGCCCAGAAAGGGCTCAACGAGCCCCGCTACGCCTCATTGCCTGGAATCATGAAGGCCAAGAAAAAGCCATTGGAAGAAAAGAGCCTGGCAGACCTTGGCCTGGATCCATCGGAGTTCGGCGAAGGGGCCAGGAAGCTCAAGATATTGGAACTCACCCCGCCTCCTGAGAGGAAGGCCGGAAAGATTGTAGAAGGCGAAACACCGCAGGAAAAGGCGGCAGAGCTTGCCAGGCTTCTCCACGAAGAGGCTAACGTAATATAACATCAAGAGATTGAGGAGATAGAGATATGGCACAAGGAGTTTGGACCATAGCAGAGCAAAGAGATGGAGAGTTCAGGAAGATTACCTACGAGATAGTGAGTGAGGGAAGGCGGCTGGCCGATGCCTTGGGCCAGGAGCTGACTGCAGTAGTACTGGGGGCCAACATCAAGGACAAGGCAGCAGAGCTTGCCCAATACGGGGCAGATAAGATCATTGTTGCAGATGATCCAAGGCTTGACCCCTATACCACTGATGCCTATACCTCGGTACTTGCCCAATTGGTT
>JALVMN010000219.1 GCA_027027005.1 Desulfobacterales bacterium | reverse complement strand
TTGTAAAGCACTATTTTTCAAGGGGCATTAAGGCCAGAATCGGCATAGAAAAGTAATCGTTACGGCTCCATGGCCTTTTTAGACTCCATGTTTGTCCCGCAGGCTTGAACAAATTTTTTCTTGTGTTAAAGGTCTACTTGGAAATTCAAAGATTTCATTTTGAAATTGCAGAGAGGAGCGGGAAACCATGTGGAATCCTATTGAAGGAGCTCCCAGGGAGGAGCTTGAAAAACTACAGGCAAAGCGTTTAAGGGATACAGTTGAAAGGGTCTATCACCTGGTGCCCTTTTACAAAAAGAAGTTCGACGAACTTGGCATCAAGCCGGCCCATATCAACTCAGTGAGTGATCTAAAAAGTCTTCCCTTCACTACCAAACAGGACCTCAGGGATCATTATCCCTTCGGTCTTTTCACCGTGCCCATGGATCAGGTGGTAAGGATACACTCATCATCAGGTACCACTGGCAAGCCGACAGTCGTTGGCTATACCAAGCACGACATGGGGGTTTGGAAAGAGGTCATGGCCCGCACCATGTCCATGATGAATGTGGGGCCTGGAGACGTGGTCCATAATGCTTACGGCTACGGTCTTTTTACCGGCGGTTTGGGATTTCATTACGGCGCCGAGGAAGTAGGGGCGGCAGTGGTGCCCTCCAGCGGGGGCTTTACCAAAAGACAGCTGCTTCTCATGAAGGATTTCGGCGCCACCGTCTTGTGTTCGACTCCTTCCTTTGCACTCCATCTTGCTGAAGTTGCCAAGGACGAGGGTTACGACCTCAAGAAGGATTTCAAGATAAGGGCAGGTTTTTTTGGTGCCGAGCCGGCCAGCGAAGGACTAAGAGATGCCCTGAGGGATGCCTGGGGCCTGGTGTATATTGAGGCATACGGACTTTCTGAGATCATAGGTCCCGGGGTGGCCTCGGGCTGTCCATACGGCAACCTTCATGTCTTCGAGGATCACTTCATCCCTGAGATAATAGACACTGAAACCGGGGAGGTACTGCCGGACGGACAGGAGGGCGAGCTCGTATTTACCACTGTGACCAAGCAGGCACTTCCCATTATCCGGTACAGGACAAAGGACATAACCGTTCTTCACCGCGAGCCGTGCAAGTGCGGGCGGACCATCACCGTAATGGAATCCGTCAAGGGAAGGGCCGACGACATGCTCATTGTAAACGGCGTCAACGTATTTCCTTCCCAGGTAGAGCACGTGCTCACCAAACTGGAGGGTATTACGCCCAATTATGTAATAGTGCTGGACAAGAAGGGAGTTCTGGACAAGCTCGAGGTCTGGGTGGAGGTTGATGACAGGACCTTTGCAGACGGAATCGGTGCCCTTGAAACTCTCAAGACAAGGCTTCAGCAGGAGATGCTGAATGATCTCTACATCAATGTCAGGGTGAAGCTGGTTG
>JALVMN010000218.1 GCA_027027005.1 Desulfobacterales bacterium | reverse complement strand
TTGGGTTATGAATCCACCGTCCCTGTTACCATGGATGAGATGATCCACCACTGCAAGGCCGTCACCAGAGGTGTCAAACGAAGCTTTGTCATCGGAGACATGCCCTTCATGTCCTACCATGTGGGAATAGAGAGGACCGTTGAAAATGCCGGCCGCTTCTTGAAAGAGGCAGGCTGTGATGCTGTCAAACTGGAAGGGGGAAGCGAGATGGCCCCTGTTGTGAAGGCGATAGTTGATATGGGGATCCCAGTGTGCGCTCACATTGGTCTCACCCCCCAGACTGCCAGCAAGCTCAGCGGCTTCAAGGTGCAGGGCAAGGATGCTGAAAGCGCCAAGGACTTGATCCGGTCTGCCAAGGATTTGGAAAAGGCTGGCGCCTTTATGGTGGTCATAGAATGTGTCCCTGACGTCCTGGCTGCCAGGATAACCAGGGAACTGAAGATCCCCACCATCGGGATCGGGGCTGGCAAGGATTGCGACGGCCAGGTCCTGGTTTACCATGACCTTGTAGGGCTATTTGAACGCTTCACCCCCAAGTTTGTAAAACAGTACATCAAGCTGGCCCCAAAGATAACCGAGGCCCTTGTGCAATACAAAAAAGAAGTGGAACAAGGCCTCTTTCCAGCACCAGAGCACACCTTTTCAATGAAGCCTGAAGAAGCTGAAAAGATTTAGGTGCCATCTTCCCGGCCCATGTCCTCCAGGGTAAATATATTTGTAACCCTCTTTCTGGCGGTGTTTGTCACCACCATGGGCGCGGGTCTTGTGGCCCCGCTCCTCCCTGTTTATGCCAGCGAATTGGGGGCCAGCGCCCTGGAGGTGGGGTTGATCTTTGCCGCTTTCTCCCTTACAAGGAGTTTATTTGTCCCTTATTTTGGAAAACTTTCTGACCGCAAGGGCAGAAGGCCGTTTCTCAGCGCAGGCCTCTTCATTTATTTTCTGCTGTCTTTGCTGTATGCCGCATCACACAGTGTTACCGCCCTCATTGCACTTCGCCTTGCACAGGGTTTTGCCTCGGCCATGATCTTGCCAGTGGCACAGGCCTACGTGGGTGATATCACACCACCTTCCAAGGAAGGACGCATGATGGGAGGATTCAACATTGCAATCTATTGCGGACTGAGCGTAGGCCCTTTCCTGGGGGGGGTATTGAGGGACTGGTTTCACATAGGCATATCATTTCTCAGCATGGGCGGACTGACTTTGATTGGTTTCCTGCTCTGTGTCTTTGTCCTTCCACGGGAAAATCTCAGGAATAACCCTCAAGCCCTCCCTAAGCCCGATGCCGTCACCTACATCTCCCTGATGAAAAACCCCGCCGTAATGGCCCTCTTCATATTCCGGGCCTGTTTTACCACCTGTATCGGCATAACCTGGGCCTTTATCCCCTTGCTCGGCGCCACCAAACTTGGGCT
>JALVMN010000217.1 GCA_027027005.1 Desulfobacterales bacterium | reverse complement strand
GGCCAAATGCTTCGTTATCGCAGCCGTCAACGTAGTCTTACCATGATCTATATGACCAATCGTTCCCACATTCACATGCGGCTTCTTCCTCTCAAACTTCTTCTTCGACATAATTCCTTACCTCCGTCTAGTCGGAATCGGGATAATTTACCATCTGTAATGTGCAAACGCCTTGTTGGCCTCTGCCATCCGATGGGTGTCCTCTTTCTTCTTTACAGCAGCTCCTCGATTGTTGGCCGCATCCATCAACTCGCCGGCCAGCTTGGCAGCCATGGTCTTCTCGCCCCTTGCCCTGGCATAGGTTATTATCCACCGAATACTCAACGCCTGACTCCTGGAGGGCCTCACCTCTGTGGGAACCTGATAGGTAGAGCCCCCTACCCTGCGAGACTTAACCTCCACCACGGGTTTTACGTTTTCAATGGCCTTCTGAAACACCTCCAAAGGGTCCTGCTTGGTCCTCTCCTTTATGATATCAAAGGCCTGGTAAAGGATGGATTGGGCGACGCTCTTTTTGCCCTTTTTCATCAGGCTGTTGATAAACTTTGCCGCCAGCACGCTCTTGTACTTTGGATCAGGTGCAACCTCTCGCTTTGTGACTACTCCCTTTCTGGGCATCTTAGATCTCCAAAAATCTCACTTAAATAGTCTTTGGCCTCTTGGTTCCATATTTTGAGCGCCCCTGACGCCTGTCCTCAACCCCGGTGGTATCCATGGTGCCTCTAATGATATGATACCTGACCCCGGGAAGGTCCTTCACACGCCCTCCCCTTATGAGCACCACCGAGTGCTCCTGGAGATTATGGCCCACCCCCGGTATATAAGAGGTAACCTCTATACCATTTGTCAATCTCACACGGGCCACCTTTCTCAACGCAGAATTGGGTTTCTTGGGTGTAGAGGTGTATACCCTCACACACACGCCCCTCTTTTGGGGTGCTCCTTGCAAGGCCGGCGTCTTGACCTTCTTCTTTGGGGGCTTACGCCCTTTTCGCACCAGTTGGTTTATGGTGGGCATTCTGTGTCCTCACTTAAACTTAGATGGTTTTGTTCGCCAATATTTCTGTCAAGTGGCCTAACTCAATAAAAACACTTCTTATATTAGTTTATGAGCTAATTGTCAAGACTTTTTCACTCCAGATCCAACTCTTGGACGCCCACATCAATGTCCCTGTATGCCTTGAGTCCTGTACCTGCGGGGATCAGGCGACCCATTATTACATTCTCTTTGAGTCCCTTGAGATAGTCCACCTTCCCTGCCACGGCCGCATCAGCCAACACCTTGGTGGTTTCCTGAAAAGAGGCAGCAGAGATAAAGCTCTCTGTGCTCAAAGAGGCCTTGGTGATTCCCAAAAGCAGCGGCTCTGCAGTGGCAGGCTTTCCGCCAGCCTTTATTATTTTATTGTTTTCCTCTTCAAACCGC
>JALVMN010000216.1 GCA_027027005.1 Desulfobacterales bacterium | reverse complement strand
ACCACGTAATTCTGGGCCATGTAGTCCGCTATGGCATCATAATCTTCCTCCGTCAAATCCTCAGGTGTTGACTTGCCTACAAAAGCCGTGATCGTGGCGAGACCCACATCCACCAAGGGATGACCGGTAAATGCTGGCATTCAGTCACCTCCCTTTATTCTCGAGGGTATTTTCACCCTCAAATCCCTTTTCAGCCTTCCTGCCTCTCGAGGTCTTCAAAAATGAAGAAAAAATCAATGAGTCTACTCTCCCAAGCTTTTCCGACTTTACTCCGTGGTTTTGACAGATCCGGTCACATTGATGGAAAAAATGCTTTCCATCCCTTATTTCTATTCCACCTTTCCTTCCAGAACCTAAAATAGATCCTCGCTTTCATTGGATAGAGCCGAACTAGACAACCTAGCGGGGGACGGAAAAGACACTTCTTTGAAGGGGTTCCCACAGGCAAAGGTAGAAACACAGAATCAATACTTGCCGGCCCACAAAAAAGCCCGTCCCTTCCCCGAGGAAGAAACGGGCGATTCATTTCACCTCTTGATCGGGCTGCAAGACCCCTCCGGCTCAATCGGTTAACGTGGTCACATTTGAAGCCCATTTACACAATTAGGAATCGATCTGTCAAGTCTTCCAGGGTGGATATATTCGCGAATAACGTGGAGGATGTCTTCGAGAATCGAGCCATGTGCTGGTACAGGCAGGGTCATTTATATTAGTAGCCCGTTGGCAGTGAATCCTGAGATGTCCTAAGTTAGAAGTCGTTTCCGGATGTGCTTGTCACCGTCTTTTTATAAGATGGCCTGAGGCCCTTAATCATAGGATAGTGCTTGATATTGAGGGTCTTCAGTTCCGCATTCTCGGCCTCAGCCGTGGCAGCCAATATGGCGTCAGCAAGCCCGACGCCGTGTGACTTGCCGTAATCACGCTTGTAGAGCCCTCCGGTCTTAGCAATCTCCCCACTTACAGGGACCACACGGAAAAGGGAAACAAAGTTATCCAGGACAGCCTTTTCTGTATCTCCTTTCACTCCAGCGTACAACTCCGCAACAACGATGGAGGAAAAGATGATCCGAGAGGAGTGAGCTTTCACAAAACCAATCGCTTTGCTGTGGCCTCGGAAAAAATCAACAAAAACATCTGTGTCGGGAAGGATTGGCCTGTGCATCGTCAGTCCCTGTCCCATTCTGCACGGATTGCCCTAAAGTCAGGAAGATCCGCGCGGTCCTTCCACATCCCTGCAGCATCACGCAATACAGCCTCCCGACGAGCCTCGCCAGCTTCGTCAATAAGACGATCGACTGCCTCTCGTATGAGCTCGCTCTGTCTCTTCCCCAGAGTCTTGGCGAGGGCTGCCAGCTCCTTACGCTGGCGCTCTGTGAGATATATCTGTGTTCTTATCATGGGACCTCTCCAATACTGTATACATTAGTAT
>JALVMN010000215.1 GCA_027027005.1 Desulfobacterales bacterium | reverse complement strand
GCTGGTGCTCTGGTTTGAAGCCTTCCTCATTTCCATCCGATTGGTTCGTATCCCTTCTCCAGGAGGCACCTTTCCACGAACCGTCTGAAAACCCATCCAGGTCTTTGCTGCGCCTCCAGGGCTCCACGGGTATATGTCTCGATCCCTGCCTCCACTGCCCCTATAACAGCCGCCTCTCCAGGGTCCACGCCCAGCAGAGCGGCCACGGTCGCCCCTGCCACCGCGGCCACAGCCGCCTCTTGGGCAGCAAGCCTTGAGAGCTCCTCATCCATGTCAGGGCTCACGCCATACTCTTCGGCCATTCGCATGCACTCTTCGATATCGGCCTGGGCATTTTGTTGACCCACCTCTTTGAAATGCTGATTGGGATATAACACCGGCTTCATTGATGCAGCCCCTGCCGAAGAACTCATGAACAAGAATAAAACAGCAGCCCAAATTAATCTGGTTTTCATTGCTGCCCCCTTTCCGTAACATATATCAGGGAATTAAAAAGCCCCTGGCCTAACGATGTTCCGTCCCTTACTTGTTGGAGGCAGTATATGTTTAATGGAATTTTTATGTCAAGGAAGGTATCTTTGGAAGGGTCAGCCTGCATGGGCACGCAACTGGTGGGCAAGGAGTTCATACTCATATCCCTGTTCAAGGCCCATGTTCTCGCATATCTCTTCCAGGATCCTTTTGGCCACCCTGTTTTCCTTGGCAGAGTCAGGCAAGTGCACCACAAACCTCTCCACTAAATCCCTGAAGTTTTTGACCTTGAGCTCTCTTGCGTATTTTATGAGAGTCCCCAGCCCCTCATCATAGGAGTACGACTCGGTGAAGGTCTCCCCCCATGTGTTGCGGTAAATCACATCAATGGTCTTTGGTTTTTTTAGCTTTTCAAGCTCTTCCATATCTATGATGAGCATAATCCGATCAATGGTTGCGGGCTGATCAAATCCTGTGGAGTTGGAACCCAAGTAGTGAACCGGCCCGAAGAAAGACTGGAGGTGTTTCAAAAGACCCACCAGATCGTTAAAGGTCACTCCAGTCGGGTTCGGCACCATCTCCACTGCAGTCATGTGATGGTCGTAGAGTCCATTGTTCACCAACCAGGCAGCAGATCGCACCACCCTTTCAGAAGAGAATATGCGCTGCTTTTTTCGCTTTGGCTCAGTGGGATACCAGGACGCATCATATAGAACCCATCGAAATTTGTCCTTCCCACGGGGCTCATAGCGGAACACGCAGCGGTCAAGCACCAACCGCTTGGTGGTCAGGAAAGGGGTAAGTTGCAATTTGTTGCGCTTTCGGGCAAAAAGGGCCAGCAGCTTTCTCCCCAGCACCGTGAGATCGTATTCATGGATAGCCTGCTTCTCTGTTGATACCAGGCCTTCAGAAAGGCGACGGTAGGTGGATGAAAAAAACCTGTTTATCTCCTTTGAAAAC
>JALVMN010000214.1 GCA_027027005.1 Desulfobacterales bacterium | reverse complement strand
CTTCGCATAATGGCAGAGGTGAACAAGGAGGATTTCAGGTTCGAGGACCTGGACAAACTGATAAAGAGGGATGTCTCCATCTCTTACAAGCTCCTGAGATACATCAACTCTGCCTATTTCAGGCGACTCAAAGAGATATCCTCCATAAAGCAGGCCATAGTGCTTTTGGGTGAAAAGGGGATAAAGCAGTTCCTCTCTCTCATAACCATGACCAAGCTTGCCTCAGACAAGCCCGACGAGCTCATTAGGACCTCCATAATCAGGGCAAGGCTTTGCGAGTTGCTGGGCAGAGCAAGTGGAAGCAGGCTTGATCCGGGCGAACTTTTCACGCTGGGTCTATTTTCCTTGATAGATGCAATACTGGATTCCAGGATGGAGATCCTGATGGCCAAACTCCCCCTTTCAGATGCGATAAAAGAAGCGTTGATATCAGGCCAAGGGACATTTGCTGATTACCTGAACCTGGTCTGTGCATATGAGTCCGGCAACTGGGACCAGATCCCGAGTCTTGCCCGAAAGCTGGGGGTATCAGAACTACAAATGCCGGAATTTTACATGGACGCCGTTGTCTGGGCAGACAGCTATGCAGACATCTAAAGCATGTGGCCAAAAGGTCCGATCGCCTTTAACCTTTCATGAAAGCCTTTCTCAAGGCGCCTTACCTTTTCCACCCGCTCGGGGGCCAAGAATATCCTGTAGAGGCTGTTGTTAAAGTCTATTTCTTTGCCTAGCCACCTGGTCTCAAGCATGGCCAAGGCCTGAGCAGACTTGTCGCACACCGGATAGCCACGGTCATCCAGCGGGATGGTCTCTTGGAATGACACCCGGGATATGTTGTTTATGTCAACCTGGCAGACCCTTCCCTCTGGGGTCAAAACGATATTTCCCACTCCTGCGAGGTCTGGTATGTAACCCGATTCACGGACCATTCTCTTTATTCTTCTTACAAACTCTTCCAAGTTACCTCGAGCCACTGCCATCAGTTCTTCATCTGGCTGCTCCTCTTGGGAGCCGGACATTCTGCCCAAGGCCTTTGTAATATGGGCCAACGGGTCGTTACCCACTGTGGTCCAGGGGTTCAATATCGCTCCTGGCACATAGACCTGTAGCCCGCAAAGCATGATCTCGTAGCGCTCTCCCACCTTGTAGTGGACCAGGAATTCTTCGGAGACCGCCATAAACCGAGGGGCCAGATAGGTCTCAGCCACCTTTACCGTGGCTATCTCATCCATGGCCTCTTTTAGGAAGGAAAACTTGGTCCGAAAGATCCTCAGGATTTTTAAGGGCCTTGCCCTGGGGTAAGCCTTGAGGGTGCCAACAAAAACACCTTTCCGCTCTTTCCTTACTTCACGAGGGTTCAACACCTCCAGGATGTGGGACCTAAGCCCGGTGCGATAGTGCCTCCTGAAGACAAACCTGGAAGGCGAGCGGATAAAATTCAGGGCCAAGAGGTCCCTTTCGCCCACAAATGCTTTGTCTCTTATGTCTTCCACCAACGACTTCGGGCTCCAACAGTCTGGGCTCAAGATATGACTACAGACCCTAGTACAGGGTAGCTACGGGGTCAAGAAACTCGCTCTCGCTTACGGTTCCAACGAGACCGAATCAGCTTGTCAAAAAAAACTTGATTTTACGGGGCGGATTAATTAAAAATTTCACAAGCAAGGCCGAGGCCTTGCTTTATTCTGTGGAGAGGAAAGTAAATTTATGGAAAAGGGTAGAATTGCTGTTCCTTCCGTGGCCCCAGGGGGACTGGACGGAGAAAGGTCAGAGCATTTCGGCCATTGCGAGGTGTTTACTTTGGTGGATGTAGAAGATGGCCGCATCACTGGGGTCACCACGATACCTAATCAACCCCACGGACATGGGGGTTGCATGATGACCGTAAATGTCCTTGCCCAAAATGGGGTGAATGCGGTTGTGGTGGGCGGCATAGGCAAAGGCCCCCTCATGGGATTGAACCAAAAAGGCATAAAGATATATTTTGACGGAGTGGAGCCAAAGGTGAGAGGGGTGGTAGAAAAGTTGATGAGTGGCCAACTTCCCCTTATCTCTGAGGACCAGGTCTGCAGCGGCCACGACCACCATCATTAATCTGGACAAATGCGTGGAGGGCTTCAAGATGAGTGAACAAGAAAAAGATATTATGCGTGAGATGCTTTCAGAGGCCGGCTATTCGGACAAGGCCATAGACTATGTCATCAGCAGGGATCAGATCGGCACCATGGAGGATGCTGATCACGCCACCTTGGTGAAAGGCCCTTGTGGTGATACCATGAGGATCTTCTTGAAGCTGGATGGCGACAAGATCCAGGATGCCAAGATGGAGGTGTTGGGCTGCCCCGGGGCAGTGGCATCAGCGTGTGCCGTCATCGAGCTTGCTAAAGGCAAGAAACTTGAAGACGCCGAAAAGGTGGACTTAGAGGCACTTTACAAAGAGGTGGAAAAGCTTCCTGATCAAAAGGTCCACTGTGCAAAATTGGCCCTCAGGACCCTAAAGAAGGCCTTGGAAGAGATCAAATCAAAACAAGGGATCAAAGAAGAAAAAGCAGGTCAAGCTACAGGATAACTCCATGCCCATATTTGAGTTTGAATGCCTTGACTGTGGGGCGCTTACTGAAATCCTGGTGGGAATAAATGAGACAGGGCTTGTCTCTTGCTCCCAATGCGGGGGCAAGAATCTGAAAAAACTGATCTCTGCCCATGCCCCTCTAAGAAGCAATGGCCTTCCAAGCGATCCGGCAGACAGGTGCTGCGCCAGCACAGGGCCCCACAGCGGGTGTAGCGGGCCGGGTAGCTGCTGCGGAAAGTCCTAGCTCACCCGTTCAAGAGACGCACCAGGGGTGTATCGTCCAAATAGTCGACTATATTGATACATGCATAGTCCTGTTGGATCCTGAACATGTGGGTGATCTTTAGGCCCAAGGCGTGGCAGATGATAACCCTGTTGACCGCTCCATGGGCCACAATGGCCACATGCTCGCCCTTGTGGTCGTCCAGGATCTTTGCCAAACAGCTTTCTACCCGCTGGGAAAGTTCCTCAATGGATTCCCCTTCTCCGGGGGGACGATAATGCAATAGGTCATTCTGCCTCTTTTGCAGTTCTTGAGGGTATTTTTTCCTGATATCTTCTAGGCTTTCTCCCTCCCAGGCCCCAAAAAACATTTCTCTCAACTCAGGCAGATGTCGAATGGGTACATCGTGGTGGCGGCCCAGTATCTTGGCGCCCAAGGCCGCTCTCTTGAGGTCGCTCGAATAAATAGCGTGAAGGGGCACAAACCTCAGCCTCTCTGCCACCTTTTCCATCTGGAGCACACCCACCTCGGTGAGCTCCACATCTGTGTGCCCATAGATGGGATACCTCTCATAGCCATTCACCTGGCCGTGTCGGATGAGATAGATCCTGGTGCCATTTTCCATGGACCAAAATGATAAAGGGGCTGTGGTGGGGTGTCAATCCAATTTGGTCTTTATATGGGGACGTGAATAAGGTATAAATCTCAGCACACCTGCTACGGTTGAATCCTCAGGGCAAATTTTATTGGGATATCCGGGCAGAGGAAAAAGAGGAAAAGGTTGGACCGAAAAGAGTGCTTTGGCATCCTGGACAAGGTATTTCCTGTGGGAGAGCACGGGTTGCGAGAGGTCCGGCCAGGGTGTTTTGACTGTCACCATCGCATCCTTTGTTTAAAGGAGGCACTGGACAGCAGTGAAGGCCTTGCCTTCAGGATGGAGCGGGTTCAAAAGGCAGAGGAGCACGGGCTGATAGGCAGGCTCAAGAGGTGGTCTCAGAGAAAGACCCTCAGCCGAATGATGGAGGCCAGAAAAAAGGGCGGAAAATGATGGTTCATATCCAATGCCCATATTGCGGTTTTTCAAAGGAGATCCCCAGGGAGAAAATCCCCAAAGGGGCCAAAAGGGCTATTTGCCCCAAGTGCAAACAGCGCTTTGACCTGTCAGGGAAAGAACTGCTGGAAGGGCCTGAACCCAACAGGTCAACTGGTGCCCGGTGGCAGAAAAGGGGGCCGTCCCCCTGGGAGAGGAGAAATGAACTGGGTCTGTGGCAAGGGATCTGGATGACCATCAAGGAGGTGCTCCTGGGCCCTGACAAGCTCTTCCAGGGCCTCCATTTCAAGGCCGGGCAGGGCGAACCCCTTGCCTTTGGGCTCCTTGTGGGTTCAGTGGGGAGCATGTTCGGATTCTTCTGGCAGGTGGTGATGGTCACCCTGGGCATCGTATCCTTTGGCCCTCCCCTATTGGAAAAGTTCGGGCTCCTGGTGATCTTCATGGTGCTGCTGGTGATGGTCCCCCTCTTTGTGCTCGTAAGCATATATATCTACAGCGGCGTGCTACACCTGCTGTTGATCCTGGTGCGGGCAGCCAACAACGGATTTGAAGCCACTTTCCGGGTGGTATGTTTTTCCCAGGCCACACAAATCCTGGGCGTGATACCGCTATTCGGCGGCTGGATTTCAGGGCTGTGGCAACTGGTGGTCCAGATAATCGGGCTCAAGGAAATCCATGAAACCAGTTATATTCGTGTGATAATCGCATATCTGATACCCATTGTGCTCGTAATGCTGGTGGCAGTGGCCGTACTCTTGCCCCTTTTCATCTTTTTCATGAAGGGCCAGGCCCTATCCGAATTTTTCCCGTTTCACAGTATCTGAGAGCGGTTT
>JALVMN010000213.1 GCA_027027005.1 Desulfobacterales bacterium | reverse complement strand
CCCGCCCACCCCTCTTTTCCTTGCCTATCCAGAGTTCCAGCAAGGAGTTGGGGTTCCTTAGCAGCAATTCCCGGACCGGGTGATATCCTGGGATGAGAGTTACGTCCTTTAGGTCTCCAGGCTTAGCCATCCATATCTCTGACTATTCACAATGATGTAATCTTGTCTATGTTTCCAAGGAGGGATTGTTGCCGAAGCGCTCCTTTACTACAGGGGCCATTCTGTGGGACCTAAGCCTTTCCGCCTTGATAATGGCACAGACTTCCTCCACTGCAGTGTCCAGTTCCTGGTTTATGACTACGTAGTCGTAGGAGAGGCACTCTTTTAATTCCCTGGCCACTTGGCTCAGCCTGGCCCGGATCACCCCCTCTTCGTCCGTGCCCCTGCCCTTAAGCCTCTGCTGCAATGTCTCCACGTCAGGAGGGAGCAGGTATATGAGCACGCATCGGTCGGGATACCGGGCCCTCAAATTCTTGGCCCCCTTTGGATCCACATCCAAGACCACATCTTTCTCTTGTCCGAGCACTGCTTCAATGCTTGAATAAGAGGTGCCGTAGAGCTCACCGTAAACCTCTGCCCACTCCACAAACCCACCCTGCTCAACCATTGCCTCAAATTGCCTTTTGTCAACAAAGTAGTAATCTATTCCCTGCTTTTCATTGGGCCTGGGGCGCCTGGTGGTGTGTGAAACAGAATATCCCAGTCCATTGACCCGCTCTCTCACCCCTTTTATTACACTGGTCTTCCCGGTGCCGGATGGAGCTGATATCACAAAGAGGATCCCTGCCATAATCTGTTTATTCGAGGATGTCCTTTGAAATGGTGCAGTTGGGACTGAACCTTTGGGCAATGGTCTCGGGCTGGACAGCCGATAGTATCACATGGTTGCTGTCCGTGATGAGGACAGAGCGGGTGCGGCGGCCTTGTGTTGCATCTATGAGTCTTTTCTCCTGGCGGGCCTCATCTCGGAGCCTCTTTATGGGGGCTGCATTTGGCGATATGATGGCGATTACCCTGTTGGAAACAACTGCATTACCAAAACCTATATTTACCAGCTTGGGGCTCATCTTTTATCCTACTCCTTTCATTCCACATTCTGGGCCTGTTCTCTCATCTTCTCGAGTTCAGCCTTTACCTCCACCACGATCTTTGAAATGGAGGCATCAGATGCCTTTACCGACAGGGTGTTAACCTCCCTGTTGATCTCTTGAATCAAGAAGTCGAGCCTCCTCCCCACCACATCATCAGAGTCCAGGTAGGCCTCGAATTGCTCCAGATGGCTTGCAATGCGAACCAACTCCTCTGTTATGTCTGAGCGGTCTGCATAAAAGACCACCTCTTGTTCCAGCCTAGCTTCATCCACATCTCCATTCAATATCTTTCCCACGCGCTCCTTCAACCTGGTCCTGTAGGTCTCGGCCAGTTCCGGGCGTTTCTTGTCTATCTCCCCAACCCATGTCCTGATTCTTTCAAGCCTCTTTCTGAAGTCCGCCTCAAGGGCCTTGCCTTCATTGAGGCGCATTTCATCCAGTGAATCTAAGGCCTGCTCAAGGGCGCCCATGAAACCCGGCAGCATGGCATCGGATTCAACGGCTGCCGATTCAAAGACGATTATGTCTTTCATCTGGACGAGATCGAGGCCTCTTACCCCCTTCTCTATTCCAAACTCCCTTTCCAATTGATCCAGCACGCGCAGATATGCCTCCACGAGAGGAGTATTTAGCTCCAGGGAGGCGGCCAGGGCCTCCTCAGAAGGCCCCATCTGGACCGTTGCCTCAACCCTACCCCTCCTTATGCGCCCGGAGATGGTTTTTTTCAGGGCGTCCTCAAGGACCTGGAAATTTCTGGGTATCCTAAGGTGCAGGTCCAGAAACCGGTGGTTTACGGATCTTACCTCTGCCACGAATTGAACGCCCTGATGCAGAAACTCTCCCCTGCCGTAAGCCGTCATGCTCCTTAGCAATCTGTTTACTTCCTCCTCAACTGGTCCATGTATCTGCGTCGGATTTCATTTAAGTAGCCGATTATTTCAGGTCCTGCATAGTCCTTGTATGTCCACTCAAGGGGCCTGTAAGAGCCTTTCTTGTAAATCAATGTCAGGTCTCCATAGATGCCCTTGCCAAGATATATCCTGTGGGCATAGTTTTTGCCGGTGGCCAGCACCACCCTTTCCAAGGCCACATATCCGGGGTCAATGTTTACCCTCCTCTTGCCCCCTTCGGCGTATTGACTTTCCAGCTCATTGGTCTTCAGTTTGATATCAACGAGACTGGCAGGATCAATCAATTCCGTAAACGAAACAAATCTCCTGTGCAGGGGCCAGCCCATTTCGGACTCGTAGTACCTGCTCTTGTCAAAGAAAAGGGCTGGGCTCACCCAGTCCGTCGGCCCAAACAATCCTGTCAATTCCTCAATGATCACAGGAATCAGGACCTCTTCAGGGGAAAACAGGCTGCAAATCAACTTTACTGGGTCAGGCTCCCGTGGCTGGCTCATAACCCCTGCCAACGCAATGGTACTGAAATCCCATCGCCTTCATCTTGTCTGGGTCATAGACATTTCGAAAATCAAACACCAGTCTCCCATGTAGCCTCTTGGCCATTTCGTCCCAGTCAAGATATCTAAACTCATTCCATTCAGTGAGGATCATGAGCCCATCGGCCCCTTGGGCGGCTGAATATGGATCTTGGGCAAATTCAACCCCTTCCAGTTCTCTTTTGGAGGGCTCAATGCCTGCAGGATCAAAGGCCACCACATGGGCGCCCATCTTCACCAGTTCTTTTATGATCTTTATTGCAGGGGATTCCCGGATATCATCTGTATTGGGCTTGAAGGTAAGTCCCAGGGCCGCCAACCTCGTTCCTTCCAGACGATCTCCAAAGGCCTGCTTGACCTTTTCCACCATCCGAAGAACCTGCTCTTCATTTACCTGGATCACGGCCTCCACGATCCTGAGCCTCGAGCCCACCGAGGCTGCAAAGCTGGTTATGGCCTTGGTGTCCTTGGGGAAGCATGAACCTCCAAAGCCTGGGCCAGGGTGCAGGAACTTGGGCCCTATTCTCTTGTCAAGCCCCATGGCCTTTGCCACATGATGAACATCGGCTCCCACCCTTTCACAAAGGTTGGCCATTTCATTTATGAAGGATATCTTGGTGGCCAGAAAGGCATTGGAGGCATACTTGATCATCTCAGCCGTCTCCAGATTGGTTATCACAAAAGGGGTTTCAATGAGGTAGAGAGGGGAATAGAGGTCCTTCATAATCGCCGAGGCCTGCTCACTGTCAGTGCCGATCACAACTCTGTCAGGCCGCATGAAGTCCTCTATGGCAGAGCCTTCACGCAGGAACTCGGGATTGGAAACCACATCAAAGGGGATCTCTTTGGTTTGGTTTTCCTTGATAATTTTCCTTATCTTCCTGGAGGTGCCGATCACCACGGTGCTCTTGGTTACTATTACCTTGTAGCCTTCCATGAGCTTGCCGATCTCTTTGGCCACCTCGAAGACATACTGCAGATTAGCACTGCCATCATCCCTCGACGGTGTGCCTACAGCGATAAATACCACGAGGCATTCATCCAGGGCCTCTTTCAGATCAGTGGTAAAAATAATCCTCCCTGCTGCCCGGTTTCGCTCCAATAGATCCTTTAGGCCTGGTTCGTAGAAAGGTATCTTTCCAGACTCAAGGGTCTCTATCTTCTGGCGGTCATTGTCCACGCAGTAGACCCTGTTTCCAAACTCTGCAAAACAGGCCCCTGAAACCAGTCCCACATACCCCACGCCTACCATGCAGATATTCATGGCTAGCGGCCTCCTTTCACCTTCTTGACCCTCCTGTGGAATGAGTGATTCCTGGAAATGGCCTCCTTGAGTTCAGCGGCCTCCACAGCAGAGGTCCCCACCTCGCCGACCACGATCCCTGCTGCAAAGTTGGCGATTACTGCCGATGACTTCATGTCCAGGCCGGACGCAAGCCCCAGGCAAAGGGTGCTGATCACGGTATCTCCCGCCCCGGTGACATCGTAGACCTTTCTTGCCACCGTGGGAATATGGGTAATCTGCCCGTCCCTTTCAAACAGGGTCATCCCATCCTTTCCCCTGGTTATGAGCACTGAGCCGCAATCAAGCCCCTCCAGCATCCTTTTTCCGGCCTCTAGGAGGGTTGCCTCATCTTCAATGCCCATGTGGCAATAGGCCCCTGCCTCGTGGTGATTGGGGGTTATGACATCAACCCCCCTGTAAAACTCAAAGTTACCTGTCTTGGGATCCACGCCTACAATGGCCGAAGAACCATCCATTAACTTTCTCAATCCCACCATGAGGCTGGAGGAAATCACCCCCTTGCCATAATCAGAGACCACCACCACATCCATGTTCTTGAGTTTACCGGCTACAAAGTTCAGCAACTTTTTTACAGTGCCCTCCTTTATCTCGGCCTTGCTCTCCTTATCAAACCTTACCACCTGTTGGTTGTGGGCTATTATCCTGGTCTTTATGGAGGTAGGTCTCCCAGCCTCCCGGACTATCCCTTCAGTGCTGAGACCCATGGCCTCTATCCTGGAGATTATCTGTCTCCCTGTCTGATCCCTACCAATCACACCGCATAGCAGCGGTCTTGCACCCAGCTTTGCCAGATTGTTAATCACATTTGCAGCCCCTCCCAGCATCTTGGTCTCTTTGGTCACCTCCACCACCGGC
>JALVMN010000212.1 GCA_027027005.1 Desulfobacterales bacterium | reverse complement strand
CGCACCAGCCAACTGGGTCATCATACGCTGTTCGTAGCTGAGAATCTTGGTCCAGGGCATGCGGTCGAACCAGCGATAATGGCCCACAGGACCAATGGGTAGCCCCAGGATAAAGGAACACCCTTCCATGCGGTTGAGAAACAAAGAGACCGCTCCTATGCTGAACAGGACGCGGGCTTCGGCCTTGTGCTGGGCCGCACAGGCACAAGCGTAATCGCAGGCAATGCCGAAATCGATCACCTTCCACAGGCATGTGGGACCATAGGCGCCGATGCCCACACCCTTATTGCGCTTCAAGTACTTAAGGTATTGCCCACAGTTGGGGAATCCGCAGCCACCGCAGTTCCACATGGGCGGTTTGGTCAGGTCAGCACCCAAGAGCAATACCGGGGGCAGGATTCCTTCGTTCTTATAAGTGCGGAAGGCCGAGGCATCGTGCAACTGGAAGGCCGATGTCTTGCCCAGGGTTTCCAGGACCTGAATCATGGGCTCCAGGTCCTCGCCGGTGAGAATCTCCATACGCAGCCCCAGGTCGCTGGTCAGCGTGGGGGCCCTGGCGGCTGCCGCCGCACAAGCCCTGGCCACATCCAACATATACTCATTGGCCGCTTCATATCCTTCGTATACAGCCATCTTTTATTCCTCCTTATCTTTTTTGCTCCCAGCCCCTTTGGTGGGGTCGAAGACCATGTAGGGATGATTGGGTATCTGGCGCGTAATGATGGCGATTTTGCGTAGTGAATCCACCATGTTATTCATATTGGTCAGGTGCCACTCCGGAGGGATATCCACATATGGATTCTTGGCGGCCACGGCCAATAGGATCCCCACTACCACCTCCGACTTCATGCAAAAGTCCAGGTTGCGGCCCGCCAGCCCCACAGAATAGCAGGGCTTGGCATCCACGAAATGGGTGGCAGCCAGCCACAAAGCAGAACCCACTGCATAGCCGAGATCATGGGCTCGCAACATGCACAGGGGCCCCTTGATGGCGGTTTCGCGCCGTCGGTCAGTGGCGTCGATGACCCCATTGAAATTGGGCAGGCGCTCGTATACAAAGGAGCAGTCCGGCTCCCCGCCGCACAGCCCGCAGGAGGCATCCATGGGGGTACTGTGTGCACGGAAATTTCCCAGGAAAACAATGGCATCTGTTTCGCGCACCATGGCAGCTTCATATAAAAAGGGTTTCTTGAGCTTCTTGGGGACTTCCTCGTGGGCCAGGCGCTCCATCTCCCGGGCAATTTTCTCCAGCTCCTTTTCGCCGTAAGCGATTTCCGCCTCGCAGCCGTGCACCCCGCCGGTAAAAGGAGCGGTGAGAGCCGCATTGACCATGAGGCGAGCCACCATCAAAACATTCTCTTTCTTGTTTTGATCTGACGGCGAATAGAGCGGCCACTCATTGAAATGTATCCGTGCCATAAGACAATATCCTCCTTACCATTATCCCGGCTGGTGCCGGGTTTCTAAAAATCCAAGGGGCGCCGCGGGTATGTTTCCGCCAAGACATGCCCCCCGTGTCGGGCCAGGGTCTCATTATTGCCGTCTTCAATCAGCGTGGCCCTGGCGTCCCGAAAAAGTTTCTCCAACACATACTCTCTGGTCAGGCCGTTGGCGCCCCAGATCTGGATGGCCTCATGGATATTCTTGAAAGCCATCTCCGTGCACTGGACCTTGGCCCACAGCGAGTACTCCACGTGCGGAGGCGAAATGCTGAAATTGAGGTTCATGGCAGTACGCGAGACCACCCTGCAAGTCTCCACGCGTCGAAAAAGGTGAAAGATGCGCTGCTTCATGGAATAGTGTTCTAGGAGCGGCCCCCCGCCCTGGACCCGCTGCTTTGTATAGGTGAGGCTTTCCTCAAATGCAGCCCGTGCGAGTCCCGTGGCCCAAGAGGCCATGCACAGGTTGGCCGATGCCAGAATTATGTCCAGCATAGGCACATAAAATTCAGGGCCTACGATCATCCACTGTTTCGGAATTCTTACCCCATCAAAAAATATCTCACCCTGGTTTAAATCTCGCTGGCCGATCTTCTCGAGCGGTTCCCCTCTAGACACCCCGTTGAGATCCAAAGGGACTATACATATACCGTTGCCGGCAAACCCTTTTGATGGCTCTATCTGGCAGTGAAGCAACGCATGTGTGGCCACAGAACCCCCAGAGACCCAAGCAGACTTTTGCCCGTTTATGACCCACTCATTCCCGTCAAGCACGGCCTGGACACTGCTTATCATCTCAGGCGATGTGAAGCACTCTTCGCCGATGGCGATAACATCAGAGCCATGATCCGGTTCTGTAATCGCCCAGCAACCCCGTACGCTTCCGTCTCTACACTCACAAAAGGGCTTGACAAATGCTTCGACCAACTCCTCTTCGCCGGTCATGCAAGCGCAGTAAGCTGGAAAACAGGCCACGGCCAAAAAGACCGAAAGCCCAAAGCTTGCCCAGCCGAACTCCTCAAATACCAGGTGAATTTGTAATGGTGTCAATCCCTGCCCACCGTAATATTCCGGTAGCAGGATAGAATGAAAACCCAATGAATAAGCCTGCTGCATAAACTCCCAAAGGGGGGAATCATTTGCTATTACTTGCTTTGCACTCATTTTGTCGAGCTCAAGTGAAATCGGTCGCATGACCCCTTCGGCGAATTCACGAGCGGCGGCACGAATCTCCTTGTCCTCTTTGGTGAGATCCATATTTAGATCGAAATAGTCCATTTGCGCTTTTCCTTTCGGATCTCTCTTAAAGCAAAAAGACGCTTAAAATGCTGAAAAACGCTATCAGAGGCAGTGGTGCTTGCAAGCATCCGGGAAAAGCCCCCATTAAACGTCCATGGGCAGGCCATACTTCTTGCAATACTCCGGGTACAGTTCCTGTCCTGGTTTGAGCAAGGGTAGGATCTGGAGCACCTTGTTGACCGGCCCTTTGGCCTTGATTTGGCGCATGGCCAGGGCCTTCGGAATGTTGAGCTTTTTGAGCCAGTATTTATGCACTGTATCCCCGTTCATTTGCATGGTCACCACAGGAATCTTGGCCTTTGCTTCATCATCGAAAAGGGGGCCGTTTTCGTCTACGTACATGGTGACGTCCGGATCCTTAACCACGAATAAAATGGTGATGCCGCTCTCCTTGAGTTTTTTGCCGAACTCGGTTTCCTTAATCATCTTGGTCCACAGATCTCCAAAAAGTTCCTTGGCCATTTCCTTGTCCTTGAATACCGACATGGGTGTTCCTCCTTACTGTTTATTAGGCTGGCTTGGGTCCTTCTCAAGAAGACAGCAAAAGGCATGCCGCTCCCACAATCATAGTTTTATTTGAATTTTCAGGGGGTTACCTTTGACATAGAGTTTTGGCGACCCCAGTATGTCCTGATACAGACATTGATTGTCTTAACTTCGCCATGCATACAGCTTTCTTCACTGAAAAGAATCTGCAATAAACTACCACCGAGCAAGCTCGGTGGTTTTATGAGCCGAACAAGTTCGGCTGATCGTTTGCTGACATTGGTTGGCGCTGGTCTTTGATATATTGCTGTATCATTTCGTCTGTGGTGCCCGTTCCAGAACTCATGACGAAGTAGCCTCGCACCCATAGTGCACCGCCCCAGACCATCTTCTTTATCCCTGGAAATCGCGAAAACATCCTCCTGGCCGTGATGCTCTTAACTACCTGTATTATCCGGGCCGGAGACATCTCTGGCGAAGCTGATACAAACATATGCACGTGGTCAGGCATCACGGCCAACTCAACAACCTCAAAGTCGTAACGCTCGGCTACTTCGTATATTAACTTCGCCAGATACTTTGCCCGGGGCCCTTTCAGTACCATCCGCCAATATTTAGGGCACCACACGAAATGATACTTCAGTTCATAACGACTATGATGTCCTGATTGCAATGCCATTGTCGAATCCTCCCGGCAGCTATCCTACCTGCCATCGGATTCGACAGCAAACGATTATTAGGGGACTCGCCGTCCCCTAAAAACCCCTGCTCTAAAATGATGCCATTCATCCCACAAGCAAGCTTGTGGGATCTCTGGCATACCTGATTAGAACCACACCACACGGTTTACAGATTGAGGGCACACCTCTTAAGTTTATTTCTCTGCAATCGCCTCGGGCGGTTTCCATTCACCCTTGAGGATCGCTTTGCCCGCCCTTCTCTATTCAAATTGGAAAACGAACAATTATTAGCACTCCCACTATGACTGTGCTAAGACACAAAAATGTCTATATAGTGGCATTTGTCTTGGTAAAACAAACCTCATTTGGTATTCTGGGAACAACACCTAGAGCCGAGGGAAAAACATGGAACTTTCAGGAGTAGAATTGACCAAAGAGCAGTGGGATTTCCTGGCCTTGCTAAAGGCCTTTGATCATCCGGTGCCCATACAGGTGGTTGGGACTCTGGCGCCCTTGTTGCCGGGCCCCTTGATGGATCTGCTGGAGAAAACCGAAACCTTGGGATGGATACAGAAGCCCCAACAGGGAAAGTTCGTAATTGGTCACAATCTACCTCCTGCTGTAGCGAAAAAACTCGATCAAATAAACAGCCGAGAACATCTGGCCCATGTAGCCCGGCGGATCTGGAGGGAAAATCTGGGGGAACAAATCGATGCTCCCGCATTATTGAATATTCTGGACGGAGCCGGGCACCACAAGCCGGCAGCGGAATATGAAATTAAAATAGCCCACCAGGCCGTGGAGGATAATGACCTGGAAAAGGCTCTCTTGTACCTGCAAAAAGCTGTTAGGCGCCTGTACAGCCGCTGCCGGGATAAAGAAAGCGGAGCCCTGTTCATTTCCACGACCCTTGATCTTTCCAATCTGTCTTTTTTGCTGGGCACGGGCTTCCAAGACCTAGATAGGTTCTTGCTTAAGGCCCAGGAATTGGCCGGAAAACTTGGCGATCAGCGATCCCATGCCCTGACAAACCTGCACCTGGGCCGCCTTTACTATTTCACAGACCGCCGCGACGATGCCCTGGTTGCCCTATCCCTGGGACACGAGGAAATCCAAGAACTGGAAGATGAAGACATCATGGGACAGTCGGCCTTATTCCTGGGAATCTTTTATTTCATCAAGGGTCTTTTTAAAGAAGCCATCAAACATTTTGAAAAGGCCGAACAGTTGCTGGCCACCGGCAAAACCACGATCTTAAAAACCCCTTCGGCCCCACTTTTTATGGCCTACAGTGCTATTTATCTCGGTCAGTTCCATCGCGCCATCGGACTGTTGGATTACTACTGGCGGCTGGCCGTAGACAAACCAAACCCGGCCATGGCCTCAACCATCCGGTCCGTTCTGGGAACGGTTCTGGTGCTGATGAAAAAAAACAGAGAAGCCTCCTGGCACCTACATGAAGCCCAAAAAGAGGCGCGGACAATTCAAAACGCTCTTGGTTACCACTTTGCAGGAGGGGGCCTAGCCCTGCTGCACTTCCTCGATGGGCGGATTGAAAAAGCCTATGAAGTTCTGCGCCATACAGTGGAATCGGGCACCAAAGCCGGCCTCGTGCGCCAGTTCGCATCTCCGTGGATTTTGGAAATGATGCATGAACTTCATCGCCGGGGCTTTGAGCCCTTGCCGGGTTTTGAGTTCCCCGGCATGCTGCATCGTATTTTGGCCGGGGTCAACGTGCACTTGGGCGGTGTTGCCATGCGCTTGCGGGCAACTGATAAACTCGCCCTCGGAGTTGACCTACAAGAGGTACTTGAAGATCTGGAACGCAGCGAAACCATGCTGGCTGAATCGGGCAACCGGATACAGCAGGCAAAAACCGTATTCGAGATGGCCCGCGTGGCACTCAAAATGAAAAAACCTGACGAGGCCCGGCGACTCGTACGGCGCGCCCGCCAGTTGCTTGGTGGGTATGTGGATGAGTTTTTCCCACATGAATTCAATTACCTCATTGACGGACGGAAGCACCGGGCTGACATGCAACTGCGCAGCCAGAATTTTTTGGATAGCTACCTTTCCATGATTGAATCCCTGTATCCCAGTGAAGACCGCCATGAGATACTGGCCAAGATACTCACGGCCACCAGCGGTATGTTCGGCGCGGAGCGCAGTGGTCTATTCTGGTTTCATAAGGGGCGCTTCACCCGATCTCCAGAACTGAGAGCTGCCTGCAACTTGAGTCCCAGGGAAGTGGAAGCAAAAGAGTTCCGTGAAAGCATGGCCCTGATCCTAAAAACGCACCGCACCCGGGAGCCTCAGATGGACAGACTGCAAAGCGGTGACAGAGCTGGTGGAAGCCAAAGCATCCACTCGGCCCTTTGCATTCCCATCGAAGTAGAGGATGGTGTTCACGGCGTGCTTTACTACGACAATTCCTACCTGGACGACGCCTTCGATTTCCTTGACCCCGACATCATGAAAATCTTGGCACGACACACCAACCTTTTGGTGGAACGTCGCTTCAACTATCTAAAAATCAAGAAAGAGCGCAACCTGCTGGCTTCGGAAAAATCCATCCACGTAGAATACGAAAAATCCCGCATCCTGGCGCGTTCGGCGGCCATGGCCAGAGTGTTGGAGCAGGTGGACCAGGTGGCTCAAACCGAATCCACCATCCTCATCATGGGGGAGACCGGCACCGGGAAAGAGTTGCTGGCCAAAAGAATCCACAACAAGAGCTCCCGCTCCAGTGGTCCTTTCATTGTGGTGGACTCTACTACTATCCCCGAAAACCTGCTGGAGAGCGAGTTGTTCGGCCACGAAAAAGGCGCCTTTACCGGCGCCGACCGCCGCAAGATCGGACGCATAGAACTGGCCCATAAAGGAACCCTTTTCATGGATGAAATAGGTGAACTTCCTATGTCGGCCCAGGTTAAACTGTTAAGGGCATTGCAGGAAAAGGAATTCAGGCGACTGGGAGGCACTCGTATCATAAGATCAGATTTTCGCCTGGTGGCCGCCACCAACCGGGACCTTGCCAGAGAAGTCGAAGAGGGACGCTTCCGGGAAGACCTCTTTTTCCGTCTCAATGTGATTCCCATCCACCTACCACCCTTGCGGGAACGCAAGGAAGACATCGTGCTGCTGGCAAAGTATTTCCTGAAGCGCTACGCCAAAAAATACAAACGCTACGGTCTCACATTGACACGGCAACAACAAAATATGCTAAGGCGCTACCGGTGGCCTGGAAATGTTCGGGAATTACAGAATATCATGGAAAGGGCTGTGCTGCTCTCGGAAAACAATCAACTGAAAATAATCTTGCCCGCTGAATTCCAGACAAAATCGGACAACCCGTTTGCGGATCTTCCCTCCCTAGACGAGATCCAGCGGCGCTACATCAAGTATGTCTTGGATTACACCGGTGGCAAGATCGCCGGCCCCGGCGGGGCGGCCGAGATCCTGGGGATGAAGCGCACGAGTCTGTACTCAAGGATGAAGCAGCTCGGGATGAAACGATAATAAATTTAGCAACAATGGTGTTTTGATACAGACTCTCTGGCCAAAACAAGGAGCCGAAAGATAATGAGAAGGGTGCTTAGGAAGCTGGCTTCAGGCGAGACTGATAGTCTGGATAATATCAGTACACTTACCGACAAAGGTGTTGTGGAAAGGCTTACCTCCCAGCGTCCTACTGATGATTAAAAATGCTGACAGTCCACTTTAGTTGGAAAAGGTGGTGAAATAGATTTCATCACCTTTTTTCGTGGCCCGGGCCAGTTCCATGTGCCTAAGGGCAGCAAAGTTCGTGCGAAATTCCTCCTCCTTTATTCCAATCTCCCTGCATATCTCTTCGGCAGTTGTCTCTCCCTTTTTTCTTATAAGGTTCAGTATTTTCTCTTGGATGGGGGTCAAAGTTGGATTGGCACCTGCTTCCTTCTTGGCCGTATACACAGCCCAAGGATCACATACTTTGGGCGCTGCTTTCATGTCCAGGTAGCAGTCTTCGCATAGGATCTGACCAGCATGCTCATATTTTTCATCCGGATC
The DNA here is from genome assembly GCA_027027005.1 of Desulfobacterales bacterium. GTDB lineage: Bacteria > Desulfobacterota > DSM-4660 > Desulfatiglandales > Desulfatiglandaceae > JALVMN01. The sequence continues at coordinate 5,802 of JALVMN010000212.1, read as the reverse complement.
GATACTGGTTCCACATTTCTCACAGTTCATAAGACCCCACCTCCTCCGGTACCACATGAAGTTGGCCTCCATATCCTGAAATGCTGATAAAATATCTAATCACTTCCACAGAAATTTCAATCCATATTGAAATGCCTAATCAGGGGCATTACTTTTTGCATCGCGGACTGAGTAATATCAGTATAACCTGTGGTGTACAAAATCATTTCTTTCAGGAGGCAGGAAAGCTGGGATCAGGCCCTTAATATCCTCGCCCAAGTACAGCAAAAGACTTTGGTCTAAAGCCCCTTTATTTGGACCGCTTGGACCACCTTGCCGCCACCTACTTCGTCCACAACACGGCGGACATCAACAAGGCATCACCTCTTTTTGGGGTTCTTGTTGGTGCAGTCGCAGTTTCCCGTTGCCTTTTCCTTCATTATCTTTTCCATGATCAGGGATCTGCCGTGCTCTAAAACATCCCTTCGAATATCTTCGTCCGTGTAGTTGAAGCAGTAACAGATTTTTTCAGCCATTATATCTCCCTTCCACTTTTAGCCTTCAGTCTTTAATCTTGCTCACTTCTCGTCACCTAGTGCCGCCGGAGCAATGATAAAGCAAACAAATCTAATGAGACTTGCTATGGCCCGACCGGGCCTGAACTACATCCTCACGTAGCCCCCGAGCACTCTAGAGCTGGCTTGGCCTCGGCATTTTCCCCGGCTCTCATCTCGTGAGAGTGTTCCGGTTCCTTTCCTTGCCTGGAAAACTTCTTTGCGGCCATTATCCACATTGGCCTAATGGATACAGCGATAAGAAAAACAGCGCCAACGATCTGTATCCATTCTGGGACCAGCTCTGCTGCCTTACCTATGTTCGCATAGGGCGATATGCTCAAGAGCCTGTAAACATAATCCAAAGCCAGACCCAACCCTACGCTCATTATGGCTAAGGCACTGAGATATATAGCAGTGGCCCTTTTGCCAAGGATACCGAATAGAACAGTCAAGGAAGTAACATCTGTGGCAGGCCCCGCCAGCAAGAACACAAGTGCCGCTCCAGGGCTCACTCCTTTCAATATCATTGCTGCAGCAATAGGAGTGGAGGCGGTGGCACATATGTAGATGGGGATACCAATGACCAGCATTATGAGCATGGAATAGATTCCTCCTCCAAGGTACCTCTCCATAACCCCTTGAGGGATCACGCTCATAATCAGCCCGGCAAGCAGTAACCCCAGGAAAAACCACCCCACAATGTCTGCCCACACCTCAGTGAAGGCATACCTTACCCCCATCCTAATCTTGTCGTAAAGGCTGTGGTGACGCATGTGAACCGCAGGATCACAATCAACCCCGTCGCAGCATGCATCAACAGGGCAACTAAGATCAGGAACCACCTCATCTTGCTGAGCTTTTCTCTGAAAAAAATTTTCAGTGATGCCTGCAAGAATGGCAGTGATAAAGGCGGATACCGGTCTTGCTATGGTCATTATCGGATCAAGAAGGGCATAGCTAATGGCGATGGAATCCACCCCGGACTCCGGGGTAGAGATCAGGAATGCGATAGTGGCACCGCTATTTGCCCCCTGTTTTTTCAGGGACACCGCGGCAGGTAGCACCCCACAGGAGCAAAGGGGTATGGGTATACCCAGTAGTGCACTTTTGAGTACCGATCTCACAGGGCCGTTGGACAGGTGCCGTGCCACTGTGTTTGGGCTCAAGAATACCCGCAGTGCGCCGCTGACCAGCAGCCCGAAAATGATATAGACTGAGGAATCAAGTAAGAGGTTCCATGCTCCCAGCAAGACATGAGTGATGAAATTTACGATCAAAGCTAACATCTGTTACTCCCTGATATGGTCCAGCCCTATTTTGAGGATCTCTGATACGTGGTCATCGTCAAGACTATAATAAAGTATCTGTCCATCCCGCCTGGATTTCACGAGTGCCAGGTCCTTTAGCCGCCTGAGATGGTGAGATACGGCAGACTCGGTCAGCCCCAAAAATGCTGCCAAATCACATACGCACATCTCTTCACCTGAAAGGGCCATTAATATTTTCAACCGTGTGGGGTCGCCCAGCGCCTTGTAAGTTAGAGCCAGCCTCTCGGCTTCTCGTTGCGGTACTGCCTCCTCTCTGGCCCGAGCTACCCGCTCAAGATGGACGACCCTTACACCACAGGCCTCCATATCCTCTGACCTTCTGGACTTTTTAGACGGCATTTCCTCTCCCTCTAACGCCTCATTAAATATTTGAGCATTTGTTCAAATATATTTACCTTGGCCCTTCTTGTCAAGGGCAATTACCGCTGTTTCGGGAAAAAACCTATTCATATGGTCCGCGGCTAATATACTAACCACAGAGGCGCTGAGTCCGCAGAGAAACCTCTTTTCATTTGCCGGGAAATACCGGCAAATGAAAACATGCTCTCTAGAATCTCTACAAGGAAATTGTTTTAATCGGGCTAAACACCTAAACACACCGAGTAATAAGTATGAGTCAATCTAGCCTACGGGAATTTAGGCCCTGGGCTCTTAGAATCCGCTATGAAAAATGCCTTTACAAAGTACCAAACGAGTGAACAACCCTCGTCTATAAGGCCAGGGATTCAAAATTGCTGATTAAAATCAACGGCGCCTGGGCCCAATCCGGAAGTCATGCCGGACCTGATCCGGCATCCAGAAATTCTAGGCATCGGATTTACTGGGCTCCGGCTCAGTGGCCAGAATGACAAGTCGTTCCGCGACAAGGTGAATTTTCTTTGCCTGAAGACGAGGGGTTTAGCCTATCGGCATCTCCCGATAGGCTAAACGCTCTGTGATCTCTGTGTCTCTGTGGTCCAATTTGCATAACTTACCACAGAGGCGCCGAGTGCACAGAGAGAGCCTAATTTTCTCCAATCGGGAGATACCGATTGGAGAAAAACCTGCTGTCACTCAATGGCAATTGATCTTTCGTATACCAACAGCAACCAAAACTGCCGTTACAAGCATGGTGGAGCAAGGGTGGCTCTTGCACTTGTGGTAATTTGGGGCTTTTTGTCTGTCGGTATCTCCCGACAGACAAAAAATCCAAAATAGCCTCTGTGATCTCTGTGCCTCTGTGGTGAATATATGTTCAAACGCCAGATGGTCCGGTGCTCTTTATTACTTCTTCTTCACTTGTCGCATGGCCTCGGCCTCCTTTTCCAGTTCCTGGAGAAGAAATCCCATTGGCTAGTTTTCTGAGGCAGGAGTAAGCGTAGCCCAGAGCTGAGGCGGGAGATTTGCACTGCAATATGAAGAAATCATGGGATAACCCTTAATGGGACATCTATGTTTAATCATTCCAATGTGAGTATGCCCAAGGCAGTCGATGCAGTGCTGAGGCTATTCGTTGTAATCCCAGATTTCCCCAGTGTGCACCATTCCGTAACTATCCGTGAGACGGTCAGCAACTTTGGCTTTAACTTTCCAGGGTGGGACAGGATATTTGGAACATACAGGCCCCAGCCCACTGCCGGGCATCAAGGTATGACCATAGGCCTTGCCCAATATAGGGACCGGGGGCAGGTCACACTCCCTTTTCTGCTCATACTCCCTTTTGTGGGCAATCCGGGCAATTACTCGACCAACAAAAGCGGAAGGGAACCTGTAAAAGACTCTCCACACGTTGAGTCCTAAGCTCTTCAGGACCTACTTTGATTGTCCACTAAGTTTTGCGCGTCACAAATGGCTCTCATGTAGACATCCTCTTTGAGGTAAAAACCGGCGCTGACCATATCTTCAAGTGTGGAGAGAAATTCGTTGAAGCCCAGTATTCAGTATATGGTCCCTAACAGCCCTCAACATTACTCCCAAGGTCCCTACGGGCTTTAAGCCTACCGTCTCACAGACGACTCTCCCTTTGCCTTGCCGCCTCCCACAGGATTATCTTCTCAGCCTCATAATCTTCGAGGGAATCCCGGATGGTGTGCTCTCTTAAAGCGCTCAGGAAGAAGGACCGCAGCACTGCTGAACGATCAACACCTTTCCGTGCAGCTATTTCATCAATTCGTCGAGTCGGGTAGTCACCGTCTTGGCCATGGGCTTTGCCTCATTTTTTCGTATGCATTTGACTTATTGCATACACATTACCATCAACTCCGTACCCCATCAAGAAAACGATTTCACTAGACAGATTTTCCAGTTTGGTTTCAGGATATTGAACCAGACGTCACACCTAATCGAACTTGCACAAAACGGTCATCTCAGCGGCCTCGCATAAAGCGAGCATGCAGGGAAACATAGTCAAGGGCTGCTATTTCATAAACCCCTTGTCTCCTCACCCTCTCAATATGCTGACGCGTGTGAACTGCTGCTATCTGCTCTTCAGTTGCAGAGACAGGCTCCACAAACTCCGCAGCATGCTTGATAACATCCACTATGGCCTCCATACGGCCGGCAGCTGCAGCGGGATCACCTGCATAGACCTGATAAAATGCTTCATGAAATACCACCTTTATGATCCCCCTCCTTTCACCGCGTGTTGACGCTAATAGTATCAATTACTTGCTCACCCGTCACACCCATATCGATATACTTGCCTCATCGCCGCGGAAATGGGGATCCAGCATTTCGTGGGAGTTGCGCGTTCCCGCATGAGCGCCGGGCATGCACAGATACTTCCAGCCTATTGAATAACTTTTTGAGGCCTTCCTGAATAATTATTTATTGACTTGTTCCGCACAGGTGCAAACATTAAAAAATAAGGGTAAACTTCAATGGATGTTCTTCACACGAGACGTACTATTATCAAAAGCATTCTCGTAGGGTGTTTTTCGGGACTTGTATTGCCGATACGGGCATTAATGGCTTATGCCACCTTACATAGAACAAAGGAGGCTACCATGATCCTCCCTCACCCAAATTACGATGGAAACATCTCCGTGGAAAAGGCGATCAAGTCAAGACGAACCGTTCGTTCCTTTTCATCCCGACCGCTCCAACTGGCCCATCTCTCTCAGCTTTTCTTTTCCGCCCAAGGGATAACTGAAGACGGCGGATTCAAAAGGGCCGCACCATCGGGCGGTGCCCTCTACCCCCTTGATGTGTACGCTGTAGTGGGAAAAGGCGCAGTCGAGGGACTGGACCCGGCAGTATATCACTATATTTCTTCGTCTCATAAAATCACTACCATCGCCACTGGAGATCGAAGAGGTCTGTTGGCCAAAGCAGCATTGCACCAGATGTGGATGGCAGATGCACCCGTAAATTTTGTTATAACAGCAGAATATGCCAGAATATGCTCCAAGTACGGCCAACGAGGCGTAAGATACGCAATAATAGAGGCAGGCCACGTCGGCCAGAACATATTCCTTCAGGCAGAAGCCCTGGGTTTGAAAGCGGGTATCGTTGGCGCATTTAATGACAGAGAGGTCATAAGAGTAATGGAAATTCCATCAGAACATGAACCTCTACTTGTAATGCCTGCAGGTTTCAGCAAATAAAGAATCTCTTGACACTATACGTTTACGAGGCATAAAATGAGTCATGATGAGTCGCGAGGTGACTTATGGGTCAGATAACTTTAAGAGGATTGGATCCAGAAATTGAGCGAAGGATACGGAGGATAGCAAAGGATACCGGAAAATCCATTAATCGAGTGATCCTAGAAATTATTTCGCAGCACAGCGGAGTTAGTAAGAAAAAGCCTAAACCTGCTGCCCACTCACTAAGAGAACTTGCCGGAGGCTGGACCAAGTTAGACGCAGAGGAGTTTCTTTCTTCCATCCAATGTTTTGAGCAAATTGATGAAGAGATGTGGAAATGAAGATCGTGCTGGATACCAGTGCTTACGTAGA
>JALVMN010000211.1 GCA_027027005.1 Desulfobacterales bacterium | reverse complement strand
TAGAGCAAAATGTGTTACTGGAACCAAATGATACGATTATCGTTCCGTGAGGCATGAAAGAGGTCTTGCCACCACCACATTCCATAAGGAGTTGGACATGAAGCGGACAATCCAGATAGCATGTGCGACCTGTGTATTGTTGTTGGGATGGGCAATAACAGCGGCTCCACAGACCAGGGTGGAGCTGACACCAAGCATATCCGTGGCAGAGGTTTACGACGACAATATTTACCTCACTCCCAACAATGAAACCTCGGATTATATCACCACCGTCTCACCCAGGATCGCTCTTACCATTTCGAGCCGGTTTAGCAGCCTGGAATTGGCATACTCACCCACATTTGTCAGATATGATGATGAGGATCAAAACGATACCACCAGGCATACCGGAAGTATTGATTTTGACCGGCAACTTGGCCGTCACCTGCGTTTTGAGCTGAGCGATACCTATGTTAAGTCAGAAGAGCCCCTGGAAGAGACAGAGGGCATCATTGGTGTCCGCAGCACCAGGAATGAGTATCAAAGAAATACTGGCAGGGCCAGCCTTGACTACCAGTTCGGCCCTGAAAACCATGTAACTATCGGCTACGAACAGTCCTACCTGGAAAACGATGCTGCTGATGTGGACGACGGCCGCATCCAGACCCCGTTTGGCACGGTAACGGTCTGGCTTGATAACAAGAACGGCGTGGAGTTGGGTTATGAATATACCAAGGCCGACTTTTGGCGTGAGACCGGACGACCTGGTGACGATTACAAAGGAAATGGAGCCCACATGAGGTACATGCACCGTTTTACGCCTCATGCCACCGGTTATATCGGTTATGCTTATGCAGATCGGGACTTTGATGGCGCAACAGAGGACTACAAGGTGCATGAGGGCTTTGCGGGGTGGGACCAGGCGATATCTCCCACCTTTGACATATCCCTGAGATTAGGCTACTTCCGCCAGGACAACGAAACCTCAGATGACGAAGATGGAGTGAGTTACGAGGCCTCCATGGTAAAGAGATTTCAAAGGGGGAGTATTACCCTTGGCGGAACAGGAGGCTGGAATGAGGCATACCTGGAGGCCGAAAGGCGCGGGTTTACTCGATACTGGAGTGGGAACGCGAGGGTGGAATACCGGCTTCTGGAGCCCCTGAGTGCCTATCTGGGCGGGAGTTACAGGAAAGACACCGACCCTACCGACAGGGAATGGACAACCACAAGGGCAAATGTAGGGCTCAGGATATCCTTTTGGCGTTGGTTTTCTGCGGGAATAGATTATGAGTTTTCTGAAAGAGACGATGACATAGATACAGACGACTACACGGTCAACCGCGTAATGTTGATTATATCAGGGAGTCGGCTTTTCAGGCTCTAATCTTTGAAAAGATTCAAGGTGTGAACCTTAATAACCTCTTTTGGGTGAAACTCATGGACGGTCTTGACATAAGTAAATACCTGGACA
>JALVMN010000210.1 GCA_027027005.1 Desulfobacterales bacterium | reverse complement strand
GTGCTGAAAGAAAAGACGGTTTCAGGGAAAAAGAAGCCGACAATAGAGCGGAGCACATTCATAATTGATGAAGATGGTATTGTCAAGGAGGTCTTCAGGAAGGTCAAGGTGGACGGCCACGCCCACCAAGTCCTGGAAGCCCTCTGAATAACTATGCAGGTGGAGACCTTGGGGCACCTAGAGGCCTATGGTCTTTCTATAACGCATACAGTTTGTATTGTTGTTGTTGTGATCTTCAAACACTATGCGCTGGATATTGTCATAGGCCTTTTTCCTTGCCCCTTCCAAGGTCGGATCCCCTGCCACCACGTGTAACACTCGCCCGCCATAGGTGACCAATCCCTTTTCAGGGTGCTCATCAACGCCTGCAAAGTATATGGCTATGCCCCTGTCAATCTTGTCCAGGCCCTTGATCCTGTGGCCCTTGCCGTATCTTCCGGGATAGCCTTTGTTCCACCCCCTGGAGGCCTTGGAGCGGCCCTCCATGGCGATTACATCCACATAGTACTGCTTGTTCCACGCCTGTTTTACGGTATCAAGCCTTCCCTCCACCACGGCCGTTGCAATCTCAAACAGATCACTGCTCAACTTTCGGGCCAGGACCTCCCACTCAGGATCTCCGTGGCGCACATTTATCTCAAAGACCTCCAGGTTGTTGTATGGGTCCAGATTCAGCCCGAAATACAAGACCCCCTTGTATTCCCATCCCAGCCTGTTATAGATGGCGTTTACCGTGGGATTTACTATTTCTTTTATTATCCGGTTTACAAGCCAAGGGGTTACCAGCTTGTGAGGGCAGTAGCAGCCTGTGCCCCCAGTGTTGAGGTTTCCGCCAAATTGCCTGATTGCCTCTTCGTCATCAGGATCAAAGGCGGGTTTATAGTCCTGGGCGAACATCTTCAGGGGAAGGACATGGGAGCCGTCAAGATAGGTGAAAAAGGAGATCTCGGTCCCATACTTGCGCTCCTCGATCACCACCCGGTTGCCTGATTCCCCGAAAATCTTCTTGACCATGATCTGTTCAATGGCAGCCTCTGCATCCTCCACATCATCGCACACGATGGCCCCTTTGCCTGCGGCAAGGCCATTGGCCTTCACCACCACCTGGTAGCCGATATTCCTCACATAGCGGAGGGCCTCTTGCGGGTCGTCAAATACCCGGTATTCTGGCTTGGCCACCCCTATCTCTGTGAGCAGGTCGTCGGTAAAGGCCCTGTCGCTCTCTATCTTGACAAATTCCTTCCTGGGGCCCACTGCACGAATCCCGCGCTCATGGAGGAGATCGATCAGACCTTCCTCTAAGGGGTTTTCAGAGCCCACGTCCACCAAATCCACACCCTTTTCAACGCAGAAATCCGCAACTTCCCTGAAGTCCCGGATGGGCACCCTCTCTATGAGTCCCCTCTTCCCCTTGGGAGTGTAATTCACGCCAGGATTCCCCGGCACGAAATAGACTTTCTCCACATGCTGGCTGTCCCCATACTTGTCTGCTAGGCAGTGGTCCCTGCCCCCAGAGCCGTAAACCAGGACCTTCATGACCTTATTGCCCCCTCATGCCGGGCATCATCATGGGCATGGTCATCTTTTCATAGCCTGCCGGCACCTCAAAGAGGGAATCAGAGACCTTTTTCCTCTTTATGTTTTTCAATATGATCTCCATCTCGCCCATGGGACCGCTGCTTACAACCTTGATGGGATATTTTAGTTTGTTGGCAATCCACATCACTGACTCAGGTGCGGAGGGGTCCTTGGGGATAAGGCGGTATTTTTTACACTTGTACCCGCTTACCTTTTCAGTGCCCAGGTATTTTAGCCTTCCTTGCTCCTTGAGCTCCTCCTCGGTGGTGAAGTTCTGCCCCGGGCGGGCGGCCATCTCCATGTAGGCCCTTTGCTGGGGCATGAGGTTCCAGACCAACTTCTTGTCGTTCCTTATTATCGAGATATGTTTCATACCCATCATGTTCATTTCCTGCCTCATTTTGTTGCCCTTTACCCATACTTTACCAGTGAAGGTCCCTTGCGGAGACTTCATAACCATGTCTGCAACAAATTCCGCACCCTGGGCAGATTGAAAAAATCCAAGGGTCAGGATCAGGACAAACAGACCTGCCATTACCAACAGAGATACGGCATTTCTTCTCATTTCATCCTCCTCTGGGTTTTTCATCCCTTATAGACCACGAAAAACCATATGGTCAAGTTTATACAGGGGCCAGGCTTTATTTCCAAACCGCTGCAAAGGAGCAAAAAGCCCTTGATATGGCCTTCTCCGTGTTGGATACTTAGCAACAATCATTCGATTTCGTCCCGCCCTCAAGCCTCTCCAAAATCGGTTTTTTGGCAACAGCAGGGGAACGGGATGTTCCCGGAGCGGCGTCATTACAGCCCTGGAGCAGGACAGCGGAAGGGCTGGAATCCGCAGTGAGCGGAGCCATGGACGGCGAAGCGAGCGTAGCGTAGGGAATGTGCCGTTTCCCTGCCAAAGTAACTACAAATTGATAACCTGATTTTCTGAATTATTGCACTGGCCCAATAACCTATTGATAATATGGGGCCGATTTGCTGAGATCAATTCTGTTCTGGACACCTATGTAGCGTTCTCTTCCATAAGTGCGGTAGTATACATAATGCGGGGTGGTCATGGATAAGTGGAATGCAGGGAGTTTGCTAGAATTATCGGGTGGTTACTGGCAGGCCTGTGTGCTTCACACTGGGGTGAGACTGGGTCTGTTCGATGCCATTGAATCAAGGGAGGCCACGGCCGAAGAGTTGTCCCAGGAGCTTCACTGTTCATTGAGGGGGCTTGAGATGCTCCTAGATGCCCTGGTTGCCATGGGCTTGGTTAAAAAAAAGGACAAAACCTTCAGTAACAGCGGGGCAGCATCGAGGTTCCTGGTGGAGTCTTCTGAGGATTATGTGGGTTACATGATCCTTCATCACTGGCACCTGATGAAGGGATGGGCCGAGCTAGTGGAAGCAGTCAAGAGGGGTTCCCCGATAAGAAAAGGGCCAAGGGATGAGGAGGAGAGGAAACACTTCCTGCTGGGCATGCACAATACCGCAAGAGGTGTGGCCCCCAAGGTGGCCGATGCCGTTGACCTGGGAACAAGGCAAAGGCTGCTCGACCTTGGCGGGGGCCCGGGCACATATGCCATCTTTTTCTGCCTCAAAAACCCTCACCTCAGGGCCACGGTATTCGATCTTCCCACCACAGAGCCTTATACAACGCAGACCATTGCCAGATACGGATTGCTTGACAGGATCAAATTTTTCGGTGGCGATTACCTGGTCCAAGATTTGCCTGGCGGCCATGACGTGGTATGGGTCTCGCACATCATCCATTCCCTGGGGCCTGAGGAGGTCTTGAAGCTAATGAAAAAGGCGGCCTCCATCCTGCCTCCCGGAGGCCTCATGCTGATTCACGACTTCTTTGTTGAAAAAGACAGGGCAGGGCCCCTTTTCCCCGTCCTATTTTCCCTCAACATGCTCATAAATACGGAAAAAGGCCGCTCCTATACCGAGTCAGAGGTGATGGAGATGCTCTATGCCATAGGGGCAAACGAGGCAATCCGTCTTCCATTCCAAGGCCCCAATCATTCTGGGATTATCTCGGCCCGGTTCTGAGATTATTTCTCCTTGACAGGTAGTTACGATATAGCTACTATGTAATCACAATGTGGTTAAATGCCCATAATAAGGAGAGGATAGGCTCCACCAACTACCGCATGAACGAAGAAATTAAGCCTTGAAACAGGCAAGGGGGAGAATATGAGATACGCAGAGACCGGATACCAGTTGGAAGTGGACCTCACCCGGGGAAGTATTGAAAGGGTGCCGACAGATCCTGAGCTAACAGAGCTTCACCTGGGCGGCCTTGGAACCAATGCCAAGATCATCTGGGACAGGGTCCCCCCTGGGGTAGACCCCCTGTCTCCTGAAAACATACTGATATTCAGCGCAGGACTGCTCTGTGGGACTCCAGCCGTGGGGGCCACCAGGACCATTGCCACCACTATATCACCACAGACCAGGCTTCTGGCATTCTCCATGATGGGGGGCTTCTGGGCCGCGGAGCTTAAGTTTGCGGGCTGGGACAAGATTGTACTGGCGGGAAAATCCCCCTCACTGGTCTATCTTTACATAAACAACGATCATGTGGAACTTCGTGACGCCTCCCATCTCCACGGCAAGGGCGCACTGGAGACCGCGGAGATCATCCGCCAGGAGTTGAATGATCCCAGGATACAGGTCCTGGCCATCGGGCTTGCAGGAGAAAACTCGGTCTATTACGCCTCTGTGGAGCACGGAAGATCGAGCGCCAGCCGGGGAGGAATAGGGGCTGTCATGGGCTCCAAGGGGCTCAAGGCCATAGCGGTTCGCGGCACAAAGGACATCAATTTGGCCCGTCCCGAAGAGTTCTTGAATCTGATCAATGACATCCTCAAGTACATAAAGTGGCGGGTGGAGAATCCCATAAAGTATGTCCCGCCAATTCTGGCCTATATAGGTTCGCCCCAGGAGATGGCCATCCATGATGAGCAGTGGCATACCACCGGCTTTGCATGGGGGCACGCCCGACACAGGCGGAAGGATTTCTGGACCAAGGAGCGTGCCATGGAGTGGAAAAAGACCCAGGAGCAGAGGGTGGAGCGGCTCATCAGTTGTTTCAATTGCCCCATGAAGTGCGGTGGCATTATCTCCCAGCCCAATCTCCCCACCCACCGTTACATGATGAAGTGTTACTCAAAGCTCACCTATGTGATGGCGGCCATGGTGGATGACCTGGATTTCGGGTTTGAGATTGCAGGAGTGGCCCAGGAATACGGTCTGGATGGTTACACCACGCCACAGGTCATGGCCTTTGCCATTGAGCTTTACGAAGATGGGATCCTCACCGACCAAGACCTCCCTGATTTTCCAAAGGACAACAAGGAGCGCTTTTATTACCTGCTTCACAGGATCGCAAGGCGCGAAGGGATCGGAGACATACTGGCAGACGGTGTTTACTGGGCGGCGAGAAGGATCGGAAAAGGCGCGGAGGCCTACGATCACAATACCACCAAGAAGCACGAGCAGATGGTGATCAAGCTGGGTATGCTGAACCCCATCTACTACATCATGTATGCCACAGGGGAGAAGATGAGCATCACCCAGATCGAGGGGCAGATGCCCCAGGCACCACTCCCAAAGGAATACAGGGAAGAGTTTGTGAAGGACTGGGTGCATCCTCCCACAAGAACTGCCGAAAGAATAAAAGAATTCATCCTGAAGTGGGAGCCCAGAGGCGAGTATGCATTTCCCTTCTGGCCTCCACCTGACTTGATAAATGATCTGGTGGAGTGGCAGGAATACATGCATTACATTGATGACTGCACTGGAATTTGTGCAGGACTTTCTTCATTTCCCATCAAACCCCCGTATCACATACACAACCTGCCACTCATCATCTCTGCCGCCACAGGCCTTGATGTGGACGAAGACGGCCTCTGGGAGATCACCCACAGAAACCGCAATCTGGTAAGGGCCATCAATGCCAGGTTGGGACTCAGGCGACAGGACGAAAAACCTCCCGAGGACCATTGGAAGAGGAGGTTCCCTGAATACGAAGAGAAGTTGCTGGATGAATATTACAAATTCAAGGGGTGGAACAAGGAAGGCATTCCCAGCAAGGAAACCTTGGAAAGGCTGGGATTGGGTTATGTGGCCGAGGACCTCATTAACAGGGGAGTGTTGACCGAAGATGGTGATAGTCCCTCCAAGGAGGCCTCGGCAGGAAACCAGAAGCAATAATGCGGAGGGATGAGTCGTGAACACCCAGAAAAAAAAGAAGACCATAAAGACCATAAAGATAGATGTGGAAAAGTGTAACGGGTGCAGGGCCTGTGAGGTGATCTGCAGCGCATTCCACTCTTCCCCCAGATACAGTGGCAACAACCCTGCAAAGGCTCGGATTCACGTCATATCTGATCCTGTCAAGAACATATATGTGCCCGTCTATGCCGGTGAATACACGGCTGCAGAGTGCATGGGCAGGGACAAGTATATTATTGACGGCAAGGAATACGATGAGTGCGCCTTTTGCAGGGCCTCTTGCCCTTCCAGGGATCGCTTCAAAGAGCCAGATACAGGCCTTCCCCTCAAGTGCGACATGTGTGAGTCTGATCCTGACCTGGAAGAGCCGTGGTGTGTGCAGTGGTGTCTGGCAGATGCCCTGACCTACGAGGAAAGAGAGGTGGAAGAGGAGGAAGAGGAGAGGCCCGAGGAACTTGAGGTGGGCCTTGAGGCCTTGATCGACAAATATGGGCTTGACAGCATAGTGGAGACCATTGCCAGGATGGCAGAGGCCAAGGAAGAGTAAGCCCAAGTAAAGGCTAGGAGGCACCGTGGAGAATCTGGCTGATTATAAAGAGATCGTAGAACTAATAAAGGAAAACGGCGGTGATCTTTTCAAGAGGTGCTTTCAGTGCGGACTCTGTGACACCGTGTGCCCGTGGAACAAGGTCACCACCTTCAGCATGCGAAAAATAGTGCGCCAGGCCATTTACGGCTTCACCGAGATAGAGAGTGAAGATATCTGGCGGTGTACCAGTTGTGGCAGGTGCCCTCAGCAATGCCCGAGAGATGTGCGCCAAATAGAATCTACCATTGCTCTTCGAAGGATTGCCAATGAATACGGTGTATTTCCTGCCCCTGTGCAGCCCGTAAAGAGTGCCAGGGGCAGCCTGGTGGGTGAAGGCAACCCACTTGGAGAGGAGAGGAAAAAGAGGGCAGATTGGGCAGAAGGCTTGTCGGTGAAAAAATTTTCAGAGGAGATGGAAGTCTTATACTTTCCCTGCTGCTATCTCTGTTATGACCCCAGGCTGAAAAAGGTGGCAAGGGCCACTGCAAAGCTCCTCCAAAAGGCAGGGGTGGACTTCGGGATATTGGGAGAAGAGGAAAACTGTTGTGGCGAGAGCATTAGAAAGACGGGTGATGAGGAACTGTTCAAGCGCCTTGCGCGCCAGAACATCAAGGCGTTTGTTGACCATGGGGTCAAAAAGATCCTGGTCTCCTCCCCGCATTGCTACCACACTTTCAAAAACGAATACCCAGAGTTCATGGTCAACTTCGAGGTTATCCACATCTCCCAATACCTGGACCAACTCATCAATGAAGGCAGGCTCAACATATCCAAGGAACTGGCAGCAAGACTCACATATCATGATCCCTGTTATCAGGGACGCCACAACCAGATTTACGATGAGCCCCGCAGGGTGCTTCAAGGCATTGCTGGGGCCCAACTCTCGGAATTGCCGGAACACAAGGTGGATAGCCTCTGTTGTGGTGGGGGAGGTGGAAGGATCTGGATGGAAACCCCTAAGGGAGAGAGGTTCTCCGACCTCAGATTGGAGCAGGCCATGGAGGTGGGGGCCCAGGTGCTTGTCACCTCATGTCCTTACTGTATCACCAACTTTGAAGACAGCAGGATAAATCTTGAGGCCACCGATTCCATTGAGATAAAGGACCTCACTGAGGTGTTGGTGGAGTTGGTTTAGATTGGCAAAACCCATATTACCTTTTCTGCCCTTTGATTTGAGGGCAGAAGCACAACTACACGGGGTGATGAAAAGTGGAAAAGGGTCTATCTCTCAAAGAAAGGCTTAAGCTCATTTCCAAGGATTTAGTGGATGGGAACTTTGGCGATGTCATGGTCCTGGGCGGCGGGATCAGCGGTATCCAGGCCTCCCTCGACCTAGCCCATGCCGGGTTCAAAGTCTATCTGGTTGAAAAGTCACCCTCCCTTGGTGGGAAGATGGCCCAACTTGATAAGACCTTTCCCACCAATGATTGCTCCACGTGAATACTTGCACCCAAGATGGTCGAGGCCGACCGTCACACCAACATAGAGATATATACATACACGGAAATAGAGCAGATCGAGGGACAGGCTGGAGACTTTACGGTCACCCTGAAAAAAAAGCCCAGGTACATCATTGAGGAAAAGTGCACGGGGTGTACCACCTGCGTGGAAAACTGCCCGGTCCTGATCCCGGATCCATACAACCAGGGGCTTTCCACCAGCAAGGCGGTCCATATCTATTTCTCCCTTGCCGTGCCCTTGATAACTTACATCGATGAAGAATGCCTCTACCTGAAAGAGAAAAAATGCAAGATATGTGAGGCGGTTTGCGGAAACAAGGCCATTGACTTCACCCAAGAGCCGGAAAGGGTGGAGATCAAGGTTGGCGCGGTCATCCTGGCCCCTGGCTTTGAGATATTCAATCCTGCATTGAAGAAGGACTATGGCTACGGAATCTTCCCCAATGTCATAACGAGCCTTGACTTTGAGCGCCTGCTCTCTTCCACGGGCCCTTATGAAGGTGAGATAAGGCGGCCTTCTGATGGAAGGCACCCCAAACGCATAGCATGGATCCAGTGCGTTGGGTCCAGGCGGGTCACACCCGGTGACAATTCCTACTGCTCGGCTGTTTGCTGTACATACACCCAAAAGCAGGTAATCCTTGCAAAGGAGCACGATGCCGATTTGGAGGCCACCATCTTCCACAATGACATCCGCTCCTATGGAAAGGACTTTGAGCCCTATTTCAAGAGGGCAGAGCAGCTACCAGGGGTGAAATTCATAAGGAGCTACGTCTCTGTGGGCAGAGAGGATCCTGAAACCCACAATGTAACCCTGAAGTACGCCACCCCTGACGAGGGTGTAAAGGAAGAGGAATTTGACCTGGTGGTGCTCTCGGTGGGCTTGAATCCACCTGCAGATGCAAAGGTCCTGGCGGAAAAATTCGGCCTTGAGCTTGAACCCCACGGGTTCTGCAATGTGAACCCTTACAATCCGGTTGCCACCAATCGCCCGGGCATATTCGTGAGCGGGGCATTTAGCGGCCCTCTTGATATTCCTGAGTCGGTCTTTGGGGCCAGCGGGGCCAGTTCCCAGTGCGGAGAGCTTCTCAATTACAGGCGCGGAAAGCTGGTAAAGGAAAAGAAATACCCCCCTGAAAAGGAAGTGCTGGGAGAGGAGCCTAGACTGGGGATATTTGTGTGCCACTGTGGCGCCAACATAGGAAGGGTGGTGAATGTTCCGGAGGTGGTGGAATACGTAAAGAAGCTTCCAAATGTGGTCCACGCCCAAGAGCAGCTCTTTTCCTGCACCACCAATGCGGCCAAGGAGATAATAGACATGGTCCAGGAAAAGGGGCTCAACCGTGTTATCATCGCAGCGTGCAGCCCCAGGACCCTTGAACCCCTGTTTCAAGACACCCTCAAGGAGGCAGGCCTGAACCAGTATCTCCTGGAGATGGCCAACATCAGGGAGCACTGCTCCTGGGTGCATGCAAAGGAAAAGGAGGATGCAACCCAGAAGGCCAAAGACCTTGTCCGCATGTCGGTGGCAAGGACCATTGCCCTTGAACCACTAAGGCAGATAGAACTGCCTGTGAACAAGTCTGCCCTTGTGCTGGGGGGAGGCATTGCGGGGATGACCTGTGCCCTTTCCATTGCAAAGCAGGGCCATGAGGTCCATCTGGTTGAAAAAGGTGCAGAGCTTGGAGGCATTGCTCAAAGGCTCCATTACACTGTTGAAGGCATGGATGTTCAGGCCTTTTTCAAGGATTTGAGGGCCAAGGTGTATGAACACCCCTTGATCCATATCTACACGCAGGCCGAGATCTTGGAAGCAACCGGCTATGTGGGAAATTTTTTAACTAGGGTACGCTCCCACAAGGGGGTCCACGAGATCAAGCATGGCGCTGCGGTAATTGCCATTGGCGCCCGGGAATACAAGCCTAAAGAATATCTCTATGAAGAACAGGAAAACGTACTCACCCAGTTGGAGCTTGAAGAGCGCCTGGCAGGTCAGGACCAGGAGGTGATCAAGGCCCAGACCTTTGTCATGATCCAGTGTGTGGGGTGCCGCAACCAGGAGAGGGAATACTGCAGCCGGGTCTGTTGCAGCCAGGCCGTGAAGAATGCCTTGAAAATAAAAGAACTCAACCCCCAGGCCGATGTCTATATCCTCTACCGGGACATGAGGACCTATGGGTTCAAGGAAGACTACTATCGAGAGGCCTCTGAGAGGGATGTGAAATTCATCCGCTACGAGCCTCAAGACCCGCCCAAGGTAGAGGTGGTGAGCCAGGGTGGTGGACATGTGATAAGGGTCGGTGTAGCAGAGGAAATAGTAGGCCTTGACTTTGCCATTGATGCAGACTACCTGGTGCTTTCTTCGGCGGTATTGCCTGCAGAAGAAGCCGAGGAGGTTTCCCAACTCTTCAAGGTCACCCTGGGGCCGGACGGATTCTTCAAAGAGGCCCACGTGAAGCTGAGGCCTGTTGAATTTTCCACAGAGGGTGTGTTTCTGTGCGGGACCGCTCATTTTCCCAAACACATCCACGAGGCCATCAACCAAGCGCATGGGGCTGCAAGCCGGGTGTTGACACTCCTATCCCACGATACTGTGACGAGCTCTGGGGCCATTTGCGTGGTTGACGAAGACAAATGTGTGGCCTGCGCTGCTTGTATGACTGCTTGTGCCTATGGTGCCATTGAATTCCGTACCCTGGGCGAGAGAAAAGTTGCCGTGGTAAACCCTGCCATATGCAAGGGTGACGGGCTCTGTAACGCGGTGTGCCCCACCGGGGCAATCACCTTGAAACACTTTACCGACGAAGAACTGTTACGCCAGATAGATGCTGCCGGCCTGGGAGAGCAAGACTTGGAAGAGCCGGCCGAGGCCGTTGCAGCATTGTGAAAGGAGCAGTAACCATGAGTGCTGACACAAAGTTTAGGCCAAGGATATTGGGCTTTGTATGCCATTGGTGAGGGTACGGGGCCGCTGATCTAGCTGGAGTTTCCAGGCTACAGTATCCTCCTGAGATCAGGTTCATCCGGGTCATGTGCTCGGGCAGGGTGGACCTCCAATTCATCATCCGGGCGTTTCTCAACAACATGGATGGGGTATTTATCGGAGGTTGCCGCTTGAATGAGTGTAACTACACCACCCAGGGGAATTATTATGCCCTGGGGTTGGTGAACATATGCAAGAAGGTCTTTGAGCGCATAGGCCTCGATCCTGAAAGGCTGGAGATCCGCTTCATGTCTTCTGCCGACGGGATTTTGTTCGTAAAAGTGGTCCATGATTTCGTCAAGAAAATACGGGAGCTGGGCCCCTTGGGTGTTGGCGAAGGCGTGGATCAGGAGACCTTAAGGCTCAAGCTCCAGGCCCTTTCCAAGCTTGTCCCTTACATAAGGCTGGTGGAGCGCGAAAGGCTGCGGGTCACTGAGAGGTCTGAGAAGGCCTATGAGGAGTTTTTTGCAAGTAAGGACGTGGAAAGACTGATAGATGAACTGATAATTGATAAAGTCAACCACGGTGAGATCATGACACTCCTGGGCCAGCGTCCCCTTTCCACTGCTGAGATCTCCGAGCGGTTGGGACAACCGCCATCCGAGGTTTTGCGTTACTTGAACAGCCTCTCGAGGCAGGGATTCGTTAGATTTGATTTAGAGCAGAAGCGATTCGCCGTTGCTTGATGGAAGTTTACCTGCTGCTTGCGGGGAAGTGAGTTTCGGGGAGGAGGTATGGAGAACAAACAGGTGGAAGAAATTATTGAAAAATATGACAACGACCCCAGCGCCTTGATTCAGATCCTCTTGGAGATCCAGAGCCGGAACCGTTGGATTCCAAACGAGGCCTTCCACATTATCAGTGAAAAGCTGGGTGTGCCCGTAAGCCGGATCCAACATGTGGCAACATTTTACAAGGCCTTCAGTCTGGTCCCCAAGGGCCGCCACGAGATACACATCTGCATGGGCACTGCCTGCCATGTCAGGGGGGCACCCCGCATCCTGGAGGCGGTTCAAAATGCTACTGGCATCAATCCAGGCGAGACCGACATGGATCTCAAGTTCAGCCTTGAGACGGTAAACTGCCTGGGGTGCTGCGCCCTCGGGCCGGTGGTGGAGATAGATGGGGAAGTCCACGGAAACGTAACCCCCAGTGAAGCTGCAAATATACTTGAGCAGTACGAATAGGATAGGGCTATGGCACGGATAAATTCACCGGTTGAGCTTGAAGAGTACAGAAAAAAGATCGTAGCAGAGAGGGACCCTCAAAAGCCCTGTATTACGCTGTGTTCAGGGTCGGCATGCCAGGCCAGCCGAAGTGGCGCTGTGGCCGCCCGCATAATAGAAGAGCTCGAGGCCCATGGGCTGAGGGATAAGATCGACCTTAAAAGGACGGGCTGCCACGGGTTCTGCGAAAGAGGGCCCATCGTGGTCATAAAACCAGAGGGCATATGTTACTTCAGGGTCCAGGCAGATGATGTGCCCGAAATCATCTCAGAAACCATATTAAACAATAAGATTGTTGAAAGGCTACTTTACACTGATCCTGAAACCGGGGAGCGGATCGTCCACGAATCTGATATCCCGTTTTACAAGAACCAGGTCCGCCTCATCTTTGGTGATAATGGGAGCGTGGATCCCAAGAATATAGACGACTATATTGCCATCGGCGGCTATTCGGCCTTGAGCAAGGCACTCTTTGAGATGGGCCCAGAGCAGGTGCTCCAAGAGGTCAAGAAGGCCAATCTCAGAGGGAGAGGGGGAGGGGGGTTCCCTGCAGGAAGAAAGTGGGAAGGCTCCCGCAATGCCCCTGATGAACCCAAGTATGTGATCGTGAACGCTGATGAGGGTGACCCGGGGGCCTACATGGATAGGAGCCTTCTGGAAGGAAACCCCCACTTGGTACTGGAAGGCCTTATCATAGGGGCTTACGCCATAGGGTCCCATGAAGGCTATATCTATGTGCGCCAGGAATACCCACTTGCCGTGGAAAATATCAACACGGCCATCAAACAGGCCCAGGAGTACGGATTTTTAGGGCAGAACATACTTGGCTCTGGTTTTGATTTTGTGGTGAAAGTGCATCGTGGGGCCGGGGCATTTGTCTCAGGGGAGTCCAGCGCCCTAATGACCGCCATTGAAGGCAGGGTAGGTGAGCCGAGGCCTAAATACATCCGCTCCAATATCAAGGGCCTCTGGGGAAAGCCGAGTGTGCTGAATAATGTTGAGACATGGGCAAATGTCCCACACATCATCAATAAAGGGGCAGACTGGTTCGTCCAGTATGGAACCGAAGGGAGCAAGGGCACCAAGATCTTTTCCCTGGTGGGCAATATCATGAATACTGGCCTTGTTGAGGTCCCCATGGGTACCCCACTGAGGGATATTATTTACAAGATCGGCGGGGGGATCCCAGGGGGCAAGAAATTCAAGGCCGTCCAGACCGGCGGGCCTTCTGGAGGGTGTCTGCCAGAAGAACTGCTTGACCTGGGTGTTGACTTTGACGAACTCACCAAGGCCGGCTCCATGATGGGCTCTGGCGGCATGATCGTCATGGATGAAAGCACCTGCATGGTGGATGTGGCCCGCTATTTTATTGAATTCCTCACGGACGAGTCATGTGGAAAATGCGTGCCTTGCCGCGAAGGCATGAAGCAGATGCTGAAGATCCTTAACAGGCTGACCCAGGGCAAGGGAGAGGAGGACGACCTGGAGAAGCTGGAGGAGCTTGCAGAGGTCCTTTCCAAGGCCTCACTTTGTGCATTGGGCACAAGTGCCCCTAACCCCTTTCTCACCACCCTCAAGTACTTCAGGGATGAATACGAGGCCCACATCAAGGAAAAGAGGTGCCCTGCGCTGTCGTGCAAAGATCTCATTGCCTTTTACATTGACCCTGAAAAGTGTCAGGCCTGTATGATTTGCATGAGGAAATGCCCGGTGGA
>JALVMN010000209.1 GCA_027027005.1 Desulfobacterales bacterium | reverse complement strand
CCACATTGCAGGCCTCGTCCAACCACTTCTTTCCCCAGGGAAAAGGATAGCCCTTCCTGGTCCTGGATGCCCCCTCCCACTCGGCCTCGGTGGGCAGGCGTTTCCCTGTCCAGGCAGCAAATGCCATGGCATCTTCGAGGCTCACTTGAACCACTGGATGGTTTCTCTTTCCATGCAGGTTACTTCCCGGCCCACTGGGTTGATACCAGCAAGCCCCTTCTACCTTCCTCCGTCTGATGCCAGAATGCCATATGAATCTCTTCCTTCCGGTCTTTGGGTCCACCTTTTGCCTGTATCGCCCTTCGTAAACAATTCCATATCCTTGTTTTTCAGCGGTTGTGACATAACCGGTCTTTTCCACGAATATCTCAAAAAGGGCGTTGGTCACTGGAAATTTGGCCATGTAAAAGGGGGAAAGGCTTACGAGCTGCTCTTGGTGATAGGGATCAGAGGGGTCACCTATCAGATACTCGCCACCTGGAATCAGGAGGTATTGGTTGTAGTAGCGGTCCATGGCCCCAAGGTAGCCATCAAAGGCCTCTGCTAGGAGCCTGGCTTTTTCTCGAGTATCCTGCTCTTCCCCTGTCTCTCCCAGGGCCTCCTCCAACCCCAGTGGTTCAGGTTCCTCTGTAGCCCCCGCCTCTTCTTCTAAAAGCTCATCTATTTCGAGAGGGGGAGCCTCGTCATCCTGAATTTCCTCTTCAACTGTCAAAATATTGTCATCTACTACCTCTTCGTCCAAACCGGGATCTTCCATATCATCCAGATCGCCTTCTCCACCAGCACCTGAAACTCCTTTTCCCCCTTCCACACCCCCATCTTCGTTCACGGCTGCAGGTGTTTGGCCTATTTCATTGCCAGGGTAGTATGTCTCATGAGCACTTTCTGAGCCTGATCCGGTCTGCTTTTCCTGGCCCTCTCCTCCTTCAGCGCCCTGGGCTTCCTTTCTTTCGCCAGAACCTGGGAAACCACCTCCCATTTCCTGCTCTTGAGTTGGACCTTGGAGTTCAACACCCTCTGTCTCTGGTCCAGCCCCTTCAACTATGGCCAGTTCTTCTGCCATATCTTCTGGCGCCGGCTCTATTTCTGAGGCCCCGTCCACTTCTTCTACTATCTCTTGTAGGCTCTCCTCATCAGGCTCTTCGATCACCTCCAACCCAGGGGCTTCCTCTTCCTCCACCACCACCTCCTCCTCCGGGATTTCAATATCTTCATCCTCTATTATTTCAACGCCTTCAGCCAGATCCGTAGCCCCCCCCTGGCCTGTGCCCTCATTTTCAGGGGAAGTACCACCTCCTTGGAGTTCGCCTCCATGTTGGTGGCCTTGAGGAGCCTCACTAGAAACATTCCTTTCTCCTCCGTCTTCAGGGAGAAAGCCAAGGCCCTGGGAGATTTTTCTTATCATCCCTTTTAGTGCATCAATTTCATCTTGAGCGCCATCCAAGAGTGGAGAATCCGAGAGCAACTTATTGATGAAGCCTAGGACTTCACTTATCTGCGAGAGGCTGGCCCCTCCATTTTCCCTGATCTGGGTTGCGAACTTATCAAGGATGTTGTCTTTGGCCTCTTCTGACATGGTAAATACATATTGAGGCCCAATAATGATTCCTTCGGGATTCTTCCCTTCCTTGTATAGGCGCATGAGGTCAGAATTAATGGTAGAGCGGAGGGTGTGAAGATTCTTCCTCTTTTTTCTCAAAATTTCCGGGTCCCCATCCATCCGCCACACGGCCCTGATAAGATCATCAGGGTTTGCACCCTGGATCTCTTCCACCGCCCCAGCCTCATCATATAAGGCCCTAATGGCCGATATGAGGCGCGCCTTGGGGGATCCATCCTTTCTGAGCCCCAGGTTTTCAATGGCCTGGTCTATGCCTTCAAGGGTGAGCATCTGGTAATTTGGCCCTGTTTCTAGGGTTAATTTGTCTTACCCTGAAATTTGATCGGAATTTCAATTGGTTTTCTTCAGGTCTTTTCTGAAAAGCAGGGGGGCTTTCCTTGCGTGCCAAAAAAGGCACGCTTCTTGAATATTCTTCATGGGTCGAGTGGTTGGCAATTAACCACCAACCCCATGAGGGAGGAAAAATGACAATGAGGCTGACGGATTCCAATGTCATCAAGCAGGGTGAGAGGGAACTTTTTGACAACATCTTGGCAGAACTGGACTGGTCAGTGGTTGATGAGGTTATAAAGGAAAAGCACGGGCTCCAGGTGGAAGAAGATGTGGAGTTCAAGGCCGGGGATCTTGTGGTTGCAGAGGGTAAGGTGGCCTACAAACTTGATTTTGAGGTAAGGTTAAATCTCTCCATCCTGATTGATCGCGACGGCAATTACCTTTCCCTTGAGACAGCCACATCTCGGAAGGATCAAACCGGACAAACTGAAGATGTCTCTTCCCCACCCGTCTCCCAGGAAATGCAGGCTGCCTCCTGAAACCGATATGGTGGATTTTTTGAAAGTGGAATGTTGGATAGTGTGTTGGAAAGGAAATGGGAATGGGTTTTGAGGTTTTTGATCAGGTCTTAAAGGAGAATATACTTCGTCTTACCGGAGGCTCTGGACTTCCCGGGGGATTATCCATTGATCTGGAAACCATCCTGTGCCTGATCTTGCTGGAGCAACTGCATCAGCAGGCCCAAGCTCAGCCTCCTGTCTCAGCCAGCCTTTCCAAGGATTTGTTGCTCAAAGAGGCTGTTGAGCTGGGAATCCCCCAAGACGTGGATCTGGAAAGGGCATTGGTTTCCATCTCAGAGAAGGGGTATATCAAATTCAAAGACCAAAGCAGCTTTGAGGTGTTGCCCCCTTTTCATGAGGCCTGCAAACTTCTTGCAAACTTATTTCCTTCCATGAGCGGCCTCAACATGCTTGCATACATAATCCAAACTTTGGAAGAGGTTAACTCTGGAAGAAAGGATATAACACAAGCTGCGATCCAATTTGGAGATACCCTGGATATTCACAGCAGGGAGCCCCAAGAGAAATTTCCTGAAACCAAGGCAGAAAAGAGAGAGGCAGCCCCTCGCCAAGATCTCCTCAAAAAGCTTAAACAGGCGGCAAAAAGAGGTGGTGGCCCGCCTTCAATACTTGCTCAAGAAGAAGAGGTCTCGGCCAAGGGATTTGAGGTGTTTGATATCTTCGGGGGCGAAAAAGAAGAAGATGAACCATTGACCGATGATGACACTATTGAGCCTATTACTGAGATGCCCTCAAAAGAACAAGGCGCAGAGGAGATTGCTGTGGAGGACGAGGCTGTTATAGAAAATGATGAACCAGCCCTTTCTACGGATGATCCTCCTCAAGGGCACCAAGAAGAAGAGGTTGCACCTGACACGCTTAACCAGGACCCATCTCCTCACGAGGAAGCCACAGTCACCGATGGCCTGGGCCAAGATGTGGAACCACCTCATGATACCAGTGAATTGGAGGAGGAAAAGAGCCCCAGCCCACCTCAGAGAGAGCCTGTGCCCCTACCCCATGCGGCCTTACCACATTCTTCCGGGTCAGAACCTGAGAGCGAGGATCTTGAAGAAAAGTTCAGGCGATTTCAGGAAGAGTTGGAAAATCTATGCCCTTTGTGCAACAAAGGAAAGCTGCGATTTCATACGACTCCTGCTGGAAAGAAGTATTATGACTGCAGCCAAAAATCATGCCATTTCATTAGCTGGGGGAAACCGCTACGTATTCCATGTCCCAGGTGCAACAATCCCTTCCTGGTGGAAATGGAAGCAGCCTCAGGTGTCAAGACAGTTAAATGTCCCAGGGCCACTTGTGGCTACAAGACGGATTCTCCCGAAACCAGCCCTCAAGAAAAGGGACTTCAACACCAACCCGACTTGCCCCCAGGACCCAAGGTACTGAAAAAAGCCCGGAAAGTGCGGGTTCGCAGGCGTCTTGTGAAAAGAAGGTAGAAAGCGGGCAATTTTTACTTGAAATCCTGCAAAAACAGTTTATAGTATTAACCAAAAAGTTGTGAAAGGAGTAATGCCATCATGCCTATATATGAATTCAGGTGTAAAAATTGTGGAAGAATTTTTGAATATCTTTGCTTTTCCAGCAAGGACGCGATAGAGGCAAGATGCCCTGCATGCGGGGAGCAGCAGACCGAGCGGTTGCTGTCAACATTTTCCTCCCAATCCGTGGGAGGGAGTTTTTCTTCGTTTTCCTCCTCCTGCACTCCCTCAGGCGGATTTTCCTGAGCCTAGGACTCACAATGGCGACCGTGAGTCGTCAAAACCGAAAGGGGTTACAATATGAAAGGATGGTGGATATTATTAATAGTGGTTGCCTGGGTCCTGCTCCAGGCATATGTATTGCCCAAGCTGGGGATCTCCACCTGAATGAGCCCTGCAAGTTGTCAGTTGGACAACAAAAAAGCTACCAATGAGATCGTGTCCCAGGAAGCAGAGCAAAAGTAAACCACAGTACAGCTTCCCTTGCGGAGGGGAGCTGTTCCTTCACAGTTTCCCAAGGATCCTGCGGGCGATAATGATCTTCTCTATTTCCTTGGTGCCTTCGTAGATTTCAAGCACCTTGGCTCCCCTGTAGAATCGCTCTACATCGTGATCATTCATGTAGCCGTATCCCCCGTGGAGCTGCAAGGCCTCGTCCACCACTTCCACAGCGGTCCGTGCTGCGGCCCATTTTGCCATTGCCACGAGTTTGGTGTCAGGCCTACCTTGGTCCACTGTCCAGCAGGCCCTGTAGGTAAGGGTTCGGGCCAGCTCAATTTTTGTGGCAGCCTCTG
>JALVMN010000208.1 GCA_027027005.1 Desulfobacterales bacterium | reverse complement strand
AGATAATGTTACGCTTGAGGTTAGTTTGATAACGCCCATAGCGTTGGAGAAGGAGTTGCGTTTTGCCATACGAGAGGGAGGCAGGACGGTAGGGGCAGGCGTAGTAAGCGAAATACTGGAATAGTGGCAGAGAGGAAACCTGACATATGCGGGATATAATCATATTGGCCTGTGGTGAATGCAAGAGGAGAAACTATACCACTACCAAGAATAAACGCCGCACTCCAGACAAATTGGAGTTGAAAAAATATTGTCCGTTTTGCAGGACCCATACCCCTCACAGGGAAACCAAATAGGTGGAGGGTTTGGGTCAGTAACCCAATTTACAAAGCCGTGATAGTTATATGGGTAGAGCGCCTCGTAATGCAGGCCAGTAGCTCTAACGGCTAGAGCACCGGACTCCAAATCCGGGTGTTGGGGGTTCGAATCCCTCCTGGCCTGCCATTTTTTATGTCGAGGCTTTGGTAATTGAGAGAAGCTAAAGGAAGGCCAAAAACGATTATTTTATGAAAAAGGCTAACAAAAAAGGGAGGGCGAGAAGGCGCAAGACCAAGAGTGTCAGCCCTAAGAAGCAGACAAGGGCCCCCGCTGAGAAGGCCTCTGGAAAGTCCAAGGCTGCCCAGGTGCCTGAGAAAAAGGAGGTCCCGAGACGACTCCCTGAAAAAAAGGTTCCTTCTGAACCAAAAGGCCCTGCTGCTTTGTTCAAGAAAGGAATACAATTCCTAAGAGAGGCCAAGAACGAATTAAAAAAGGTCAAGTGGCCCACCAGAAAAGAGCTCCTGGCCTCCACCGCAGTGGTGATACTGCTGGTACTGGTGGTGGCCTTATACCTGGGCCTTGTGGATTTCGGTTTGATAAAGATCATTAAGAATCTGTTGGGATAGGGCTCCAAAAATATTATGGGCGAGCTTAAATGGTACATAGTCCACACCTATTCAGGGTTTGAACACAAGGTGAAGAAGAGCTTGGAAGAACGAATAAAGGCCCTGGGTCAGGAGGAGTATTTTGGCCAGATCCTGGTTCCCACCGAGCAGGTGGTGGAACTGAAAAAGGGCCAGAAAAAGACCTCTTCTCGGAAGTTTTATCCAGGTTACATACTGGTCCAGATGGTATTGACCGATGAGACATGGCACACGGTAAAGGACACTGCCAAGGTGACAGGTTTCGTGGGAGGTGGAACTAAGCCCTCCCCCATACCAGATGAAGAGGCCGAGCGCATAATCAAGCAAATGGAGGAGGGCATCAGCAGGCCCAAGCCCAAGTATCAGTTTGAAGAGGGAGATGAGGTAAGGGTAATTGACGGACCATTTACCAACTTCCAAGGGGTAGTGGAGGAGGTCAAACCTGATAAAGAAAAGCTAAGGGTGTTGATCACCATATTCGGGCGTGCTACTCCTGTGGAGTTGGACTTTATACAGGTAAATAAGGTTTAGGAGCGCTGCGAGATGGCTAAGAAAGTGATCGGTTCTATTAAATTGCAGGTAAAAGGCGGGCAGGCCAACCCTTCGCCACCCATCGGTCCGGCCCTGGGCCAATACGGGGTCAATATCGCCGAGTTTTGCAAGGCATTTAATGCCAGGACCCAGGATCAGATGGGTACCATCATACCGGTTGTGATTACGGTATATGCGGACAGGTCATTTACATTTGTCACCAAAACCCCTCCTGCCTCTGTGCTGCTGAAGCAAGCGGCAAAGATTGCCAAGGGCTCCAGCGAGCCTAACCGCCAGAAGGTGGGTGAGGTGACCAGGAAGCAGGTGGAAGAGATAGCCAGACTCAAATTTGAGGACCTTAACGCATATGATATTGAAAGTGCCATGAGGATAATTGAAGGCACGGCCAAGAGCATGGGAATCACAATAGTTGATTGAGACGGGTGAGGAAACTGAAATGGCTAAAAGGGGCAAGAAGTACAGGGAGAAACTGGCAAAGATTGATAGAACCAAACGCTATGATTTCAGGGAGGCTGTGGAGCTGGCCCTGGAGTGTGCATATGCCAATTTTGACGAGACCTTGGATCTGGCGGTTCGCCTTGGGGTTGATCCAAGGAGGGCGGACCAGATGGTAAGGGGCACGGTGGTGTTGCCCCACGGTGTTGGGAAAAAGGTCCGGGTGGCAGTATTTGCCAAAGGAGAAAAGGAAAAGGAGGCCCAGGAAGCAGGGGCAGACTATGTTGGGTCTGACGACTTGGTGGAAAGGGTGCAGAAGGGATGGCTGGAGTTTGACAAGGCCATTGCGACCCCTGATATGATGAGCTCAGTAGGAAAGTTGGGCCGTATCTTAGGACCCCGTGGGATGATGCCTAATGCCAAGCTGGGCACTGTGACATTTGATGTGGCAAAGGCCATAAAAGAGATCAAGGCAGGCAAGATTGACTTTAAGGTGGAAAAAGCCGGAATCGTCCATGCCCCCATGGGAAAGGTATCTTTTGGACCAGACAAACTACTCGAAAATATTGCTGCTTTTATGGATACTATTCTGAGATTGAAACCGCCTGCAAGCAAGGGAACCTATCTAAGAAGCATCGCTGTATCTACCACTATGGGACCCGGAATAAAGATTGATCCAGGATATGTAAAGGAGCTGGTGGCATAGAGTGTCAAGGTGGCACACACGCAAGGCTTCCTTGGAAGAGAGGCGTGCGCAGCTCCCAATACCGGGAAAAACCACTATGAGTTAAGGAGATTATAGCCAACCCCAGGAAAAATGGTGGGCCCTCCCCCAAGGGGTTTAGGCCTGCCTGGATAGTAAAGGTCAAAGACAGTAGGTGCCGGGCCGCAGCCGGCTTGGGCTTAATCTGATGCCTACCGAGACCGCGGATTTCATCTTCCCCTAAAAACGCAGGAAGCCGCACCTCTGCTTTGACCTGTAAGGTTCAAAGGAGAGGAGGTGAATATGGAAAAAGCCCAAAAGAAAAAGTTCGTGGCCGAGATGAAGGAGCGGCTTGAGAGGACTGAAGGTGCCTTTCTGGTGGATTATCAAGGCCTCAATGTGGAGGCCATGACCAGGCTCAGGAGAGAGCTCAGGAAGGCTGACTCGGAGTTCTTTGTGGTAAAGAATCGATTGCTCAAGCTTGCTGCCCAGGATACCCCCACCGCCCTGCTGGAGGAATACATGGTGGGGCCTTCAGCCTTGACCTTGGCTTACAAGGATGTGGCCGCATCGGCCAAGGCCCTGGTGGAGTTCTCCAAAGAGAACGACAAATTAAAGATTAAGGCCGGACAGATTTCAGGCCAGTTCCTGGACCCTGAAGCAATCGTTAAGCTGGCAGAACTGCCCAGCAGGGAGGTCCTTCTGGCCCAGGCATTAGGGGCACTACAGGCAGTGCCAGGCTCATTTGTCCGGGTGCTCAATGCCGTTCTGGTGGGGCTGTTGAATGTATTGAAGGCGATTGAAAACAAGAAGCAAGAATAAAAGGGAGGTTAGAAAATATCATGGCGGATATTACCAAGGAAGACGTTATAGAGTTCATCTCCAATATGACGGTGTTGGAGCTTTCTGAGTTTGTGAAAGAGTTGGAGGAGAAATTCGGAGTGAGCGCTGCAGCTCCTGTGGCTGTGGCTGCTGCAGCCCCTGGAGAAGCTGCCCAAGAGGCTGCCCCTGAGAAGACAGAGTTTGACGTGATTCTTACAGCAGCAGGCGATAAGAAGATTCAGGTCATCAAGGTGGTGAGAGCCATCACAGGGCTGGGCCTCAAGGAGGCCAAGGCCTTGGTGGATGGGGCCCCTGCTCCGGTTAAAGAAGGGATCCCAAAAGAGGAGGCCGAGGATATTAAAGGGCAGTTGGAAGAGGCAGGCGCCTCAGTGGAGATAAAGTAATTTGATTTTTTTGGGCTAGGGCCTTTGAACCCAAGGGCCCTAGCCCCCCAATCCCAGGAGTATTATTTCAGGGAGGCCTGATGCGGGCCA
Source organism: Desulfobacterales bacterium (assembly GCA_027027005.1). Taxonomy (GTDB): domain Bacteria; phylum Desulfobacterota; class DSM-4660; order Desulfatiglandales; family Desulfatiglandaceae; genus JALVMN01. Next base: position 842 of record JALVMN010000208.1, on the reverse strand, counting down.
AAGACAATAATTAGATGCCGAGGAGTTACGATGCCAGAGCTTGACGGAGTTACAAAAAGGATCAGGAAAAACTTTGGTAAGATAAAGAAAGTGCTGGAGATTCCAAACCTGATCCAGATGCAGAAACACTCTTATGAGCGTTTTCTGCAGAAGGACGTCCCTCCGGAGCAAAGGGAAGAGGTGGGGCTGCAAGCCGCATTCAAGAGCGTATTTCCAATTCAGGACTTCAGCGGCACCTCTTCTCTTGAGTTCGTCAAGTATACCTTTGAAGATGTCAAGTATGACGAAGAAGAGTGTGTCAACAAGGGGATGACCTATGAGGCCCCGTTGCGTTTGACCGTGAGGCTGGTGGTCTTTGATGTGGATAGCACTGATGGCACAAAGACCATTAGAGACATAAAGGAGCAGGAGATCTACTTTGGCACCATCCCCATGATGACCGAGAGGGGGACTTTTATCATCAATGGTACCGAAAGGGTGGTGGTAAGCCAGCTTCATCGCTCCCCAGGAGTTTTTTTCGACCATGATAAAGGCAAGACCCATGCCAGCTCAAAGCTCATCTATTCGGCACGCATAATTCCACTTAGAGGCTCATGGCTGGATTTTGAGTTCGATCCAAAGGATCTGCTCTATGTGCGGATTGATCGGCGCAGGAAATTTCCCGTTACCGTCCTTCTTAAGGCATTGGGTTACTCCACCAAAGAAATCCTTGCCCACTTCTATGACATAGAAACCATTTCAATAGAAAAGGATATATGCTGGCGTGAGGCCAAGATAGAACACCTTTACCAAAAGAAACTGAGTATGCCCATTACCCATCCCGACACAGGGGAGGTGCTGGC
>JALVMN010000207.1 GCA_027027005.1 Desulfobacterales bacterium | reverse complement strand
CAAGGGCGGTAAGGATGGCGCGGGCTGCGTCATCCTCTTTTTGCATGGGGGCTCCGAAGACGGCCATGAGCCCGTCACCAATGTATTTGTCAAGGGTCCCGTCATACTTGAAAACAATATCAGTCATTTTTGAGAAATATCGATTTAGGAGGACATTGACCTCCTTGGGAGGCATGGACTCTGCCAGGCGGGTAAAACCGACGATATCTGAAAAGAGTATGGTGGCCTCAACCTCCTTTGCATCCATGATGTTATCCTTGATTTCCTGGTCGCCTTTCAGGATCATCTCGATTACCTGAGGGGAGTGAAACCGCTCCAGCCTGCTCCTGAGCCTTTCTTCCTGCCTTATTTGTTCGTTGAGTGCGGCCTGCTCTATTACCATGGCCATCTGGCTGGCTATGGCCTTGAGGAGTTCCAGGTCCTCGTGGGTGAACTGGTTGTCAAACCTGGTGCTGTCCAACTGGATAACACCTATTATTTTCTCCTTCCTCCAGAGGGGGACACATATGGCAGATCTGACCTTTTGAATCACCAAGCTTTTTGCCCCATCCAGGGTCTCGTCTTCCAAGACATTTGTGACCAGAAGGGCCACCTTTTCCTGGATTACCCTGCGGATGAGGGTCTTGCTTGCCTTGATTTCCTTGGCAGGGCCCGCTCCCCCATTCCTGTGCTTGACCACCACCGGCAGGAATTCATCTTCTTCCCTGCTTCCTATGAGCACCAGAAAGCCTGAATCAGCATTGATGACCACGAATATGAGATCCATTATCTTGGTAAGCAAGGCCCTGAGATCGTGAATTTTATTGAGCTGGCGGCTGATCTCATAAAGCACGAACAAGACCTTGTTACTCCTGGTAAGGAGGGAGAGCTGGGACTCAGGGATACGTTTGGCCTCAGGGGATGCATCATGGAGGGTTCTGGTGAAATCTTTTTCCAAGGGGACCAAAAGCTCCCTGGAATCACCGAGATTGGTGAAGGAATGGCTTTCCACCACGGGCTTGCTGGCCAGCTCTTTGTCAAGATCGGATGAAAAGACCAGTGAGTCGGTGGGAGGAGACGAAGGGCCTTCATCGTCCAGGAAATGGATCTTGGTTGTGCCCAACTGAATATGATCATTTGGACAGAGCAAGGTGTTCTGGATCAGGCGTCCGTTGACCTTTGTCCCGTTGTAGCTCCCCAGGTCAGATATGACATAGCCTTGAGGGGTTTTTTCAATGGCAGCATGCTGGCGTGATACGGTGGTGTCAGGGAGGACCAGGTCGTTGCCCTGGCCTCTGCCAATGAAGATTTTTTCCTTGGAGACGGGAAAGTTGTAAATCTCTCCATCTCCTGTGACTACTTGAAGGGTCGGCATTTTTCCATTCAATCAAGGGTGGTTTCCCATTGCAGGGCTAAATGTTCTATCGGCCGAAAGGGTGGAAAAGATTAATCCGGGATGAAATCGTGCAGTTACCAAAGCCAGTTTCCATCCTTGTCCCAGCGGCTGTTTACCTGCACACCCAGCTTCGAGAGGAGGTGGTAAAACAGGAACCTCCTGTTGCCCCTAAAATAACCCAACTGTTCGCAATGAGGATCAGGGCGGTAACCGGCAGCCCTTGCCTGAGCCAGGGTAGTGGTCCTTGCGGTCTTGCCGCTTACACAGATATGGTCAAAGTGTATGGAATGATAGAGCTTGTCCTCCTCGGTGATAACAACTACTGCGTTGTCAGGGATGGTTTCATCCACGGTGATGTATATGCTCAGGAAAAAGCCCACCAGGAGGAGGCTGATAACTATAACCACGATGACTTGATATTTCTTCTTCATATGGGCTGCCAAGATAATGAAACATCTGCTCTTGATGCCAGCGGTCCGCCTTGATAACAGGACTTAACACACCAAAAAGAGTTTTTTCCTTTTACTGGATTTGACCAGTAAAGTCAACTTATCAAAATTAAGTAATCTCTGGTAATAAGTAGCTAATTTTGCACATTTGAGCTTTACCCGCACAAATTCTATGCCTTATCATAGGTATTCGAAATATAATTGAACCCAGCGAGTCGGCCCAATATTATCTCAATAGGTTATGAGTTCAGTGCGAAAATTCAGAAATCAGGTTGTCAATCTGAAGCTACTTTCGCAGGGAAACGGCACACTCCCTTCGCTACGTTCGCTACGCCGTCCATGGCTCCGCTCACTGCGGATTCCAGTCCTTCCGCTGTCCTGCTCCAGGGCTGTAATGACGCCGCTCCGGGAACATCCCGTTCCCCTGCTGCTGCCAAAGAACCTAATTTGGACAGGTATGATGCCTTATACTGAAATAGAATTCTTGGGATCCCTTTTTTTGATAAATGAACCGTAAGATTCCCTATCCAAAAGACCTTCCCATACTCGAGGCCCGGGGTCAGATAATACGTGCCATAAGGGAGCATCAAGTGGTCATTGTCTGTGGCGAGACAGGCTCGGGCAAGAGCACCCAGATTCCCAAGATATGCCTTGAGGCAGGAAGGGGCCAGAAGGGCAGGATAGGCAGCACTCAGCCGAGAAGGATTGCGGCTGTAACCATTGCCAACAGGATTGCCCAGGAGCTTGGGGGGGATTTCCCTGGTGCTGTGGGCTACAAGATTAGGTTCAAGCACAGTGTGGGCCGCCAGACCAGGATAAAGGTGATGACCGATGGAATTCTGTTGGCAGAGGCCCAAGGCGATAATCTACTATCAGAGTACGACACACTCATCATTGATGAGGCCCATGAGAGAAGCCTCAACATTGATTTTATTCTGGGTTTACTCAAGAGGATCCTTCCGAGACGGCGCGATTTGAAAGTGATAATAAGCTCTGCAACCCTTGAGACCGAGAAATTCTCCTCCTTTTTTTGGAGAGCTCCGGTAATCCAGGTGGAAGGCAGGCTCTATCCGGTGGAGGTGGAATACCTCCCGGGAGATTCCAAGCTGCTGGCCTCTGGAGAACTCTCATACGTGGACATGGCCCTGGAGGCCATGGACTCGCTGTGGATGAGGGGCCTGGATGGTGATTGCCTGATATTCATGCCCACTGAGCAGGATATTTTCGAGACATGCAGGCGTCTCAGAGGCAGGGACTATCCGGGGGTGTCGGTCTTACCCCTCTTTGCAAGGTTGTCTGCAAGGGAACAGCAGAGGATTTACCGGGTAAGAGGGCGAAAGATCGTTGTCGCTACCAATGTGGCAGAGACCTCTCTTACCATCCCTGGCATAAGGTATGTGATAGATACGGGACTTGCTCGAATCCCCAGGTATGTAGCTAGAACTAGGGTTACATCTATGCCCATATCTCCTATTTCGCGTGCAAGTGCAGATCAAAGAAAGGGAAGGTGTGGAAGGATTGCCGATGGGCTCTGCATCAGGCTCTATTCCGAGGAAGACTATCTCTCAAGAGAGGAATTTACCCGACCAGAGATGCTAAGGGCAAATCTGGCCGAAGTAATTCTCCGAATGATATACCTGGGGTTGGGGGACATAAGCGCTTTTCCCTTTTTGGATCCCCCACCGCCCAGGGCGGTAAAGGACGGGTTTTCAACCCTGGAGGAACTGGGCGCCATAGAGCGAAAGGGTGGAGAAGTAAGGCTCACCGCTGCCGGCCGTAAGATGGCCAGGATACCCTTGGACCCAAAGCTTTCCCGAATGCTGCTCGAGGCTAGGAAAGAGAAATGTGTGAGTGAGGTCTGTGTGATAGCGGCGGCCCTGAGCATACAGGACCCAAGCGAAAGAGCGCCAGAAGGTGAAAAGGATCTTGAAGACAGGATCCATCAATTCAGGGATGAGCGCTCTGATTTCATCACCATATTGAATGTGTGGGAGGCCATGAACAAGGCCAGTAAGGCCTGCCTCCCAGTTAGGCAGGGAGGTCAAAATCATTCAAGCCTCAAGGCATTTTGCAAGAAACATTCTTTTTCCTACATGCGGATGCGGGAGTGGATCAACATAAAAGCCCAGATTCAGGAGATCATCAAAGAGCATGGGATGCTTTACCGCGCTGGGGCGGGTGAGAGGCGGAGGCAGAAGAAACAGTTGCCTTCAAAGTCACCGTATGAGAGGGTGCATAGAGCCCTATTGAGTGGCCTGCTCTCAAACATTGCTCTCAAGAAGGAAAAAAATATTTATGTGGGCACCAAGGGAAAAGAGGTGATGATCTTTCCCGGCTCTTGCCTTTTTGACAAGGGGCCCCAGTGGATAGTTGCGGCAGAGATGGTCAAGACCTCGCGGCTTTTTGCAAGAACGGCTGCGGCCATAGACCCAAAGTGGGCCCAAGAGGTGGGTGAGAGGTTTTGTAAAAAAAGATACCTTCAGCCCCGTTGGGATAGAAAGCTGGGGCAAGTGATCGCAACCACAGAGGTGACTTTGTTTGGCCTGGTGCTTTCCACAGACGGCATTGCTCCTTATGGGGCTGTCAATCCCAAAGAGGCCCACGAGATATTCGTGCTCCACGCCCTGGTGAGGGGAGAGGTTGATGAGCGCTTCGGGTTCCTTGAGCACAACCTCTCCTTGATGGAAGAGGTAAAGGACATGGAGCAGAGGCTGAGGCGAGCCTTGATGGTGGACGAGCACACCATGGCCTCCTTTTACTCTGGAAGGCTCCCAGGAGTCCACGATATCAGAACATTGAAGCATACCATCCACAAGAAAGGGGGGGATGAATTCCTAAAGATGAGCCTGGAAGACATCCTCGTGGAACGCCCTTGCCAGGAAGAACTCGCCCAATACCCCAAAGAGGTCTGCATAGACAGCTTCAAAC
>JALVMN010000206.1 GCA_027027005.1 Desulfobacterales bacterium | reverse complement strand
CAGGGCCAAAGATATGGTCAACGAAGAGATGGGGAAGCTCACCAAGTCCCTGAACCTACCCAATATTCCCGGACTCTTTTAGGGAGAAACGGCCATGGGCATATACCCAGCACCCCTGGAAAAACTCATCAACCACCTGTCCAAATTGCCCGGGATCGGTCAAAAATCCGCTACACGCCTGGCACTTCATATTCTTCGCAGCGATAGGGCCGAGGCCGAGCATCTGGCCCAGGCCTTACTTGAGGTAAAGGATAAAATAAGGTTTTGCTCCGTTTGTTTTAACTTTACAGATGATGACCCATGCGCCATCTGTGCTGATCCTTCAAGGGCCGACGGGAGAATCTGTGTGGTTGAAGGCCCTGGAGACCAACTGGCCATAGAGGAATCAGGGGTTTTCACTGGCAGGTACCATGTGCTCCAGGGTGTTCTCTCACCCCTGGATGGTATTGGTCCCGAGGACCTGAAGGTATCTGAGCTGTTGACTCGTCTGGACAAAGAAAACATCAAGGAAGTTATACTGGCAACAAATCCCACCACAGAAGGAGAGGCCACTGCCTCCTTTCTCGCTCAACTAATACGTGGAAAAAGGCCCGATATCAAGGTCACAAGGATAGCTCTTGGCGTTCCTATGGGGGGTGACCTTAAGTACATGGACAAAATGACGCTCCAGAGGGCCCTGAGCAGCCGTGTCTCCGTGCAGTGATGATTTCTCCACAGATCCTTTCTCAAATAGAAGCCATTGTTGGCAGCCAGTTTTTCAAAGTAAAAGAGTCAGACATTGACGAGTACGGCTCTGACGGGACAAAGCTCCACGCCATGCCCGAGGCTGTGGCAATACCGGGCTCTGCACAAGAGGTCTCTGCCATTCTTGCCCTGGCCACCACAGAGCGGTTTCCAGTAGTGGTAAGAGGAGCAGGCAGTGGGATGAGCGGTGGGGCAGTGCCTGTCAGGGGCGGTCTGGTGCTCGCCATGAATAGGTTCAACCGTATACTGTCAATTGATAAGGAGAACATGACAGCCAATGTGGAGGCCGGCGTTATCACTGCGGACCTTAAGGATGCTGCTGCCCGTTTGGGCCTGCTTTACCCCCCTGACCCGGCCAGCATAAAGATATCCACCATAGGGGGCAATTTGGCAGAGTGTGCGGGAGGGCTTAGGGCTGTAAAATACGGGGTCACGAGAGACTACGTCTTGGGCCTCAAGGTGGTCCTTCCCACTGGTGAGATAATCAATACCGGCGTGCAGACCATGAAAGGGGTGGCTGGCTATGACCTCACCCGCCTCATAGTGGGCTCCGAGGGTACCCTGGCCGTCATAGTATCTGCTGTCGTGAGACTCCTGCCTTTGCCTGAGGCCACCCAAACCATGATCGCCTTTTTCAATGATGTGGCCACTGCTACCACTACTGTAAGCAAGATACTGAGTGCAGGGGTAACACCTGCTGTGATGGAGCTGGTTG
>JALVMN010000205.1 GCA_027027005.1 Desulfobacterales bacterium | reverse complement strand
TAAACACCTATTATGGAAAGGCCCAAATATTGTTTGACATGACCTTTGGCCTCCACAAGGGCGAGGCTGCCGTACTCCTGGGCCGAAACGGGGTGGGGAAAAGCACCACCTTCAAGACCATCATGGGCCTTGTCCAGCCCAAGTCGGGTCGAATCCTGTTTCAAGGCTCCCCTATCCAGGGGCTTCCTCCATATGTCATCTGCTCCCTTGGGATAGGTTATGTGCCAGAAGACCGCCGGATATTTTCGGGCCTCACCGTGATGGAAAACCTGGAGGTGGGGAGGCGCCCGCCGCGCCCCGGGCTCGAGCCCTGGACCCCTGAGCGGCTGTTCGAGCTGTTTCCCAACCTCAAGCAATTGAAAGACAGGCCCGGAGGCCAGATAAGTGGCGGGGAGCAGCAGATGCTCACCATTGCCCGCACCCTGATGGGTAATCCAGAAGTGATAGTGCTTGATGAGCCATCCGAGGGGCTTGCCCCTGTCATAGTGGACCAACTGGCAGAGACCATGAAAAACCTCAAGACAACCGGGGTAACCGTCTTGCTTGCCGAGCAGAACCTGAGCTTTGCAAGGCGGGTGTGCGACAGGGCGTTCATCGTGGACCACGGCAGAATTTGCCACGAAAGCCTGATTCAAGAACTCTCAGACGAGGTCTGCGAACTATACCTTGCCGTCTGAAATTGAAAACATAAATTACCCAAATCGCGTTTGACGTGAAATGGGTAAGAGTTTTGGAGGAGACAAAGGATATGGGGCTGTTACCTGAAGTGAAGTCACATTACGGAACACTGGAAGTTTTCATAAATGGAAAATGGCGTGCTTCTGAATCATCCATCCTCCTGGAAGACAGAAATCCTGCCACTGACAAGCCCATTGCAGAGTTTCCGGCGGCCACGGCCGAGGAGGCAATGGAAGCGGTTCAGGCAGCCGCCCAGGCCTTTAGTGCCTGGAAAGAGGTGCCCATGCGGGAGAGGGCGCGCCTCCTTTTTGACATGAGGGCCAAGTTTGAAGAGCACTTTGACCGTCTCACCCGCATCCTCACCCAGGACCACGGCCGCACCATCGGGGAGTCCGTGGGTTCGGTGAGGCGGGTGATAGAAAACATAGAGTCGGCCTGCTCTGCCCTATACGGCCTTGTAAAGGAAAACGAGCACCTGGACCAGCTTGCAAACGGTATAGACGAATACCTGGTATGGGAGCCACTTGGGCCATTTCTCATCATAACCCCGGGAAACATCCCCATGCATGCGTGGTCCTCCTTCGTGCCGTATGCCCTTGCTGCAGGTTGCACCGTGGTGGTGAGCCCGAGCCCACAAAATCCGGTGGCAGCCCAGGCCATATGCCAGGTGGCCCAGGAGACAGGGTTCCCTCCCGGGGTCATCAACCTTGTCTATGGCCAAAGGGAGGTAAACCAGGCAATCCTTTCAAGCCCTGAGATCCAGGGCGTAGGCTTTATCGGTTCCTCCCGGG
>JALVMN010000204.1 GCA_027027005.1 Desulfobacterales bacterium | reverse complement strand
AAACATATAAGAACTGGTTCGGGGAGCTTGATGATGAGTTCCAAAAAAGGGTTCTCAGACAGTGGGGCAGGCCAGAGGAAAGCACCATCATGGTAGACAGGGGGACCTTTATAATCCCTGCCGTGGTTATGGGAAATGTGGTATTAATGCCTGAGCCTTCAAGGGGCTGGGGGGATGACCCGATGAAACTCTACCATGACCCCACCCTTTTTCCACATCACCAGTATATTGCAGCATACTTATGGTTAGAAAAGGTCTTTGGCGCCGATGCGATGGTTCATCTTGGAACCCATGCCACGCACGAATGGCTCCCTGGCAAACAAGCTGGGCTGCGCCCTTCATGTCCCCCTGAGGTGCTTATCACCACAATTCCTAACATATATCCATATATAGTGGATGATGTGGGAGAGGGCATACAGGCCAAAAGGAGAGGAAGAGGTGTGGTGATTGATCATCTGACCCCGGCGGTGAAACAAAGTGGCCTCTATGAGGAATATGCGAGGCTCTATGAGATGATCAATGACTACAACCAGGCGTTGTCAATGGGGAGTGCGACAAGCCAAGAAAGATTCAAAATCATGGAAAAGCTTATCCAAGAGACAGGATTAATGAAAGACCTTTCCCTGAGTAAACTAAATGAGGATGCCCTTCATAAGGTGGAGCACTATCTCCTGGAGATAAGGGAGAGCTTTATGCCTTATGGACTCCACACATTCGGTGTGTCTCCGGGAGGAGAGGCACTAAAGGAAACTGCACGCGCCATACTCGATGCCAATCCCAAACAAGATGAAATGCTCATAAGAGAGGCCTTGAGAGACTCAGGTCCATCTGAACTCATGAATCTCCTCAATGCATTGAAGGGCGGCTATGTCCCTTCTGGTGAGGGCAATGACCCCTTGCGAAATCCTTCTGCCATCCCAACGGGAAAAAACTTCTATGGATTCAATCCCCAAAAGATTCCTTCTCCCTCTGCCTGGGTATTGGGAAAAAAGGCCGCACAGGAAATAATCAGGAAAAATCTCAAAGAAAGAGGCACATACCCCCAAAAGGTGGCCGTGGTGCTGTGGGCCACAGAGACCATCCGCAACCAGGGGATCAATGAGAGCACTATCCTTTTCCTTATGGGACTTCGTCCTGTATGGGATAGGAGTGGTCGCGTGACGGGGGTGGCGGTGATTCCAGGTAAAGAACTGGGGAGGCCAAGGATAGATGTACTGATAAATCCCTCTGGGCTTTATCGGGATCTTTTTCCCAACCTGCTCCTGTTGCTTGACAGGGCGGTTCAAAAGGCAGCCATACAACGGGACATTGAAAACCTGATCGCGAAGCACAGCCGCCTGATAACGGAAAAGCTCATGGAATCAGGTGTATCGGAGAAGCTGGCCCGAAAGCTGTCCATGGTCAGGATATTCACCGAAAAGCCGGGCTCTTATGGGACAGGTGTGAGTGAGATGGCCAGCACCTCCGGCATCTGGGCATCAGATGAAGAGATCGTTGATGTTTACGAGAACAGGGTGGGCTATGCCTTTGGTATGGGTATATGGGGAGAAGAGGCAAGAGAGCTGTTCAAACAAAACCTCAAGGCAGTGGATGTGGCGGTCCACTCCATATCTTCCAATGTATATGGCACCATGGATAACGACGATATGTTTCAATACCTTGGGGGGCTTCATCTGGCAGTAAAAAGGGAATCAGGCAAGGCGCCAGAGACCTTTGCTACCATGCAGCGTATCCCCAATCAGGTGAGGCTTGAGCCCATAGCAAAGACTGTTGGTAGAGAACTCAGGGTTCGATACCTGAATCCTAAATGGATTGAGGGCATGAAAAAGGAAAACTATGCCGGGGCCAGAGAAATGGCAAAATTCGTGGAGTATCTCTGGGGGTGGCAGGTGACCACTCCTTCTGCAATAGGTGCAGAGCAGTGGGATCAGGTCTATCAAGTATATGTGGAAGACAAGTACCACCTGGGATTAAAAGATTTTTTTGATAGAGAAAACCCGTGGGCATTTCAGTCAATAACGGCCAGGATGCTGGAAGCCACAAGGAAAGGATATTGGAATGCGCCGGAGAGTGTGAAGAGGAAACTGGCAGTAGAATATGCCATGAATGTAGTCCAAAAGGGTGTGGCTTGCTGTGATCACACGTGCAATAATCCGCTTCTCAATCAGATGGTGGTGAATATCATATCGATCCCAGGACTCATATCTCCACGGATGGTGGAGAGGTTCAGGATCGCAATTGAACAGGCAATGAAAAGCCCTCTTTCCGAGCAGGTTCAAAAAAGGAAAGAGCTTATTGGGAAACTGAAGGAGGGCTTTGAGAGGGCCCGTAGATATTCAAGTTCTTCAAAAGGGAGCCTGGCAAAGAAAACTTCACCCAAAGAGCGTTCAATGAAAGATGGAAAGAAGATAGTGGAGGGCTTCAAGATGGAAGAGGTGAAACCCCGTGACACAGAGACCGAGGTGAGCTCTTCAGGGGTCCAGTGGTTTGCTGGCCTCTTTGTGGCACTGATAATAGCCGCAGTATTGTTTGGGGCAAAGAGATACAGGTGATGAAGATACCAATAGTGCTAGTGGCATTCGGGACTACCACACGGGCCCTTGATACTTACAGCTTTATGGATGGTATTTTCAGGAGGCGCTTTGAATCCCATCCCATTGAATGGGCCTATTCTTCCAGAATGGTAAAGGATTTTATAAAGACGAGAAAGGATGTTGACTTGAAGTCACCCAGTCAAGTGATCTCAGAATTGTTGGAAAAAGGCCATAAATGGGTGGTGGTGCAGTCACTTCATCTCATCTGCGGACATGAATTTTACAGGATGCTACAGGAAGTCCGGGAACTCCCCATCAGGTCATCCATTGGTTTGCCCCTATTGTCCACTCCCGCCGATTACCATGATGTGGCCAGGGGCTATAAGACAATTGCAGAAGAAGACAGAGACAGGGCTGTAATCTTTGTTGGTCACGGCACGGATCATCCGGCCTGGGTAAGTTATCTAGGCCTTCTCCATATCCTGCGTGAAATGGCTGGCCCGAACGTGTTTGTGGGTGCCATAGAGGGTGAGCCTTCAAGAGATAAGGTGATTGGTAGAGTGATAAAGGATGGCTTCAAGAAGGCCTACCTGGTCCCGTTGATGCTGGTTGCTGGCACCCATTTCCGCGAAGATCTGGTGGGGGCTGAAGACTCATGGAAGCACGCCCTGGAGGCCCGTGGGCTGATGGTAAGTGAAGAGGAAAGGGGAATGGGATATTGTGAGGCAATTGTGGATATATTCTGCCGTCACATAGCGGAGGCAATGGAGATTGCCGAGGCCTTATCTTCAAAAGTCAATACTTCATAAAACAAGTGATAGATTGAAAGAGGGCTCGCAAAATGGAAATGATGGTCATCTTTGAAAAGGGCGGGCCTGTGATGTACCCGCTTCTCTTTTGCTCCATCGTGGCCCTCACTGTGGTGATAGAGAGGGCCATCTTCTGGGCAAGGGAGGGGATACGGCGTAATCAGCCTTTGGTGGATGAAGTGCTCGCCCTCTGTCAGGAAGGAAGGTGGGATGAAGTGCGCCAAAAGGTCCAGGGTTCCAAAGACTATGTGATCAAGGTCTTGGTGGCAGGGATAGTCCACAGGGAATTTTCAATGGCAAAGGCCATGGAGGCTGCAGCATCAGATGAAATTCAACGCATGCATCGATTCATGAAGATCCTTGATACCATGATTACCGTGGCCCCCCTCTTGGGAATCTTTGGAACCGTGCTCGGGATAATACATTCTTTTGAGCTCCTCGGGGCCTCTGGTATCAGGCATCCTGAGGCAGTCACCGCAGGTATCGCACAAGCCCTCATCACCACTGCCACAGGCCTTGGCATAGCCATCCTCTCGGTCTTTCCATACAACTACTTTAATTCAAAAGTGGATAGTGCCGCCCTCATTATTGAGAAATATGCCACAAGCCTTGAGATCGTCTATGAAAAACTCATATCTGAAAATGCCAGCAACAGGGGAACCGGATCATGAAGGTCTATACCGGCTATCGTAAGCGGCCGCGCATAGAGATGCTGCCGCTCATTGATATCGTCTTCCTGCTCCTGGTATTTTTCATTTATGCCATGCTATCCATGGCAGTGCACCATTCCCTACCTGTAAATCTTCCACAATCAACCACGGCAAGGCTCGAAAAGCGCGAGCTTCTCTCCATAACCCTCAAGGCTGACGGCTCTCTGTTTGTAAACAAGCGCCCGGTATCCCTTGCCTCCCTGGCTGAAGAGCTGGAAGAATACAAAAAACAAAGGGGCCTAAAAGGGGTCCTGCTCTTTGCAGACAGGAGCGTGACATATCAAATGCTTTTCCGTGTCCTTGACAGGATCAGGGAGGCAGGCCTAAGCAGTATATCCCTCCAGGCAGAGGTAAGGGAACCCAGATGAAAAGGTTGGCTCTTTCAGCCGCCCTGGCGCTGGGGTTACATGTTACTCTTTTCCTCCTGGGAGCTCGTCTTCTACCTCACAGACCTGCCAGGGCATATAGAGCCACCTCCATCACAGTCACCTTGGCCTACCTCAAGCAACCAGAGGTTAAAAAGAATAAAAAAAAAGAAACGATCCCACCAAGCCCCAAATCCCTCATTAAAAAACCACTAAAGGAGAGAAGAAACAAGGTCAAAAAAACCCCTGCCAAGACAAAGCCCAAAAAACCAGTGCCCCTCAAACCCCCTAATACTGTAACCAACAAGAAGAAGACTCCTGCCCAAAAGAAGGTGCATGAAAAAGTAATGGCCTCAGTTGGTGCCAAAACCG
>JALVMN010000203.1 GCA_027027005.1 Desulfobacterales bacterium | reverse complement strand
TCTTGAGTGCGGTAAGTCGTATAGACCTTCTGGATGTCCGGGAGGCTGTGGTCTCTTTTAAAGAAGGATGAACAGGGTAAAGGGAGATTGGTGATGGCAGGAGAGATTGTGGTAGGACTTGACATTGGAACTACCAAGATCTGCGCGGTGGTGGCAGAGGTGAGGCCTGATGCCATAGAGGTGATAGGCATGGGGAGCCATCCGTCAGAGGGCCTCCGAAAGGGAGTGGTGATAAATATCGAGCACACGGTCAACTCCATAAAAGAGGCGGTTGAAGAGGCCGAGACCATGGCTGGCTGTGAGATAAGCTCGGTATATGCGGGCATTGCAGGAGGTCACATCAAGGGGTTCAACAGCCATGGTGTGATAGCCCTCAAAGAGAGGGAGGTGACCCAACGAGACATCGACAGGGTCATAGAGGCGGCCAGTGCGGTGGCCATCCCCATGGACAGGGAGGTGATCCACACCCTGGTGCAGGAATATATAGTGGACGACCAGGATGGGATCATGGATCCATTGGGCATGTCCGGAGTGAGGCTGGAAGCCAAAGTTCATATTGTTACAGGGGCCGTTACCTCGGCTCAGAATATCATTAAGTGCGCCAATCGAGCCGGACTGGATGTGTGCGACATCGTCCTGGAATCCCTGGCCTCTTCCGAGGCCGTCCTTACAAAGGAGGAGAGAAACCTGGGGGTGGCCCTCATAGACTTTGGGGGTGGCACCACCGACATGGCGGTCTTTTCCAAGGGATCCATCAAACACACCTCTGTGCTGGCCCTTGGGGGAGACAATGTTACTTATGACATTGCCGTGGGCTTGAGGACCCCCAGGGCAGAGGCTGAGAAGATCAAGATAAAGTACGGCTGCAGCATGTGTTCCCTGATCGGCAGGGATGAAACCATTGAGGTCCCTGGGGTGGGGGGTAGAAAGCCCAGGGTGCTTTCTCGGCATATCCTGGGCGAGATCATAGAGCCCAGGGTGGAAGAAATATTCACCCTGATACATCATGAGTTGGTTCGAGCAGGGTTTGATGACAAGATAAGCTCTGGGGTCGTGGTCACGGGCGGGTCTGCTGAATTGGCAGGTACTGCAGAGTTGGCAGAACAAATCTTCAACGCCCCTGCCAGACTGGGTTATCCCAAGGGGATCACAGGGTTGGTGGAGGTGGTGAACAAGCCCATGTACGCCACTGCAGTTGGGCTGGTTCTCTACGGTGCAAAGGACACCAAGAAGGGGAAGAAATTCAGGATAAGGGATACCAATATTTTTAATCGGGTAATCGCAAGGATGAAGAGGTGGTTTCTGCACTGAGAGACCACCTTAGGAACTCGGGGAATTGACAAAGGAAATTCAACATAAAGCAAAGGGAGGGACGAGATGAAATTTGAAATTGTGGAGGAACATCAAAGGTACCAGGCAAGGATTAAGGTGATCGGTATAGGCGGGGCTGGAGGCAATGCCATAAATAACATGATTGCCTCCAAGCTTCGGGGGGTTGAGTTCATTGTGGCAAACACCGACAGCCAGGACCTGGAGCGTTCTGCGTGCCCCTACAGGATCCAACTGGGTGCATCTATTACAAAGGGCCTGGGGGCAGGCGCAGATCCTGAGATCGGCAAACTTTCTGCAGAGGAGAGCGTCAGCGAGATCAGGGAGGCCGTGGAAGGGGCGGACATGGTCTTTCTCACCGCGGGTATGGGTGGGGGCACTGGCACAGGGGCCACACCGATCTTTGCAAAAGAGTGCAAACAGACTGGGGCACTCACCGTGGCAGTGGTAACCAAACCATTCAAGTTCGAGGGGGACAAGCGCATGAGAAGGGCTCTGTCGGGCATTGAGGCCCTGAAAAAGGAGGTGGATACCCTTATCGTGATCCCCAATGAGAGGCTCAAGAGCGTTGGGGACAAGGCCTGCACTTTCAAGGAGTTGATAGCCAAGGCCGACGAGGTCCTGCTCCAGGCCGTCAGAGGCATTTCAGACCTGATCATGAGCAGTGGATTCATTAACCTCGATTTTGCAGATGTAAAAAAGGTGATGGAGCAGATGGGAACCGCCATGATGGGGACGGGCCGAGCCTCTGGAGAGAACAGGGCAGCAGAGGCCGCCCAGATGGCCGTGAGCAGCCCGCTGCTTGAAGACATATCCATCTGTGGGGCAAAAGGACTCTTGATGAACATAACAGGTCCCTCGGACATGACCATGGATGAGATTGACCAGGCCTCCACTTACATCAAACAGGAGGTCCACCCCGATGCAGAAATATTCTGGGGTGTGGTGTTTGACGACTCCTTGGGCGACGAGGTCCAGGTGACAGTGATTGCCACAGGCATTGAGGCAGAGGAGAGTGAGACCGCCTCACGGATAAGGGACCTGAGCCCGGAGGAACTGGAGCAGGGCTGGACAGTGAAAAAGGGAGATGAGATCCTTGATGTCCCCACTTATAAGAGAATGGGCAAGGAAACCGAAGACCCCTATGCCAGAGAGCGCAGGGAGAAGCGCGTTACCTTTGGCAGGGACTTTTTTGAGGATGAGCTGGACTATCCTACATTCTTGAGGATGAAGGCCGACTGAGACAAAAAGGGCAAGAGGTGTGCGTGCTAAGAGTGATATCTATTCCATTCACCGCACCAGGTTGTCCAGGGAAAGGGGAACCATCAAGAAAGACTGGGGCGGAAGAATCCCTGTGGCCGTGGTTTATCCCAACCACTACGGCCTGGGGATGTCCAACCTTGGATTCCAAAGGGTCTATGAGATTTTTAACAGCAGGGCAGATACCGTGGCAGAGCGCTTTTTTCTGCCGCACAGAGGCCCAGGCGACGGATCGTCCCTCCCTCCTGGTTCCATGTCCAGGGCCTCTGCCTCATCTGCAAAAAAACAGTTGGAGTCCCTTTCCCTGGAATCCAACTCCCCTCTGAGGCGCTTCAGCCTGATTGCCTGTTCACTCTCCTTTGAAAATGACTACCTCAACATCCTGGAGATATTGGACCGGGGTGGGATCCCGCTACTCTCAGCACAACGCCAGGACCTCCTTCCCTTGGTTTGCGCCGGCGGTATCACCACATTTCTGAATCCCGAGCCCATTGCTGACTTCATGGACTTTTTCCTCCTGGGCGAGGGTGAGGCCCTGATCCATCCCTTCATGGATCTTTTAAAAGAACTACTCCAGGAAAAACCCACCAAGGCACAATTGCTTCAAGAGTTGGCTCGTGCCCTGGACTTTGTGTATGTCCCGAGTCTCTACAGGGTGAGATACGGCAAGACAGGGTCTATAGAGGCGATTGAACCAAAAATCAGTGCACTAGGGCCCAAGGTGCGTGTGAGGAAGAGCAAAGGTGGCGGGGGTGCTGTCTCTCCCATTGTCACACCTGAGAGCAGTTTCTCAGACATGGTCCTTGTAGAGCTCGGGAGGGGGTGTGGAAGGGGGTGCAGGTTTTGTGCCGCAGGTTTTGTGTATAGACCGCCCAGGAACATGGACCAGGAGCTGGCGTTGGAAACGGTCAAGAAGGCCCTTGAAAAGGGTAACAGGATCGGTCTCATAAGTCCTGCGGTATCTGACATTCCATACTTGCAAAGGGTTACATCCCTGATATTGGATCAAGGAGGTGAGTTTTCACTTTCATCATTGAGGGCCGATTCCCTCACCCGTGGCCTCCTGGAGCAACTCAAGGACGCAGGTCAAAAGAGCATCGCCATTGCGCCTGAGGCAGGCTCTGAGAGGCTCAGGACCGTGATTAACAAGCAACTCACAGAAGAGCAAATCATGGAAGCCGCCACCATGATAGCAGAGGTGGGGGCCTTTTCAGTGAGACTTTACTTCCTGGTGGGGCTGCCCACAGAGAGCATGGACGATGTGGAGGAAATAGTCAAATTGGTGAAAAGGTTCAAGCACCACATGGTAAAGGCCTCTGCAAAGAGGGGGCGCATTGGGAGTATAAAGTTGAGTGTGAATTGTTTTGTCCCAAAGGCGTTCACTCCGTTTCAATGGCATCCCATGGATGAGGTGGATTCGCTAAAGAGCAAGCAGAAGTGGCTGAAAAAGGCACTGGTAAAAGAGGGGGGGGTGAAAATAAACTTTGATATTCCCAAATGGGCCTATATTCAGACGCTGCTGTCCATGGGTGACAGGCGAGTGGGAGCAATCATTCTCAGGACCCACCAGATTGGGGGTGACTGGAAAAGGGCCCTGACCCGCTCTGACCTCAATCCCGACTTTTTTGTTTACAGGGGGAAGGATATAGGCGAGATCCTGCCTTGGGACATACTGGATCATGGGATTTCAAAGGCATACCTGGCACAAGAATACCGCAGGGCATTGGAGGCCAAACCATCCCCTCTTTGTGAGCCGAGCAAATGCACCAGGTGTGGGGTCTGCTAGGAATAACTTGACACCAAGTGAAAGATTCAGGTTATAATCCTATCGATGTGTTGAGAATCCAAAAGGTTCTGGTACGAACTTAATGGAAAAAGCCAATATTGTCGTACAACTGGTTCACATCCAGGGCCCCATGAGGGGCGAGATACAGGAATTTTCCAAAGAGAGGATACTGATCGGGAGACACCCTTCGTGCGACCTCCAGTTTCCCCCTGATCTGGCCGTGGTATCAAGAAAGCACGCCGAGATTATCCGTGAGGGCAACAGATTCAAGCTTATTGACCAAAGTGCCAATGGCACATTTGTAAATGGCAAGCGGATAAAGGAAGTGTACCTGAAAGATGGGGATGTGCTTACCATTGCCCAAGGGGGGCCCAAGGTGAGCTTTCTTACACAAGTAAAGGAGGGGCCCTTGCCTTCGGCCCCTGAGCCAGAGCC
>JALVMN010000202.1 GCA_027027005.1 Desulfobacterales bacterium | reverse complement strand
TGTTATAAGCTTGTCTGGCAAGGGATGCGAAAATCCTATCCTGAGCACACGAAATTTGTCTTGAGCTCCTATCTCAGAAAGGACGTCTTTCACATATGTGTAGCTCACGCCGTTGCAGATGATCCCATAGCTCCCTTGGCCTTCCAAGATATTCCACTTGCTTTCATTGCTCATTGTCCGAGCTTTGTCATACTTTTCCAGTAACACGGCATGAAGTTTTCGAGACACCGCAGGCACGCATACAAGGTTGAAGGGGTCTTTCTTAAATTCTCCCTTGGTGACCCTGTCAGCCAATGGACCCAGTGTCACCACGCCGCTGGAATGATTGATACGGGTAGTGGTGCGGAAGATCACGGGGAGCTGAAGTTCGTGGGAGAGCTCAAAGGCGTATTTCACCATCTCCTTTGCCTCCGAAGGTGTGGAAGGCTCTAAGATGGGCAAGGTGCTGAGCTTTCCATAGAATCTATTGTCCTGCTCATTCTGGCTGGAGAACATGAAGGGGTCGTCTGCACTGACAAGGACAAGGGCACCCTTTATACCGGTATAGGCCAGGGTCATGAGGGCATCTGCCGCCACATTGACCCCCACATGCTTCATGCAGACCATGGTCTTGATTCCGCACTGGGCCGCCCCTGCCGAGATCTCCAGGGCCACCTTCTCATTGGCGCTCCACTCAAAATAGAGGTCATCCACTTCCTGGCGGATTTGCAACAATTGATAGCCGATTTCAGACGATGGGGTTCCAGGATAGGCAGAGGCAAATGCCACTCCTGCCTCCAGTGCACCACGGGCAATGGCCTCGTTGCCCAACAAAACCATTCTTTTTCCCGGTTCTTTTTGTAATAGTGGATGCATTGCTCGCTCCTTTGATCGAAGTTAATGGTTACAGCTAGATTCTAGCTGCATTTTAGCTATCATTTACCAGAAAAATCCTGTACTGCCAAGAAAAAAGACCCTGCATGGATAATGCTGAATATCAGGTATCAGTGCTCAGGCGAATGCCCAGTTCCTTCAGTTGGGCCTCACTCACAGGGGAGGGGGCATCGGTGAGGGGGCATGTGGCACTGGTGGTCTTGGGAAAGGCGATGACCTCTCGGATGGACTTTGCTCCTGTCATGAGGGCCACCAGTCTGTCAAAGCCCAGGGCCATTCCCCCATGGGGCGGGGCCCCGTATTTGAGGGCCTCCAGGAAGAAACCGAACTTGGCCTGGGCCTCCTGGGGAGCTATCCCCAGGACTTCAAAGATCTTCTGTTGAAGCTCCAGGCGGTGGATACGGATGCTGCCTCCCCCGACCTCGGTACCGTTCAGCACCAGGTCATAGGCCCTTGCCCTCGCCTTGAGGGGGGCTTTTTCCAGCAGCGGGACATCCTCTTCGAGGGGAGATGTAAAGGGATGGTGCACTGCCTCCAGCCTTTGTTCTTCTTCATTGTATTCAAACATGGGAAATTGGGTTATCCAGACAAAGCGCCACTGTCC
>JALVMN010000201.1 GCA_027027005.1 Desulfobacterales bacterium | reverse complement strand
AGGGCGGCAGGATTTATGACCCCCAAAAAGGCAAGACATACAAGTGCAAGGCCAAGCTGGAGGGCGATAAACTAAAACTCAGAGGCTACATCGGTTTCTCCCTCATTGGAAGGACCAGCACTTGGATCAGAAAACACTAGTTTCACTTATTTAAAGGGGTTGATGGAAGGGCAAGACTATCTCGTGAGGGCCATTGCAAGGGAGACCAACATCCGTGCCCTTGCGTGCATCAGTACGGGCCTGGTCCACGAGGCCTGCTTGCGCCACCAGACTTCTCCCACGGCATCTGCCGCCCTGGGGAGGGCCTTGACGGGCGGCACCCTCATGGGGGCCCTTCTCAAAACTGGCCAGAGGGTGGGAATAAGGTTTGATGGAGATGGGCCCATTGGCAAGATTATCGTTGAGGCTGACAGTAACGGAGAGGTCAGGGGGTATGTGTCAAATCCCTCGGTTGAACTGAAACTGCGCCACGGAAAACTGGATGTGGCACGGGCTGTTGGAAAATCAGGCACCCTGGAGGTAATAAAAGACCTGGGGCTCAAAGAGCCATATCGAGGAATGGTCCCCATTTACACGGGCGAGATTGCTGAAGACCTGGCTTACTATTTTGCTGAATCCGAGCAGATCCCTTCTGCAGTGGGCTTAGGGGTGTTTGTCAATATGGAGGGGCAGGTGAGGGCGGCAGGCGGCTTTCTGGTTCAGTCCTTTCCTCCAAGAAACGAAGACATCATCGAGAGACTTATTGATAGGATAGGAAACATGACCTCTGTGACCGACCTCCTGAGAGAGGGGAAGCGACCTGAGGATATCCTTGCCACTATATTTGAAGGGATCCCTTATGACCTGCTGGAAAAGAGGGAGATAGCCTATAAATGCAATTGCAGCAGGGAGCGCGTTGAGGCTGCCCTGATCTCCCTTGGCCCTGAGGAGATATCGAATCTTTTGATGGAAAAGGGTGGCGTTGACGTGAAATGCGAGTTTTGCAGGGCTGTTTATGAATTCAGCACCGAGGACCTAAATCGAATCCTTCTAGAAATCCGATCACCACGCCACTAGAGATCATGAGGTGGCCCCCCTTTCTTTAGAAATCGGTCTTTTTCACCTCACCATATTCTCTCGTTTGTGGAGTTTCCTGTAAGCATAACTGCAGTCATCATTATATGTTTGAAATGAAACTATGTATCTTTAAGTATTATGTGGCGTTTTCCCGTCAAATTGAGGCAAGTTACACAACCTTCTTTGACAATCAGGTGCTGTTACCGTATTATAGTGCCGGTTACCACAATAAATATAAAAGAGAATGTTCGCGCCGCCTATAGATAAGAGCAAGGGCGCAGGCGTTAAGTCGAACCGTGGTGAGCAAAAAGGCAAGAGAAAAAGGTGGACGGCGGCGCGAACGGCCGAGCTGCGCTTCCGCTCAGACGCCTTGCCCGCGCCTGGGGGCGCGAACAAGTCGCTGGAGCGGAAATTGCTCCGTCCA
>JALVMN010000200.1 GCA_027027005.1 Desulfobacterales bacterium | reverse complement strand
ATGGCGGGTCTCTTTGAAATAGCTCAAAAAAACTAAGTTGCCAGCGAGCAGGATATGACACTGGAGAAATCTGGCTGCCAGAACCAAAATGCAGGCAGGACAGTTCTTGAGGGAGAGTAGGGCGTGAACATTATCGTGGGCGTCTCTGACATGAAGGTGAGCAACGATCCAGGCTCCACATTGATTACATATTCACTGGGTTCTTGTATTGGGGTGGTAATCTATGATCCAACGGTCAAGGTGGGAGGGCTCCTCCATTTCATGCTGCCAGAATCAGAACTGGACAAGGACAAGGCCCAAAAGAATCCGTACATGTTTGCAGACACAGGTATTCCTGCGCTCTTCAAAGCTACATATAAACTGGGAGCAGCAAAGCAACGCATGAGGGTGATAGTTGTGGGCGGGGCCCAGGTGCTGGACCAGAAGGGCTTTTTTAACATTGGTAAAAGAAACCACATGGCAGTGCGAAAGATATTCTGGAAGAACAAGGTCATGGTTGACTACGAAGACGTGGGGGGAAATGTCAACAGGACAATAAAGATTGATATTGGCAGCGGAGATGTTTTTCTCAAGATCTCTGGCCAGGAGTTTAAGAAGATATGAAGTCCATTGATAAGATAATATCTGAGATTGAAAGCCTGAAGCCCATCCCCCAGGTGGCCCACAAGGTGCTGGCCATCATGGATGACCCCAATAGCTCCATGGCCCAGTTGGCCGAGGTTATCGTGCATGATCAGGCATTGACCGCCAATGTGCTGAGAATATGCAATTCCCCTTTTTATGGGCTTGTTAGAAAAGTTGACTCAGTCCACCAGGCCATTACTTACCTTGGCATGAAAAACATCGCCGACATGGTCATGACCAAACTCGGCTCGGAACTGCTCAAGGCAGAGCACGAAGGCTATGACCTCAAGGACGGAGAGCTGTGGAAACATGCGGTCTCCTCAGCCCTGATTGCCCGCCAACTCTGCGAGATCAAAAAGATTCCAAATACCCACCTGGTCTATACCGGAGCCCTTCTCAAGGACATTGGCAAGGTAATCCTTCACAAATATGTGGGCGATGCCTTTGACCAAATCGACACGCTGGTGAAGGAGGAGGCCATTACCTTCAGAGAGGCGGAAAAGAGAGTGCTTGGTATAGATCACGCAGAGCTTGGCGGAATAGTGGCCGAGAGGTGGGGGTTTAGCGATAAGATGGTTCACATTATCAAGAATCACCACCTCAACGGCGAGTGGTCTCCCGATGATGTGGAAACAGCGGTAGTCTATCTGGCCGACATCATATGCATGATGATGGGCCTTGGTGTGGGAGCCGACGGGCTGGCCTACAGGTTCCATGATCAGGTCATTGAGGCGCTGGCCTTCAGCGACAAGGATCTCCAGGAGATAATGGCCGGTTTTGCTCAAAGGCTAGGGGAAGTGGAAGAACTCATCTATGGTGGATGAGCAGGGTAGAGGGCCAAAAAACTTGAATGGCCCCCATGAGGTTAAAAGATAGGGGATGATACCATGGCGTTTAATGTCTTGATAGTGGACGATTCTTCTCCAATGAGGTCTGTGATAAAGAAGACCCTCAAGATGTCAGGCTTCAAGGTGGGAGAGATCTATGAGGCTGGCAACGGGGTTGAAGCCCTCAAGGTATTAAAGGAGAACTGGTTGGATCTTGTCTTGACGGATTACAACATGCCCGAGATGGATGGACTTGAACTCATCGAGGAGATGAAAAACGATGAGTTGCTTGCAGCCATTCCCATCGTGGTGATCACCACCGAGGGCAGCCGGGAAAAACTCCAGATGTTTCTTGAAAAAGGGGCTTCTGATTGCATCCAAAAGCCCTTTACCCCTGAGGTAATTAGGACAAAATTAAACAAAATACTCGGAGAGCCGGAAGATGGATATGAACAGACTGACGAAAGCGATGAGGGACTCGATTTCTGAGATCTTTGAGACCATGTTCTTTATGCCCCTGGAATTCCCGGATGAAACCGGCTTGAAGGATGTACAGAGCAGGCCGGATGAACCCCTGGTGGGTGCAGGAATAGGGTTCAGCGGGCCTTTCAGCGGGCACTTGGCATTAATTTTTCCCCTTTCCCTGTCACGTGAGCTCACTGCCAACTTTCTTGGAGAGGATGAGAGCCAGCTTGGTCAGGAAGAGATCGAGGGAACGGTCAAAGAGATCCTCAACATGGTGGCGGGCAAGATGCTCAGCCTTTACGACTCGAGCCTGGTCTTCCAATTGGAGATACCAGAGATATTCGATCATACAGAGATAAGGAAGGACGGCTGGGGTGATGGTGGACAACACTTTGAGTTGTTCATTACCACACCAGAGACCCATTTTGGCGCAAAACTCACACTGAGCAGCTAGAGGCCTATGGAAAAGAATGTGAGAGTTCTGGTGGTGGATGACTCTGCCGTGGTGAGAAAGGTCTTCAGTGAAGAGCTTTCCAAGGAGAGGGACATTGAGGTGGTGGGCACGGCCCCCGATCCATATGTGGCCAGAGACAAGATCGTAAAGCTGAAGCCGGATGTGGTCACTTTGGATATTGAGATGCCGCGTATGGACGGTATCACCTTCTTGAAAAAACTGATGCGTTATCACCCAATGCCGGTGATAATTGTAAGCTCCCTCACCCAAAAGGGGAGTCAACTGGCCTTGGAGGCACTTTCTCTGGGTGCTGTGGAAGTCATATCCAAGCCCTCTGGATCCTATTCCGTGGGAGAGATGACTGTGCAACTTGCAGACAAGATAAGGGCCGCTGCAAGGGCCAGGCTTCCCTCAGAGGTAAAGGTGGACACCCAGGTAAAAAGCGCCCCAAGGCCCGGTCTCAAGGCCCTCGCTTCCACTACCAATAAGATAATAGCTATTGGGGCCTCCACTGGCGGCACAGAGGCCTTGAAAGTGGTTCTCACCCAGATGCCTCACAATTGCCCAGGTATTGTGGTGGTCCAGCACATGCCGGCCAAGTTTACCACATCATTTGCCGAGCGCTTGAACAGCCTCTCTGCCATCGAGGTGAGAGAGGCCCAAGATGGAGATGCCGTGATTCCCGGAAGGGCTTTGATAGCCCCGGGAAACTATCATATGCTCTTGAGGAGGAGCGGGGCCAACTACTATGTGAAGATAAAACAGGGGCCAATGGTGCATCATCAGCGGCCTTCAGTGGATGTGCTCTTCAAATCTGTGGCTGAATATGCAGGTGGCAATGCAGTGGGTGTCATATTGACTGGTATGGGGGCTGATGGCGCACAGGGACTATTGGAAATGAAGCAGGCAGGGGCCAAGACCATTGCACAAGACGAAAAGAGCTGTGTGGTCTTTGGGATGCCTAAGGAGGCCATCAAGAAAGGTGCAGTGGACAAGGTTGTGCCCTTGGATGAGATTGCCAGGCTCTCCCTTGATATGGTAGCTGCTTCCTAATCCCCCTAAACCATGGGTAGGAATTTTTTTCCTCCCTGCCAAGTTTTTTCATTACATAAACCAGTGCCAAAGCCGGGCCTTGGTTTCTCCATCCATGACAAAAACGTATTATTTGCAACAAGTTGTATCCATAGCTATCCCTCTAATGAATCATGTTTTTCGTAAGATTTTTCTGGCAAGACTCTTGCAAATATCTCCCACAAAAAGCATACCAAGGGAGGTCAGGTAGATGAAGATCAAAGGCACTGGAGGGCCTGTGTTACCTCAGTATACAGGCAAAAAGGTGAGCAGAGATAAGGGTGAAAGCTCTGAATTTGCCAAGATCATGAAGGAGGTGACCAGGGGTTCCACTGCGCCTGCAACCCCCCCGACCAGCGTGGTGATGCTGGACACTGAGGCCCCGAGGGCAGGGAAGGGTATGGTGGTAAATGAGCTCAAGGGCATGGTGGAACTACTTGATCTTTATGTGGAAAGACTAGGGAGGGGGACGTTCAAGCCATGGGAACTGAAGCCGCTTCTCTCACACATGGAAGGGAGAATTTCTCACCTGAAGGAAATACTGAACTCTAGCCCTATGCCCCAAAAGCTGGTGGATATCCTAAACGACCTCGAAGTCACAGTGGCAGTGGAGTCTGCAAAGCTGGAAAGGGGGGATTACTGGTAAAAGGAGAGGTTTGAGGCGGCGAGATTAATTAAACTGGAAGGTGGTTGAAAGCCAAACCGTATCCCCCTCATGACCACAATGCAGAGAGGCCCCAGAAGATTTTAGCAGCAGCGCTGCAACACAGATCCCGAGATTATCTCCTTCGAGCCTGACACACTCTGATGCCGGCTCAACTGATAGCATTTCCATAAAATTACCTGGATTCTCATGAGGTGATATGGCCATATGCAAGACAGGAAATTTTCTTGGAGCTGAGGTCTTGAGAGTAAGGAGTTTCCCGTTGTTCTTCTCCACATCATCCACGATCCCGTGCAAGAGCAAGCGCAGTGCAAGGTGAAGGCCAGGGGGTAATTCCTTTAGTGGAGGAACTTCGCTTGAAAGCTCCAGATTCGTTTCTACTTGGTGTTTGAAATATAGATTTGCCTTGAGAAATTCCAGCTCTTCTCTGATAAAATGGTTGAGATCCAGATAGTTACATGCCAGCGTGCCCGTTTCCACCCTTTCTGCAGCCACCCTAATCATCCTGTTTATGGATTCAAACTCTTCCTCCATTCGCTTGAATCTGGTGGAAAGGTTTTCCAAGAAATCCGGCTTATCAGCCTGGGTCTTTAGGACCACGTGATTGAGGACATCGATTTCTATTCCCAGTGTATGGAGGGGGCCGTTAATATTGTGAAACAGTCCGCCGATCAGCTTGCCTGCTGTCATGAGCGAGCAATAACGGATGAGATCTTCCAGGGAGATTTCAATTCGCCCTACCTTTTTCATCCTCTTCCTGTCTCTTTTTCCTGATAACCTTCCTCTGCCTTTTGAAAACGTTTTCTATTATGGCGTCTCTATCTTTTTCCTCAATATCAATAATTTTGGCGGCAATCAAGTATCTATTTGGCGCATGGTTTTGGTCAACCCTCATGCACTGGGCAATCATCTCTATCTTGAATTGAAGTGAACTGGGCACAATGAGATCCACCTTTAGGTATGAACCCTGGGGAACAGGGGTCTTGCTGATGAGCTTCAATCCAGACCCACTGAGCTCAATCACCTCTTTAAATGGCTCCTCCTCATCCACAGGCGGAAAAGTGAGTTGTTCTATTATAAAATCAAGTTTACTGTTGAGGCTCTTGAAGCACTTTTGGATGACCTCTGACCCGGTGCCAGAAGATAGGACACTCTGGAATTCTTCAAGGGGTTCAGGGATGTCCCCGCCCCTGAAGAGCGTGAGCCCCTCTCCCTGTTCAACGATTTCATTCTCTTCTGTATTCAGGACCTTTACCCTTGCTGGATAAGATACACGGGCACGAACAAACTCCCTTCTGTTTTCCGTTTCCATAACTTCTTTCTCCAGATAATGGGGTAGGATGCTTGATTGGATTTAATGCAATATCGATACCAACTCTTAAGGTCTCAGGACTTGGAGGGCGGCATCCACAACCTGGGGGTCAAATTGCCTTCCCCGGTTTCGCTTCAGTTCGTCAAGGCAGGTGTCAAAGGGTAGGGCATTGCGGTAGGACCTGTCAGAGTTCATGGCATCGAAGGCATCGGCCACAGAAAGGATCCGGGCCAGCTTGGGGATCTCTTCCCCCTTTAAGCCGTCCGGGTATCCTTTACCGTCCCATCTCTCGTGGTGGTTTCGAATTATTGCCAACTCTTCCCTGTCAAGGCCTAAGTTGGATACGATATTGACGCCGATCAAGGGGTGCATCTTGATGTTATTGAATTCCTCTTGGGTTAACTTGCCTGGTTTTTTCAGGATGTGGTCGTCAATCCCTATCTTTCCAATGTCGTGTAATGGGCCGCTGGATTCAATCCTCCTCAGGTCGTGGGAACCACAACCCAGTCGGATGGCAATATCTATTGCAAGCCTCGTTACCCTCTCTGAGTGCTGTTGGGTATAGCGATCCCTTGCCTCTATGGCGCTCACAAGGGCCCCCAATGTGGCGAACAGATTCTCTTTCAGGCTGTGATAAAGGGCCATATTCTCCACGTTGAGGGCGGCCTTCTCAGACATGAAATTGAGCAAAAACTCATCGCGCCGGTCAAAATTTCGGCCATTTTTCTTTCCAGAAACCATAAGGATGCCAAAGGGCTCACCCCTTATAAGGAATGGCACAGATATGAGATCTGAAAGACGGCAGATATGGTCAGCATATACTGGCAATTCATGGTCGGAGTGCATATGATTACTGACAAAACCATGGTCTATCTTTCTTCGTCCATCCTGGGCCCGGCTTATGGTCACCAAAGTTCCAGGCCTTAGCCCACTTATGCCATAAGAGGTAAAGACCAAAAGGGAATCCCTGTTTTGTTCGTATATTAGAAAGCACGCCTTGGTGGCCTCACAGGCATCTGCCGCCTTTTTTACCAGAAAGCCATACAGGTCTTCTGAAATACTTATCTTTGAGAAGGAATCGATAATATCGTAGAGCAGTGATTTTTCTTTTATCTGTCTCTGAAGTTCTGTGTTTAGTTTTTCTACTTGGCGCTTTTGCTCCAATTCTTGATTTAGGAGCCAGTTGTTTTTCATCAGGTCATGGAGCCTTTGAACCCTTTCCATAGACAGCTTTACATCCTGGAGCCTGAAAGGCTTAACCAGGAAGTCAGAGGCACCATGGCGCATGGCATCAATGACCTTTTCCATGGAAGGAAATCCTGTCATCACGATGACGCTGGTGGGTCTTCCATTGGAATTGATCTCTTTTAATACCTCCATGCCGCCCATTTCGGGCATCATGAGGTCCATAAAGACATAGTCGTAAGAGCCATGAGCGAGCATAGCTACGGCCTGTTTGCCGTCTGGAGCGGAGTGGACTTCGTCAATCCCCAGGTACCTGAGATAGGAGGCAAGGGTCTCTCGTATGATGGCCTCATCGTCCACCACCAGCACCCGTAGTCCCTTGCAGGGTTCCCCTACAAGAGATGTCAACTCAATGTTTGAAACAGCCTTTTCTTGCAAAGCTCAAATTCCTCTTCGGTAATGAGCCCCTTGGCCCTAAGGCTGGATACTCGCTCAAGATATCCTATGAAGGATTGATCTGGTTTCTTTTCTCTCTTTATGGCCAGGGCCGGAAGGTCTCCCGCTATAAGTGTCTTTTCCTCCGTCTTTCCAGGAGGCTCTGGCCCAGAGCTTACAATCTTTTTAATCAGGGCCAGTTCTTCTGATGCTTTCTTCAGTTGCTGGATGAGCTTGCGGTTTTCCTTGATGA
Source organism: Desulfobacterales bacterium (assembly GCA_027027005.1). Classification (GTDB taxonomy): domain Bacteria; phylum Desulfobacterota; class DSM-4660; order Desulfatiglandales; family Desulfatiglandaceae; genus JALVMN01. Next base: position 6,801 of record JALVMN010000200.1, on the reverse strand, counting down.
GGGTCACTTTTTCTGCGGCATTCCTTACAGCTATCTTTAGTTCCTCCAGCTTGAAAGGCTTGGTGATGTAGTCATAGGCCCCGTCTCTGATCGCCTCGATGGCTGTCTCAAGGGATGCAAATCCAGTAATGAGGATGACAAGGGCTTCGGGCTGAAGCTGTTTTGCCTGCTTGAGGACCTGAAGGCCTGAGGCCCCTGGCATAAAGATATCTGTCACTATGATATCAAACGATTCCTCACCAATCATTCTCATGGCCTCGAGGCCGTCAGTAGAGGTTTTTACACGATAGCCTTGCTCCAGGAATAAATTCTCCAGTACAGAGAGCATCTCTGGGTCATCATCCACTATCAAAAGCCTGGGCCGGTTAGCCAGTTCAGACACACCACTGGCATCGGAGGATATGGTAAGATAGCTGTCCTGTGGCATCAGGCTTCTGTCTCAAAGAGGATTCCCACCATCTCTTCCATCTTGGCGGCAAGGTTTAAGAGTTCTTCTGGTGGGATCTCTCGCACCACTTTACCATCCTCAGCAGAGATCACTTGTACCATCAGCCGGCCAGTCTCCTTGTGCACCTTGATCTTGAGATCTCTCTGGATTGAGCGGATAAAATTCTCCATTGCCTTGGCGACCTTCTCCAGCTTCTGCTCCTCAATCTTTTGGGGTTCCTGCTGTGTGGCTGGTGGCTCAGCCTTTTTTGGCCTCTGTTGCATCCTTACCGGTGAGCCGCCTTCTCCGGTTTGGAGCTTTTGGGTCTGCTCTGAGATCCCCAATACCGGCTGGCCTTTTTGGAGTGTTGCTACCCCTGATAGTCCCATGACTGCCTCCGTCTTTCATTTAGATTTTCTATTCTAGCCAGCACTCATGACCCGCCGCACCCCATTTGGGGCCTGGTCATAAGATGCCCTTGGGTCGGAATCTGAAATCCTCTCCCAGGCATCCTTCAGTTCATCCATTATGTGGATGGCATGGTCAAAGCCTTTCAAGTCTCCGTTGATGTCCGAATCAATAAGGGTTTTTATGAGGAAGTTATAAATGGCATCCAGGTTTTTTGCGATCTGTCCACCCTTTTCAAAGTCGAGCCCGCACTTCAGCTCATTTATTATGTCAAGGGCGTTTTGTAATGATTTTCCCTTTTCAATATATTGCTGTTGCTGGTAATAGAGCTTTGCCTCGTGCAGTGACTTTATTGCATGTTCGTAGCACATAACCACCAGTTTCAACCCATTTGCCGTTGCCACATTGGTCTTCTTGTATTGTGCCACCTTGGCGATATGGTTCATGTTCCCTCCTGCTCAACCTTCCAATATGGATTCTTGTTAATCCCTCTTTATCCCCATCCCATGTTTATGGCATTTATCTGCCCGGTGAGCCATTGGCTCTGGCTTTGAATGGCAGCCAATGCCCTTTCCATGGCTATGAACCTGGCAGCCATGGTCTCCATCTTCTTGTCAAGCCTTTCCTCCATCTCCTGGATTCTATCTTCAAGGTCACTGATCCTATCTTCAATTGATTCTTGCTTAAAGGCCAGATAGCCTTCAAACTGATCAGTGATACCAAACAGCACCCGATCGTAGAGCTCCCCAACCCCAATGGTAAGCGTTACTGTCCCTATCTCACCGGTAGTGGTGCCGGTGTATCTGATGGACAACCCTTCGATATTGGGTTGATCCTCATCACCCCTCAACACCTGTCCAGTGCCCGTGGCGGCCTCTCCATTTATAGTGCCTGCTACATCCAGGCCGTTATCCACGGTTTGGTCTCCAGAGGGCCAGAGAAGGTCTGCAGTCTCTGAAATGGTAAAGTTATAGGCGCTGCCATAGGCATTGTGGGTGAGTACCAGGCGGTCATTACCATCATTTGAGGCAGTAATATCCATGGTGTATCTTCCTTCACGGCCCCCATCATTTGTGGTTAGCACCGTGCCGAAATCAAGATTTCTGTCAGAGGGCTCCTCAATGGTAATGCTGAGCTGGCTCCCACCAACTTTATCGTCCCTTACTGTAATCCTACCCGAGCTATCAATGTATGCGGTTACATCTCCCCCAAAGGCCTCTTCTATGGCAGAAAGGAGCCCTTGGACAGTGTCTGTACTGACGTCACTGATTTCATAACTACCTGAAACAGTCCCACCGGATCTGGTGGTGCCCGAAAAAGAGATTATGTCCCCGTCCTGCAGGCCTGCTGACTGTCCCGTGTCGTCGTAAATGCTGTCCCATGTGGTCGAAGAAGTGATATAGCTGCCCTGGGAGGAGTCGGCGTAAAGAGATTCTGAGCCAACAAGGGTTTGGTTATAGGTCTTCTGGAGTTCGCTATTTATGGCATTGATAATATCGGTTATGCTCATGTCGGCAGTAAGGCTGATGGTCGCGGTCTTATCCCCTTCGGTGATGGTGAGGGTTTCGTCTGAGCCCAAAGTGGTGGTGACTGCCGTCTCGCTGGTAGACGTGCTTCTGGTGGCGGCCTGCGTGATGTTCACCGTGTATTGGCCCGCTTTTGTGTCTCTGGTGTGGGAGATGTACTCCAAGGTCCCGGCGCTCAGCGTGGCATTTGAGGCAAAAAGGTTCCGAACATCATTAAAGTTGGTTTCAAGGTAGCCACTTAGTTTTTCAGTATCTATGCTCAGTTGCCCTTCCTTGTCCACGCTGACTCCAACAAGACCCAGGGTAGAGAAGTCCTCATTGACCCCCCAAACGGATTGAAGAAGGGTACTGGCCAGTTGAGATCTTATGGAAAAGAGTGTACCATCACCAAACAGCACTCCTCCCGTTTCTTCATTTTCCTGATCATAGCTTTGCTGCTGAGAGATAAAAGATGCCACCTCGTTATATGCATCCACAAAGGCAGATATCTTCTCAATGATGCCCTCGATGTCTCTGTTTATATTCAGCGTAATAGTTGTATCTGAATCAGAATTGAGAAGGTTTAAGGTGACTCCTGGAATTACATCGGTGATGGTGTTGGAGGATTTGGTGATCTCCACCCCGTCGATGACAAGAACCGCATCTTGACCCTCAACCAACTCCCTTTTCCTCACCGTGTTGAGGGCGCTAAAAGTCCCCCAGTCCAGGCTGGAATAAGAATCCTGAATGTTTGAGGTGAGGCTTACAGATAAGGAACTGGCCCCTGACTCCATGTCAGCCACTTGGATTCTCCCATCAGAGGTGAGATATGCTGATACATCGCCTCCGTTTGCTTCAAAGGCAGTCTCTATGGCATCAAGCAGGTCCTGGACCGTGGACTGCTCAGTAATGGTAAACTGTGTGTTTATTGCATTACCGTCATGATCGGTGCCAGAGATTGTGATGTAGTCGCCTGTGGTGAAGGTGTGATACCCGTCGATCTGGGTAATAAGAGTAGTGGTTTCAATGTATTCACCATCCACGGTCATGTTGTTTGCCGAGGTGGTCCCAACCACGTCTGACTCTCCCATCTGGATCACACCCAGGGTCTCCAATATGTTGCTGGCATCAACAAAGTCCTGGCTCCCGTCTATCTGGAGCCTGTATTTGGTGGTGGAGCCGCTATCATCGGCAACCACGGTGGCCGTAACCCCAGGAATGGAGGCACTGTTTATCTTGTTTTTTATGTCCTCTAGAGAGTCTGTGGAAAGATCAATGCTGATGTCATGATATGTGCCACTGTCGTCCCTGATCTGAATCACCCCGCTTTGTGTTGTGGAAAGCCCCAGGAGGCTTTTTATGTCCTGTGTGGAGCTTGAAAAGAGGTCACTTTGAGCTCCGTCAGTGATACTGTTTTTCACGGTGGTGGTGCTATCCTTCCAGCCGAAACGCTGGACAAGGTCAACAGCGGAGGCATTCAGAAGGCTGATACCTTCTTCACCAGTGGAGTCACTGGTCAGTATCAAGCGGTAGTTGTTGGCCCCGTAACTCACAATGCTGGCTGTCACACCAGTGGCATTGTTTCCGGAGTTGGCGGCATTTATCCTGTCACGAATGTCAGCAAGGCTGTCATCTTCATAGATGTGGATCACCCTGCCATTTATCAATATGTCACCTGCGTAGCTACTGCCCAGGGACTCAGTGGATGATGCAAAGGGGTTGGAGGAGAGTTTCTGCGCCTGGGCTAATGAGGATATGTTTATGGTATATGTGCCAGGGGCTGCGGATGAAGAGGTAGTTGCGCTCAACAGGGAGGATGCCGATACATTTGCGTTGTTGGTGGCCATGGAGGCGGTAAAGATGTTGAAGTCTTCAGGATCCTTGAGGTTTTCGGCCGCTGATTTTAACGAGAGGAGCTTGCTGTTGAGGCTCTGCCAAGCAGAGAGCTTCTCTTCGTATTCAGACTTTGTCCTTTCCACAAGATCGATGGGCCTGTGCTCTACCTTCATTAACTGGTCGATAATGTTGCGCCAGTCCAGGCCGCTTGAGAGCCCGCTTATCATCTGCGTGGCAAGCGCCATTTTTGACCTCCCTGTTTTGTGAAGACTAAGGTCCTGATCGCTATTTTCTAGTATCGGAAATGGTGAGAGGGGACTTGAAGGATTTGGGCCTCAAAAGAGGCTTTTCTATTTGATTTTTCGGGGATTTTTTGGACTTGATATAGAATTAAATATCATTTGTTATAACTTTGTATAAAAACTTCACTCCTTCCACCCATGGACCCCTATCAGGTCCACGAAACGACATCCGCCCAGGTTTTGTTCCACTAGGTGGCCGTTTTTCTTCGTCACTTTAATGAGATCTTGGCTGAACCTGTCGCCCACAGGAATCACCAGCCGTCCCCCTTCTGCAAGTTGATCCACCAGCGGTTCAGGGATCTTGGGCGCCCCTGCAGTGACTATGATGGCATCGAAAGGGGCATACTCCTTCCACCCCAGGGTCCCGTCAAAGGCCTTAAAGAGGATATTGGTGTAGCCCAGCTCCCACAGTGTCTTCCTGGCCCTCTCGAGCAAGGCCCTGATCCTTTCGATGGTATAGACCTTTTCGCAAAGCTCTGCCAAGATGGCTGTCTGGTAGCCGCTCCCGGTGCCGATTTCAAGGGTGTGCTCGGGCCCCTTCAGCTCCAGGGCCTGGGTCATCAAGGCCACTATGTATGGCTGGGAAATGGTCTGCTTATGACCTATGGGTAGTGGATGGTCGTTATATGCCTCGCCCCTAAGGGCCTCTTCCACGAACATGTGCCTTGGCACCTTACGCATGGCCTCAAGCACCCGGGGGTCCTTTATGCCCCTGGGGATCAATTGAGTCTTCACCATCCGCTCCCTGGCCTGTTTGTAGTCGTGATCTTCCACCATAGGCTCACCTTTTTCATCGTGGATAACAGTGGCATGACTTGTATTTGCGCCAGGGAAATCCTGACTCCTTTCCCACATAGGCTAAATATCATAGAAAATAGGGCGTTTCAATGCGACCCTTTTCTATGGATTCGGTTTCTTGACATGCCCACCAGGGGATGCTAACTTGCCGCATCCATGAGAAAAAGTCGTCAAGGGGGACTTGAGATATGACCTTCCAAGACCTGATAATGGCCCTTGAGAAGTATTGGGCTGACAGGGGCTGTGTTATCCAGCAGCCTTATGATATCGAGGTGGGTGCTGGGACCTTTAATCCTGCAACACTGCTTCGAGCCCTGGGCCCCGAGCCCTGGTCTGTGGCTTATGTGGAGCCTTCTAGAAGACCCACAGACGGCCGATACGGCGACAATCCAAATCGCCTATGCCACTACTATCAATACCAAGTGATTATCAAGCCCTCGCCCCTGGATATTCAAGAGATTTATCTGGGCAGCTTGAAGATCCTCGGTATCGACCCGCTGGAGCATGACATCAGATTTGTGGAGGATGACTGGGAATCCCCCACCCTGGGAGCCTCGGGGCTTGGCTGGGAGGTGTGGCTCGATGGGATGGAGATTACCCAATTTACCTATTTCCAGCAGGCGGGGAGCCTGAGATTGGATCCCATCTCAGTGGAGATAACCTATGGTCTGGAGCGAATCGCCATGTTCCTCCAGGAGAAGGACAATGTGTTCGAGCTTCAATGGAATGATACCATTACATATGGGGATGTCCACAAAAAGGGGGAATGGGAATTGTCGGTCTATCATTTTGATATGGCCGATGTGGACATGCTGGTAAAGATGTTTGAGATGTGTGAGGGGGAATCCCAGAGGCTGAGCCAGGAGGGGCTTGTCCTTCCAGCTTATGATTATTGTCTCAAGTGCTCCCACATCTTCAATATCCTGGATGCCCGTGGTGCCATAAGTGTCACGGAAAGGACCAATTATATAGATCGGATAAGGAACTTGGCCCGACAGGTATCCCAAAATTATCTGGCTCAAAGAGAAGAAATGGGCTTTCCGCTACTGAAAAAGGTGGAACATGAGGTTCAGACATAATGGAGAGAGGATGAGACCATGGTGGCAGAACTGCTTTTCGAGATAGGCACAGAAGAGATACCTTCTGGTTATCTGAATGATGCCATTGCCCAGCTAAAAGATCTGGCACTCAAGGCGTTTCATGAGAATCGAATAGAGTTGGGAGGGGGGCTTTACACTTACGGGACTCCCAGGCGTTTGGTACTGATCGCCAAGGCCGTGGCCCAAAGGCAAGAGGATGTGGAAGAGGAAATCCTGGGACCTCCCAAAAAGATTGCCTACGATGAAGACGGCAATCCCACCAAGGCCGCTGTGGGCTTTGCACAACGGCAAGACGTAGATCTGGGCGAACTAGAGGTCAAGGAGACTCCCAAAGGAGAATACGTCTGCGTAAGGCGGGTCCAAAAAGGAAAAAAGACCCAAGAGGTGTTGACCGACATGCTCCCAAAACTGGTCTCTCAGATCTC
>JALVMN010000199.1 GCA_027027005.1 Desulfobacterales bacterium | reverse complement strand
TATATTTCTTGGCAATGCTGACCACCAGCCTCAAGTTGGCCTCTATCAGCTCGCTCTTTGCCTGCTTTGCCTTCTCCAACCCCCGCTCGACCCGTTTCATGGTCTCTTTGAGCTGGCGTGGGGTCATACCGGTCCTTTCCTTGAAGTCTTTCAACACGGCCTGGGCCTCCTCCACCTTGGCCTTCATCTCCAGGATCTCGGACTTCTTCATCTTGAGAGGAGTCACTATATCGTCATCAGCCGCCTTCTTGGGAATCTTGGCAAAGCATTTCCTGAGATAAGAGATCGGCTTTCCACCGGCCTGCAGCATGCATTCCGCAATTTGCTTTTCTGCCTCCTCCAGTTGAGCAATGCTCTCGCGGAGTCTTTGGACCATCTCGTCCAGTTGCCTCTTTTCCAACCTGAAGCTATCAATGAGCGCCCTGATCTCATCGGTCTTTTTATCGATCTCGGCGGTGAGCTTCTTTTTCTTCGAATCAGAGATCTTAGCCTTCATCATCTCGCGGCGAAGCGCCCGCTTCTCCTCATAGAGACGCTCGATCTCCTTTATCAGCTTGACTATGGCCTCTTTTCGTTCCCCCACTTGCGAATAATTGTCTTCCTCTTCCAGGTCGTTTACCACATCCTTGAGCTTGACCTGACCTGCCTCCAGTTTCCTTCCCAGGTGAATTATGTGCTCCACCCCAATGGAGCAGTCCAAGAGGGCATTCAAGGCCTGCCTTTCGCCCGCCTCAATCCGCTTGGCTATCTCCACCTCGCCCTCTCTGGTCAACAGAGAAATACAGCCCATCTCCCTGAGGTATAGCTTAACCGGGTCAGAGACCCTTGCACCGCTCTCGCCCACCTCTGACCTCAGCGCGGTCTTTGCCTCCAGCTTGGCCTTTTTCTTTTTGAGTTTTTTGGACCTTTCAATCTCTTCCTTTGATTCTTCGTCGATGACCCTGATGTCCAATTCCTCGAACATCATCATCAGTTCGTCGAGATCCTCCTCAGAGGAGACAAGCTCCTCGGGCAGATCGTCGCTCAACTCCTCATAGGTTATATAGCCCTTGTCTTTGCCGATATCGATAAGTCTCTTAAGGTTAACCATATCTGTGTTCTTAGCCATTAGATCCCCCTCCTAAGAGTTGGTTTGATTTGGGGCCTGAAGCCTGGCCCTCATCTTCAAGGCCTCGTTGAGGGCCACCATATCACCCCGCTCCCTGGCCTCTCTTATGAGAGCGGCCAGCTTTATCTCTTCTATCTTTTGCTCAAACTCTCCAATGGCCGTCTCCACGGCATCGGGGCCGTAAAAAGACGGCATTACCATAATCTCCCTCAACTCCTTCTCAACCTCAGGATCCTGGATTGATTCCAGGACCGTGTCCATATCAACATCGTTGCTCCTGCCTCTGTCCATCAAGACCTTTGCCAGCCTTTGCATTACAGGGTCCGAGAGGAGCAATGTCCAGTCAGTGTCAGCCAGCCTTTGTCTGGCCTCCTCGTGATGTACTATGAGGTTTAAAAAGTGGATGTCGCGGTTGTATTTTTTGCTTACTCTGGCACCTGATAATTTTTCAGTAAGCCTTGGGGAAGCTCCAGAGCGCCCCCTACTCCTTTTCTGATACTCCTTCAATTCTGCCCATACCACCTCTTCCCTCAAACCCACGGCATCTGAGAGGCGCCTCACATAGAGGGCGCGCATGGCATAACTCCTCAGTTGCGCCAAGGCAGGCAACATTTCCTCCAATACCCTTACCTTCTCCTCTGAACCATCTCCCAGGGCCATTGCCTTGTGGATGTAAAAATCAAACATGGGGCTTGCAGCTTCCACAAGAGAGGTGAATCTTTCCACACCCTCCTGGTTCACAAATGTGTCCGGATCATGGCCCTGGGGCAGCACTACCGCCTTTCCCACCATTCCGTGGTTCAGAAACACGGAAAGACTGCCCAGCACCGCCTTCTTGCCCGCTTCGTCAGAATCAAACACCACCACTATTTCAGAGGTATAACCCTTGAGTTTTCGCACATGCTGCTCGGTTAGCGCAGTGCCCAGGGTGGCAACCACTTCCTTGAACCCGTGCTTCCAGAGGGAAAGCATATCCATGTACCCCTCAACCACCACGACCCTGCCGGATGACCTTATGGCCTGGTGCGAGGCATGAAGCCCGTAAAGCACCTCACTCTTGTGAAACACCGGGGTCTCAGAGGTATTCAGGTATTTTGGCATTTCCTGGCCAAGGGCCCTTCCACCAAAGCCCACCACCTGGCCCTTTACGTTCAATATGGGGAACATGAGTCGCCCTCGGAAGCGATCATAATAACCGCCCCCTTTTCTGGCCACCACCAGCCCCGCCAGTGCTGCCACGCTGAGATCCACGCCCTCCCTTTCTAAACTTCGGGTTAGGCCCTCCCAGGAATTCGGGCTGTAACCCAGGCGAAAATCCTCTACAATCCCTTGCGGAATCTGGCGTGTTGAAAGATATTCCCTGGCCTTGGCTCCCTCGTGACCTTGAGTTAGGGCGTTGAAAAAATAGTCGGCAGCTATTTCATTGACCCTGAGGAGTTGCTGGCGTTTTAAAGCAGCCCTTTTTTCCCTGGCACCCACTCGGGCCTCATCAAAGGGGATATTGTATCTTTCGGCAAGGTCCTTTAAGGCCTCCACAAAGGTGGTGCCATGGTATGCCATCCAAAAGGCAAATATGTCCCCACCCTTTTTGCAGCCGAAGCAGTGAAACATTTGTTTTTCAGGGCTTACAGTAAAAGAGGGCTCCTTTTCAGAATGAAACGGGCAAAGCCCCAAGAAGTTTCGCCCCCTCTTCTTGAGTTGGACATACTGGGAGATAAGCTCCACAATATCGGCAGCCCTCTTTATCTCCTCTTTGGCTGAAACACCCTGAGTTGAGGACATATTCAGGAGATCTTGCCTCCTCTTCCGGCCTATCCCAATATTGAGCAAGGCACCTCATCAGGATTGGGGAAGTCAGCATCGCGGGCCGGATTTGTTTGATTGGATTGGAATTCAGGCCAGCAATCCCCTGGCAATCTCACTCACCCTTTTTCCTTCGGCCTGCCCCGCCATCCTGGCCATGGCCACCTTCATCACCCTGCCGAAGTCTTTGGGCCCACTGGCAGACAACTCGGAAATAATTCCACGTAGAGTCTCTTCAATTTCTCCATCACTCAATTGTTTCGGCAGGTACTGATAAAATATCTCCAGCTCCTTTTCCTCTTTTTCAGCCAAATCGTTGCGGCCGGCCTTCTTGTACTCCTCGACCGCCTCTTTCCCCTTTCTCACCAGCGATGATATGACCGCCAGGATTTCGGAGTCCTCAAGTTCTCTTCCCTTCTCAACCTGCTTGTTCTTGATGGATGTCTTGAGCATTCTAAGGCAGGAGGTTTTCAACTGGTCCTTGGACCGCATGGCCTCCTTGAGGTCTTCCACGATCCGGTCATGAAGTGCCATTTCCGCCCCCGATGTTCAAACCGTAAATTTTCAGTATAATACTTTTTTTTGATTTGTCAAATACCAAACTTATTTTTTATCCACCTCCATTGCCAGTCGAATGGCCTCACCCAGATCCAGGTTGCCGTCGTAAAGCGCCCGTCCGGTTATCATCCCCATGACACCAACCCCCTTGAGCTCCAGGACCGCCTTCACATCCTCCAGCCCAGAGATCCCTCCCGAGGCAATCACAGGGGTCACCACCTCCTTGGCCAGGGCCCTTGTCGCGGCTATGTTTGGCCCTGTCTTCATTCCGTCTCTGGAGATATCAGTATAAATAAAGGCCTCAAGGCCAATGTCGTCGAATTGCCGGGCAAGCTCCAAGGGGCCGACTTTCCCTTTAGCCGTCCACCCCCTGGATGCCACTTTGCCGCCCATGGCATCAATGGCTAGCATTATCTTTCCCGGATACCTCTCGGCCGCCTCTATCACCAGGGCAGGTCTTTCAAGGGCAACGGTTCCGAGTATTACCTGGCTCACACCTAGAGACAAATAGGCAGCCACAGTGTCCAGATCCCTGATGCCACCTCCCAGTTGGATGGGTACAGAGACGGCCCCTACGATCTTCTCAATGGAATTCCTGTTTACGGGCCTCCCTTCCACCGCGCCGTTCAAGTCCACCACGTGAATCCTTTGGGCCCCCATGGCCTCCCATTTGCGGGCCACCTCATCCGGCCTATCAGAGAAGACCGTTTCCTTTTTCATGTCTCCCTGCCTCAGCCTTACACAACGACCATCTTTCAGATCTATGGCTGGAATAACTAGCATGGTCTATTTCAGGGGAAATCGCTTGAAGAATTTTTCCAGTCCAAGAAAGGCCAGCTCCCTTGCCGTCATCCACTTGCCCCCTCCACCGAGAAAGGTCTCCATATCCAGTAGATTTTCAGAGAGGGGGAGCTGGGTCTTGTCAAACTTCCAGCGCCAAAGCAGGATTCCTGTGTCCACCTCCAAGAGGAATATCTCAAAGGCCACCGAAGCTCCCCTTTGGGCAGCATAGGGGCTTCCCTGTCTTTCTTTCCACCGGTAGATGATGCCCCCAAGCACTGCATCCCCATCCAAGGCCATACCCACTTCTCTGGCTAGATCAATGGAGACCAAGGCCTCCATTCCCTTGCTCTCAATGGCCCCTTTCACACCCCTTGCCTGCCCCGGAGGGAGAAACACGTAATCTTCATCGTATTCCCTTTCCACAAGCCCCCGGTACAAGGCCTGAGTCATCTCCTCAGGGGCCCTCATGGGCACAGGCTCAGACATGAATATCCTGCCCGTAAAGGGCGACCTAAATGCCCTTGGGGAATCATCAGGTCCAAGTGCAGGCCAAAACCCAAGGACAACTATCTTCCTGATGTTATTTGGTACAGGGGTAGGGGACTGCCCGAAAAAAGGTGTGGCACAGGCCATGAGAGTGGCAAAAGTGGTCAGGAAAAGAAATCTCATTGCATTTTTGGAAAAGGGGACGGTGATATTCATGATAAGAGGGCCAGATTCAAAGGATTCCCTTGGTGGAAGGAATGTTTTCTGAACTCCGAGGCTCCAGGGTGCAGGCAACATCCAATGCCCTTCCAAAGGCCTTAAATACAGCCTCGCACCCGTGATGGGGATCATCCCCCCTCAAAAGGTCAATATGGAGGGCCATGCCCGAATTGTTGACCAAGGCCCTGAAAAACTCACCAGCCAGGTTTATGTCAAAGTCACCGGCTAGGCTCCTCTTCATCTCCACTTGGTAAACCAGAAAAGGCCGGTTAGACAAATCTACCGCAACTCTTGCCAGAGCCTCATCCATGGGAATGGTGGCCTCACCAAAGCGCCTTATGCCCCTTCTCTCACCCAGGGCCTCTCTGATAGCATTACCCAGGCATATGCCCACGTCTTCCACTGTGTGGTGGTAATCGACCTTAATGTCACCGCTTGCCTCAAGCTCCAGATCCATGTAACCGTGAGATGCCATGAGGGTTAGCATGTGATCAAAAAAAGGAATTCCGCTGTTGATCTTGGTCTTGCCCGTGCCGTCCAGGTTCAAGGCCAATTTTATTTTGGTCTCTTTGGTGTCCCTTTCAATGGTGGATCGCCGATTCATCAAGATTGCCTCTTTGCGGGGCTAGGGTGAACAAAAATATGGTGGAGATGAGGGGATTCGAACCCCCGACCTGTACGTTGCGAACGTACCGCTCTCCCAGCTGAGCTACATCCCCACACAAGGCCTCTATCAAAACTAATTGAAATTAATTTATCACAAAGCACCATGCCATGAAAAGTATTATCTCATTGAACTTAGAGGAATATTGTAGCGGGCTGTAAAGGTCAAAAAACTGCCAAGGGCCCCTATATTCTGTGGGGCCCCTGGCAGGTGGCTTCCATTGAGGGGTTTAAAAGTTGAACAGGGTGTCCAGTTCTTCTTCCTTGATGTCAAACACCTCGTCGTGAGGCGGGAGCTTTTCGGTCATGAAAAATTCAGGCAGTCTGTCATCTGCAGGGCTAAACCCTGCCCTTGTGTTGAAGTTACGCTCCATCTTCAAAATCTTTTGACCAAGGGCAGTTACATCGTCTGCTGTCATGGAAAGGCCGTATTTGGCATTTACCATATCCACAATTGCGTTAAAGGCATCAGGCATGTCCATCACCGGGAAGGCCACAAAGAGACACAGGCCCAGGGTGTCTATGACTGCTGTTGCAATCTGAAGATTCCTCGAGAGTTCCACCTGGCCTTCTGTCTTGAGGGGGTCCACATCACCTCCCACCTTCATGATATTGGTGGCCACTGCATAGCCTGCAGTGTGGTCTGCGCCCATGGTGGAGGTGGCATAGGTCACCCCGATCCCCTTTATGGCCCTTGGGTCATAGGCAGGAAGGGCCTGCCCCTTTACCGCGGGAACCCTTCTCACCCCGAAGGTCTTGCCCACAATGGCCGCACCAGAGCCCAAAATTCTTCCCATGGGAGATCCCTTGCCTATCTCTGCCAGCAATTGCTCTGCGCCAGCTGCATCACCAAACCGGATTACCCCTGCCTCCATGGCCACTGCCATTGAGTTCCCTATCTCAATGGTATCCAGCCCGTAGTCATCACAGGCCCTGTCTATCCTTGCAATGGCATCCAGGTCATCAATCCCGCAATTGGGCCCCCATGCCCATACGGTCTCGTATTCAGGCCATTTCGTGACATAATTTCCCTGCTGGTCCAGGAAGATTCCAGAGCAGCGTATGATGCAGCCGGACATGCACCCGTGGCTCACCACGCCGTTCCGTTCCTGGGTGACCTGGTTGAGGGTCTCTCCGGCCACCTTTTCAGCCCCTTCGAATCGGCCCGAGCTGAAATTCCGGGTGGGAAGCCCGCCTGCTTCATTGATGATGTTGATGAGGATATCAGTGCCGTAATTGGTCAAGCCCTGGCTGGTGACAGGGTGTTCCTTCAGCGCCTGAGTAAAGCGCTTGGATGCCTCTTTGAAGGCCTCTTTGTCCACCAAGGGGGCAAGCTCACCCCCTGCAGGATCCACTATGATGGCCTTGAGCCCCTTTGAGCCCATCACGGCTCCCATGCCCCCGCGGCCTGCGTGTCGCGTGGGTCGCAACTCCCTGTCAGTAAAGGCCACGCTAGCCCCTGCCAGCTTCCACTCTCCTGCCTGCCCAATGCTCACATATCCCACCTTTTCTCCAAACTGGGCCTTCAGTTTGTCCACTGTATCGTAGTTGCCAAGTCCCTTGAGGTCATCTGCAGGGCTCAGTTCAAACTTATCCTTCCCTACGTACAGCTTGTAGAGCTTTCCTTCCTCTGGCATGCCTTCCACCACTATGGCGGCAATGCCCAGGCGGGCCAAGTATTGCCCGGCCTGTCCTCCTGAGTTGGATTCCTTTATGGTACCGGTAAGCGGGCTCTTGCCACCTACCGAGATACGGCCTGAATTGGCACATGCCGTGGCACCCAACAGGCCAGGGGCAAACACAAGCTTGTTATTGGGGCCAATGGGTGAGCAGGTTGGAGGGACTTCATGGGCCACTATGGCAGAGGTAAGCCCTCGCCCCCCCAGGCCCTCATATTCCTTTGGAATCTCTTCAGCCCTTACCGATAGGTCTGACATATTGACTCTCAAGATCTTGAACATGGCGGCCTCCTTTCATCTTAGGTGGGGTTAATGGACAACATGGAACCGAAGTGGACCTTGTTGGATCGACCGGAGCTAGGACACAAAATCCTTTATTATTAATGCCATAAAGACATTGGAAGGGCAACAAAATTATAGTTGGAAATTCAACGGGTTATATCAAATTTGATATAACTACTGGGCTGAATCACATTGACACCCACACGGGCCTTGATTCATAATCATAACTCTCTTAACAAGTAAGGAAAGTAAAAGATCATGGCTCATGGCGTAAAGATAATACTCAGTTCCACCCTGAGGGGCTTTGTGCCGGACTATGACCCACACTCTGGGCTCGAGCTCCAAGTGGAAGAACCTGTACTGGTCAGGGAGCTATGTGAGCGCCTCGGTATCCCATGGGACAGGGTAAAGATATCCATGGTCAATGGGAGAAAGGTGGATGGAGATTACCTAGTCCAGGGTGGAGAGCGCCTCGCCCTTTTCCCTGCAGTGGGAGGTGGCTAAAAAGGTATGGGAAGAGAGGAGAGCGCGGTGGAGGTGGGGGTGTTTGGGTCCTTGAGAAAGGCCATGGAGGCAAACGGCAGACCCTATCGCTTTGAGTACAGGATAGCCCCTACAGGTTGCACCGCTTCCCAACTGGCCTCGGCCATTGGGCTTCCCTTGGCCCAGGTGGAGGTGGTCTTTAGAAACGGCAGGGTAATCAATATCCATGACCCTATTAACCCTGGTGACAGGGTTTCCTTCTTTCCATACGGCACCCCGGGGCCTTATAGGATATTCCTTGGTATACTCAGGGAGACGCGGAAACGGGAAAGGATAGAGTCAGGAGATGACCGAAAAACAAGATAAGCACTTGCAGCCCTCGATTGAAAAATCCTCTCTTTCTTACACAGATCCGGCAGGTAGAAAGATCAGGGTCCTTTCGGAAAAAGATGCCTTGAGTCTGGCTGACTCTTCTCGTGTGCCCTTAAAGGAAGTCTATGAAGCAGCGCTCTCCATCGGCATTTGGCCCTTTCGCTATGTGAGGAACCGGGAGATATTGTCTGGTTCAGAGCAGCTCAAGCTACTTCGCTCCTCTGTTTGTATCGTAGGGGCAGGGGGGCTTGGAGGAAATGTGGCAATGCTTTTGGGAAGGGTGGGGATTGGTAGGATCACATCTGTTGACGGAGATTTGTTTGACGAGACCAACCTGAACCGCCAGGCTGCTGCCTTTACCCACTCCATCGGCAAGGAAAAGGCTCTGGAGACCGCCTCCTTGATTGAGGCCATAAACCCTTCTGTTGAAGTGAGAGGCATCCGCACCAGGATTACCCGGGAAAATGGCGCAGAGATCCTTTCAGGGGCTGATGTGATGGTGGATGCCCTGGATAACATAAAAGACAGATTTGTACTTCAGGCCCTTTCCAGAGAACTCAAGATACCGCTTGTTCACGGCGCCCTTGCGGGCTTCGAAGGACAGGTAATGACCATATTTCCCGAGGACAACGGCCTTGAATCCATCTACGGAGATCCCGAGTCCTCACAAGATCCCTCCACCAGGCCAGAGGCGGTCCTTGGTGTGCCTCCCATGACCGCCGCCCTGGTGGCCACCCATCAGGCCATGGAGGTGCTGAAGATCCTCTTGGGACGCGGTGAGCCTTTCAGGAACAAGATGCTCTACCTGGACCTCGAAACCGGAGAATCTCGTATTTACAAATTTCTATAAATACTTAATTGATGCCCCACACCTTATTATCTAGACAGACTGCAACAACGGGGACCAGAACATGTAATCATCTCTCGAATAGATCTGCTTACTGTCATAAAGTCTCTAGCAGAAAGGGCGGACTAATAGAGGGATATGCTCATTGGGCGCATTGCCGTGCAGCAGGTGTTCTTGCGATACCAGGAGTGGCCAAAAGATCATCTCTCATCGTTCTCAGCGATCACTGGTTTCAATTCTCTTAGACACTGCCAATGATCCCTTCAAGAATCATCCTCTGTTCCTCAGATAGTTGGATAATGATCCTTCTGAGGCTTTAACAAATATTTGCGTCTTTGAAGCTCCTTTTCAGCCAGTCTTAATCCAGTACGGGTGAAAAACCAGCTCTCTCTGTTGTTCTCAAGGTGTTGGTAAAGCTCCATTGGACTAATCCCTTGTCTCCTCGTCTCCACGGAAAACCCAATCTCTGAAAAACGCCATAGCTTATCCGCGTCTTTTACCACTGCTTCCTCGATAGACCGGGCCTCCTCACCTGAGTCGTGTGCCCGTATTATAGAGGCAATGGTCTCGATAAGTGATGGATCATAAGAATATCCTTCTAGAATTTCTCTTGCTATTGCCTCACCGGCTTCCTCATGAACTCTATTGAGATTGCGCCACTCAGATCCCTTGGCCCTTACTCCATATGCTGCACTTATTGCCTGCCGTTCCAATCGGGACCATCCCACATCATGCAAAATAATCGCAGGCTCAATTATCCTCTGGTCTCCGCCCTCTTCTTTCATCAACACTATTGCGTAACCGTGAGATACTTTCGCATGCGGCATATCTCCTCTGACAGAAAGATATGGTTCAGCATCTAGGAACAATCTATTGATGAATCTCGGCCAGTCTTTAATCCAGATCTCTTTCTTAGAATTCGACTCCATTTTCTTGGCCCTGCCAAACACCATCGCGTCCATACTCTTGGCCAAGTCCCAGTGCGCCACAAAATCTACGACTTCGACTCAATCAAGCTCAGAAAGGCCTTCGCAGACAGGGATAACTCCATATCTCTCGGAAAAACCAGATAAGTCTGAACAAATATTGGACCCTCCTCAATATCGAGCGGTATGAGAAGGCCCATTCTTGCCTCGAGTTCCACCTCAGGTCTGTAAAGAAATGAAACCCCCCTCCCCTTGATAACATATTCCTTAATGAATTCCACACTCCCCGCCTCCACCAACACAGAAGGCTCAATACCATGTTCTTTGAGCAAGGACAATATTGCCTTTCTTGACCCCGACCCTTCCTCTCTGATGATGATTGGCTCTCCTGCGAGTTCCTTAATTGATACCGTTTCTCTGGAGGCAAATCTGTGCTTTGGTGACACTACCAGACAGAACTCTTCTTTACTGTAAGGTAATATCTTCAGTTTGCCTCTACTGCGAAATTCCCCTATTACTCCGAGATCATACTTAAACTCAAGAAGCCCGTCGGCAATCTCCTGAGAACTTCCCTCCTTCAAATAAACCCTGATACCTGGGAAGTTTTCCTGGAACCGGGATAACAGGCCCGGCATCAAATGCCTTGCAAAGCTGCGGGTTGTCCCAATTGTTAGTGAACCTTCCCGCAGTTCCTTGTGACTATCTAGGAAGTATTCCAGCTCTTCGACAATCTCAAATATCTTTTGTGCATAGACAAAAAGCTCTGCCCCCATAGATGTCAATTCAATCTTCTTGCCAATTCTATTGAACAGCTTCACTTGAAGCATTTCTTCCAAAGAACGAACCTGCATGGTCACAGCCGGCTGTGTGACAAAAAGTTTTTCAGCGGCCCTTGTGACATTTCCTTCTTTAGCCACAAGATAAAAAGCCCTCAGTTGGTTCAAATTGATTTGCATGAAGGTCAATTCTACTGAAGTCTACATAAGAAAATCTTATAAGAGCATAAAATCAATTGCTTTGACAAGTCAATAAAAAACATAGCAGTTTGAGTCATAACAGTTTGGGCTTCTTGCCTAGTTTCCTGGAGGATCAAGATGAATGAAGTTTTAGTACTCGGCGAAGAAAAGGACCGAGCCTTGGACACGACAACCCTTGAATTGTTGGGTATCGGAAATAAGCTCGCCAAAGATTTAGGAGGGGACTTATCTGTCGCCCTTCTTGGAGATGATATCTCTGATCTGGCCGAAAAGGCGGTTGCTTACGGCCCTGCCCGAGTTTACAAAATAGAACATCCATTACTGAAAAATTTTATCCCGGATCTCTGGCTCTCTGCCTTAGACCAGGCATGCAGGCAGATTAATCCCAGGGTATTCTTAATGGCACACGACCATAAGGGCATGGAGTTAGGCCCCCGCTTGGCCTACCGACTAGACACAAAACTCACTACAGACTGTATTGATCTGTCCATTGACCCTTCGACCCAGCTAATGCTTCGAACCAAGCCTGTTTCGGGTGGCAATGCAACTTCTGTTCTTAAATGTAGTGGAGACCCTCAAATGGCCACGGTTAGACCGAAGGTCTTTGAACCGGCTCAAGAGGTCCAGCCACAAGCAGAAGTAATAGATATCTCACTGGACCTGGATGAAGGTCTTGTCAAAGTGGAATCTATAGAAGTGGTCAAAGAAGAGGTGGTCTCCCTTGATAAAGCAAACGTTGTGATTTCAGGCGGAGCAGGATTGGGAGATGAGGAAGGGTTCGAGGTCCTGGAAGACTTGGCCAACGTACTGAGCAAGTGGTTCGGCAATGTGATGATAGGATGCAGCCGGGTGGCGGTTGATAAAGGATGGATTTCTTCAGATCACCAGGTTGGGCTCACCGGTAGCATGATCTCGCCAGATATCTATGTAGCAGTAGGTATATCTGGGGCAATTCAGCATCTCGTGGGAATGATCCGTTCCAAGAAGATAATCGCTATCAATACGGACCGTGACTGCAATATGTTCAAGGTCGCTGATTATGGGGTTGTGGAAGATTACGAGGAAGTCATCCCTGCCCTCATAAAAAAACTGGAGGAGGCATCATGAGCGAATTGCGCATAATAGTCTGTGCAAAGCAAATCCCTGATCCCGAAGCGCCCTTATCTGACGTGAGTGTAGATACCGAAAACAAGGAAGTGATTGTTGATGCGCCTCTTGTGATCAATCCTTTTGACGAAAACGCATTGGAGGCCGCCCTTCGCCTCAAAGAGGACGTTGGCGGCTCCATCACCGTGCTTAGCCTCGGCAAGAAGCTATCAGACACGGTTCTGAGAAAGGCACTGGCAGCAGGAGCCGACGAACTGATACTTCTCCAAGATAGTGCCTTCGAAAAATTGGACAGCTACTCCACCGCCCTGGCTCTGGCCGATGCAATAAGGAAGATCGGAGAATATGACCTGATTTTGACCGGGAGGCAAGCAGGGGACTGGGACTCTGGTCAGGTTGGGCTCATCTTGGGAGAGATACTTAAAGTGCCCATTATCAATCTTGCCCGCGAGATTAAGGTGGAGGGTAGTTACATTCTTGTGAAAAAGAATATTCCCGGAGGCTACGAGCAAGTTAGGGCTCCAATGCCAGCCTTGGTAACGGTGAGCAACGAGGTCGGTGAGCTGAGGTATGTATCAAGGACCAAGATGCTGAAGATGCTCAAAAGAGCCTCTTCTATCCCCACATGGGAAGCAGGAGAATTCGTATCCTCTCCGGACTCATTGCAACGAATGGATATTGTAGAGCTATTGTCGCCACCCGATATGAGAAGGGAATGCCAGTTCATTGAAGGTAGTTCTGCTGAAGAAAAGGCTGAAAAGCTGGCCGCAGTGTTCATGTCTCTTAAATGATATCTTGGTAAATCAACATCAGCAAAAGGGAGGGATTAGATGGCTGATAAGGTTTATGATGCAGTTGTTATTGGGGGCGGACATCACGGGACGATCATTGCACCATATCTGGCCAGAGCCGGCCTGAGTGTCGGGGTTTTTGAACGGCTGGATCATCTGGGGGGAGGAGCGGTTTCTTTTGATGACACACCGGCACCAGGGTTTCGTAGTAATTTTTGCGCACACTTCACCCGCTTTTACGGCCACCCTGCCTATAAGGAATTCAACCTTCGGGACGAAGGGCTGGAATATGTTTTTCCGGACACAAATGAAGCTATAATCTTTGATGATGGTACCTCGTACGTTGCCTACGCCGGCTTCCCAGTGGTAGATCCAAAAACGGGTGAGACAGAGTTTAGCGAAAAAAATGTAAGAAAAACCTACGAACAGATTTCCCGTTTCTCAAAGGCAGACGCAGAGGCTTATCTGGACTGGACAGAAAAATACAAAGAGATAATCAGGCCCGCATTTGCCAGACATAGGTACTCTGTACCCACACCTTATGGGGTCCCGGATCCCCTGGAAGAACTCATGAGCAATCCAAAGAGCGGTATTGACCCCTCTATGCAATTCATGACCGCCAAGGAAATTGCCCACTACTTTTTTGAGAGTGAGGAATTGAGGATCTTGACCCTCAGGGGTTTTCTCACCTCCTCTGGGATTTATCCTGACGACGTTCCTGGCCTTATGTATACCTTTGCAACCATACATTTGGTGTTAGGCTGGGAGACCGCGGCAATCCCTAAGGGAGGCACTCAGGCCATAACTGATGCACTGGTATCGGCAGGCAAAAAGCTTGGGGTGGAATATTTTATTAACTCAGAAGTTGACAAGGTGATCATCGAAAATGGGAAGGCAAAAGGCATAAGGCTCTTGGATGGGACTGAAATTGAGGCCAGAAAGATGGTTGTCTCTGATAATGCGACCCCCCAGCTTTTTCTGCGTATGATCGGTGAAGAACACCTCACCACCCAGATGAA
>JALVMN010000198.1 GCA_027027005.1 Desulfobacterales bacterium | reverse complement strand
TATAATCAAGGAAACTGGGATTCAGATTTTTGCCCTTCTCTGTCTTATATTCTTCACTAAGTGCATAACCAAGCCCCATAACTGCTCCACCATAAACCTGGCCCCTGATGGTCTGCTCATTCAGCACCTTTCCCACATCATGGGCTGCAACCATCCTGAGCACCTTGACTTTGCCTGTTTCAAGGTCAACCTCCACTTCAGCTCCCTGAACACCAAAAATATATGTCTCTGAAAGATTGCCTTTTCCTGTTTTCATATCTATCATCTGGTTTTGAGGGTCAAAGAATGCCTCTTCAACTATCATGGTGCCCTGCTCCTTGTAGTGACCTGCTCTCAGTATCTCATCCAGTCCAACCCTTAACAGTGGGTTATCAGATTCTTCTTTAAGAAAGATTACATTATCCTTCATATCAAATTCTGAAGGGTCAAATATCCTTTCATAATCAAGATCAGGAATTTTAAAAGATGGATCTTTTTTCTGCTTTTTCTTAAGTTTGGATAGGACCCTTTGCATGAAGTGTTCAGATGCCAGTTTGAATATCTTTTCCCTGACCTTTCCGGCAGCCATGATAACAGCACTGCACGCTGTAAATGCCCCTCTGCTTGCATGGGTTCCCACATCCCAGGGGCACATGGCCGTATCCCCTGATATTACCTGAACCCTATCAGGGGTAACTCCAAGGGCCTCAGCAGTTGCAAGTGTAAGGGCGGCATTTATACCCTGTCCCATCTCCACTGCACCGACTATCACTGAGACATTTCCAAAGTCATCCAGTTTCAGGATCACTCCTGTGGCATCTGAGCGATAAACCCTTGCTCCCCCTCCCACATGTAAAAGGGCGGCCATCCCAACACCCCTTACCTTGCCGTTGCTGGGAGTTGATTTTGCTCTGTTTTCCTTCCAGTTCAGTTTTTCTGCCACTGCATCAAGGCACTCTTTCATTCCACATGTGGTTATGTTCAATCCCATTGGAGAGACCTCATTAGATATATTCCTGTTAATCAGCCTGAATTCATAAGGGTCAATACCTGCTTCCTCTGCCAGATGATCAATATTGCTTTCTATGCAGAATGTGGCCTGTGGATTTCCATAGCCCCTCATGGCCTGACAGTATGTGTTATTGGTGTAATAAAGGGTTGCCCTGAAAAAGACATTCTGGACCCTGTAAAGGGAGCTTATGGGTAACATCATAACGCTTGGTGTGGTTGCCCCCCATGAGGTATAAGCGCCATTGTCAAGGATCATTTTTACTTCTCTGAAAGTGAGTCTGCCCTCTTTGTCGCATCCCTGTATAATGTGGGCTTTGGTTGGCTGACGGGGAGATGTGGCCATGAATTCCTGTTCTCTATTAAGGACTATCTTAACTGGTCTCCCGGTCTTGTAAGCAAGTAGTATGGCAATATATTCATAGCCATGGGTATCCAGGCCTGAGCCAAATGCTCCACCAAGGGTGGGCACGATGACCCTTGTATTTTTCCCCTTCAGTCCCATGGCCGCA
>JALVMN010000197.1 GCA_027027005.1 Desulfobacterales bacterium | reverse complement strand
CCGAGTTTCAGCACGTAGCCCTCTGCCATACCTTCTCCCTGGAGATAGAGAGGTTCAGCCGTGGGCTGGAAACCGCATTCTGCAATCTCCTGTTTCAGTTCAACCGGGATGTAGAAGTAGAGCTTCTGGTTCCAGGGGCTGTTTACTACCTGTCTTGCATACACTGTTTCCTGCTCTTCCTGGGTGAGCTGGCTTGGATCGATTTCTTCTATCTCGTCGCCTCGAACCGTGCCCTCGGCAACCATGTAGAAGAGCTCCTCAGCATGATGCTTGCTTAGATGTAAGACATCCTCGGCCCTGGCACCAAGAACTGACAAACCGTTCGCCTGGATTGGCTCGATATAAGCCACTTCACCGTCCACTATAAAGAGGCCATTGGGATTGGCAGGAACCATTCCGCTCCTTTTCATCCAGATGGGAGCGTCTTCCGGCACTGCCTCGGGATCATACTTGAGCACCCTGTTCTCGTCTGTAAAGAAGGGCGGAGCCCAAGGGGCATAGACTATTACACGGTCTGTTGCCCTGTGTGCCCCCGGATCCTTTGTGTAATCACCGTGGCAGTCCAGACATGACTGGGCTCCAAGGGCCTTTTCAGCGGGCTGGACGCCATGGGAGTCAGAGAAGTAATGGGCTGCAATGAAAAGCACGGGCATGGGATCGGTCTCACCTTCTGCCTTCAGTACCTTGGTCAGTGCTTCCTGCATGGCCCTCACATCTTCCGGCCACCACAGGTCTGGATACATGTCCCCGGTATGGTCGAAGATTACGTACCCGCTGTCCTTGAGCACTATCTTTCCTACGTTCGGGTTCTGGGCCCAGGAAGGATCGTTGGCCGGTATCATGGCAAGGGTCATGGGATCGACCACGCCAAGTTGAACCGGAGGCATGAAAGACCTTATGGCAGCATTTATCTCCTTGAGATACAGCACCTTGGCACCGCTGTAGGCTATTGCGCTCATGTCATGATCCGGCTGCGGGTTTGCATCCACCCATGTCAAAATAGTGATGGGATTGCCGATCACCACCTGGGGATAGCCGTTGGTGCCGTTGGCCCAATAAAGCGGTGGGAAGTTCTCGTTATCGTGTTGTGGATCATAGTTAAGGGGAACGCCCATTGCCTTGTACTGTTCCAGGAACATATCGTAAAAATACTTCCAGAAATCAAAGGAGAAGTTGGTGGGCATTCCATTGACTATCTGTCCAGGATCGGACGAGCCGTTCATGTTGAAGTATTCCACCATCTGGATGACGAAATCCATTGGGACAACGCCATTGCCATCTGCATCTATGTGCTGGGATGACATATGGAAATGCGGAATACCATAGCCGGGAGAAGTCCCATATACCGGGGACAGTGCATACGGCCCGGGGAATGCCATCATGGTACCGTCACCGCCAGGCAGGACATTGTAGCCGAACCTGTTATCGAAGTTGCCGTAGTAACCCAGGCTGTCGTCGAAGAGCCTGAAACGCCAGGTCCGCCTGTACGGCACATGGCAT
>JALVMN010000196.1 GCA_027027005.1 Desulfobacterales bacterium | reverse complement strand
GAGATGAGGTGGTAGTAGGAGAGGGAGGAGGTTTTTATGTATGCTCTGGCGATGCGGCTCATGGGGAAATTATATCAAATTTCAAATTGGACCTGTCCCGAAAAGAAAAAGATAAGAAAGATTCCGAGGAAGATTTTAGCAGAGGCTCCCCCACCAGGGTAAGCGGTCAGTGATCAGTGGAAATATTTGGTTAATATGGTTAATATGCTCTGGGCTACAGGGTTGTTATAGTCCGCCATCCATTTTAGTTTTTGTTTTATTTTGGGCTAATTTACCTGCTGCAGGTTATGTTGCACCGGGCTCCGTGGGAGAGGAGAAGTTTGGCAATTTCGGTTTTTCCGGCGATTATCGCCACATCCAGAGGGGTAGAACCTGCGGGGAGGTTTTCAGCCTTTTTGGTGGTTAAAGCGTTCACATTGGCGCCGTGGGAAAGGAGAAGTTTTACAATCTCTATATTGCCCTTTGCGACTGCTATATGAAGCGGTGTCAACCCTTTGTAATCGCCTACAGTGACTTTTGCATTTACATCCGCCCCGTGGGAGAGGAGAACCTTTGTAACTTCGGTTTGGCCCTTTAGAATAGCTGTATAAAGGGGAGTGAGGCCGAGGTTGTCCTTCAAATTGACATCAGCTCCATTTGTAATGAGAAGTTTCACAACTTCGGTGTGGCCATACCAGGCAGCCTCATGCAGCGGGGTCTCGCCATCGTTGTCCTTCGCATTTGGGTCGGCACCATAAGAGAGGAGGAGTTTTGCAACTTCGGTTCCCCCATACCTTGCAGCCGCATGCAGCGGGGTCCAGCCATCGTTGTCCTTCGCATTCGAGTCCGCACCACGCGAAAGAAGAAGTTTTGCAACTTCGGTTTTGCCATACCTTGCAGCCACATGGAGCGGGGTGGTGGCATCTTTATTCTTCGCATTTGGGTCCGCACCATGGGAGAGTAGGAGATTCGCAACTTTGGTATGGCCATTTACAATAGCCATAAAAAGCGGGGTGAGGCTGTCTTTGTCTTTTGCATTAATATCAGCTCCATTTGAGATAAGAAGGTTCACAATTTCGGTGTGCCCTTTCCAAGCAGCCACATGTAGGGGGGTCCCGCCCTTTTCCCCCTTCGCATTTACATCAGCGCCGTGAGAAAGAAGAACCTTTGCAATTTCGGTTTTGCCCTCTATGGCAGCCACATATAGCGGGGTGTTACCATCTTCATCCCTCGCATTTGGGTCTGCACCGTGGAAAAGAAGGAGTTTTGCCACTTCGGTTTCGCCTTCCTTTGCAGCCAAATGCAGCGGGGTCCAGCCGGAGTTGCTTTTCGCATTTACATCAGCCCCGTGGGCAAGGAGGAGTTTTACAATTTCTACATTTCCTTTCCCGGCTGCCAGATGAAGTGGGGTTCCTCCGTCTTTTCTCTTTGCGTTCACATCAGCACCATGGGAAAGGAGAAGTTTTACAATTTCCGTATGACCCTCCATTACAGCCTTATGTAGCGGGGTCTCGCCATATTTGTTCTCTTTTGCATTTGGGTTCGCACCGTGGGAGAGGAGGAGCGATACTATTTTACCGTAACCATAACTAACAGCCACATGAAGCGGAGTGATGCCGTATCCAAACCTCAAATTCACATTAACACCTTTAGCCAGGAGGGATTTTACCCTTTCAATATCCCCCTTTGCCACAGCCTTAAAGAAATTCTCATAGTTGGTAAGAAGTGAGACTAATTCCTTGTCCTTCGCAAGGATATGTAAAGGAGTAACACCGTCTGCATTCTTTGCATATGGATTCGCCCCATGGGAGATGAGAAGCTTTGCAACTTCCCTGTGGCCAAATAAAGCAGCATAATGAAGCGGGGTCCATCCTTTATCGTTCTTCGCATTTACATCCGCTCCGTGGGAGAGGAGAATCTTCGCAACTTCGGTTTTACCGAAGGATGCAGCCTCATGAAGCGGGGTCCAGCCATTTTCTTTGTCCTTCGCATTTACATCAGCTCCTTTCTTTATACAAAGTTCAACAAGCCAAGTAAGGCCTCCATGGGCTGCAGCATGAAGAATGGTATAGCCAGAATTTGTCTTTGCAAGAATATCAGCACCGTGGGAGAGGAGGAGTTTTGCAATTTCGGCTTTGCCTTCGCTCGCGGCCTCATGTAAAGGAGTCCAGCCATCTTTGACCTTCGCATTTACATCAGCTCCTCCTTTAAGAAGGACTTTGACCCTCTTGACATTCCCTTCCTTTACTGCTTCAAAAAGGGATTTAGTGGCAACCTCTATTCCCCAAATATTAGCTTTTCCTCCATGGGAGATAAGAAGGGAGGCCATTTCACCTTTCCCTGCGATTTTAGCAACATCCAATGGAGTAGAACCTTCAGGGTATTCTTCCCATTTCTCAGCGGTCTTCGCATTTACATCAGCACCGTGGGAGAGGAGGAGTTTTGCAATTTCAGTTCTGCCGTACTTTACAGCCATATGCAGCGGGGTCCAGCCATTTTCGTCCCTTGCGTTTACATCGGCACCGTGGGAAAGGAGAAGTTTGACAACCTCAGTTTCGCTTGCCGCTGCAGCCGAATGTAAGGGGGTCCTCCCATCTTTGTCCTTCGCATTTGGGTTCCCACCGTGCGAGAGGAGGAGTTTTGTAAATTCGGGGTAGCCATTCCAGGCAGCAAAATGCAGCGGGGTGCTGCCATCTTTGTCCTTCGCATTTGGATCTGCATCATGGGAGAGGAGAACCTTTGCAACTTTTGTCCTGCCATACGCTGCTGCCCAGTGAAGCAAAGTCCAGCCCGACTTGTTCGTCTTCGCATTTGGGTCCGCACCATGAGAGAGGAGGAGTTCTGCTACAGAATAATTAGGGTAAAAAAACTTTGAAAGGGCATGATAAAGGGGAGTGTAGTCATATTCATCCTTTGCATTTACATCCGCTCCATGCGCTATGAGGACCTTTGCAACCTCGCTGTTTCCCATTTCCGCAGCCACATGAAGAGGGGTATAGCCGGAATAAAAAGTAAGGGAAAGTTCTACCTCACCTGTGAGTTTAGCATTTGGGTTTGCGCCATGGGAAAGGAGGGTTTTTGCAATTTCGCTGTGGTTTTTATAGGCGGCTATATGGAGTGGTGTCCAGCCCTTAGGGGCAGTTGCGTTAACATCAGCTCCATTTGAAAGAAGAACCTTTGCAACTTCGTTGCTGTTTTTCCATGCAGCTATATGAAGCGGAGTCTCGCCATCATTGTCCTTCGCATTCACATCTGCACCTTTTCTTATCAAATAGGAGGCTACCTCGGGGGCATTAAAGGCTGCTGCCCAGTGAAGGAGTGTCCAGCCATCTTTGTCCTTGGCGTTTAGATCAAAACCCAATTCTTCAATGAAGTATTTTACAACCTCAAGATGGTCTTCAGCGGCTGCCTGAGATGCTGGAAAACCGCGATTGGGAACTGCCTTGTTCCACTCCGCACCATGCGAGACAAGGAGTTTGCAAATTTCAAGAGAACCTTTCCAAGCAGCAGGCCAAAGCGGACTCTGGCCCCATTTGTTCTTCGCATTTACATCTGCTCCGTGAGCAACAAGGATTTCTGCAATTTCCCTGTGGCCTTCCCAGGCAGCATAATGAAGCGGTGTCGAGCCATTTCCATCTTTCGCATTTACATCGGCACCGTGGGAAAGGAGGAATTTTACAACTTCAGCTTTGCCTCTATCTGCAGCCCAAAGAAGAGGTGTCCAGCCTTCACTTTTTCCTTCAGGGGTTATTTCTCTTTCATTCACATTTAATTTTAAGTCGTCTATGAGATACTTTACTATTTGAATATGCCCTTCCCCTGAGGCGGCTGCAAGAGGACTCCCGTAATAGCTCTTCTTATCTTTATCAAGGTAGATTACGCCCTTTAATCCGGGATTAGCACCTTTGCTGACGAGATATTTAGCTATATCTAAGCTTCCCTTATAGCAAGCCCACATAAATGGTGTGGCGTTGTTTTCGTCCCTCGCATTTACATCAGCTCCCTTTGAAATGAGCGCTTTTACTTTGGCCAAATCGCCTGCCTTTACTGCTTTAAATAGTTCCTGGTTTAGGCTCCCTGCCCAGCCAAAGCTAAGCCCAAGGCTGAGGAATAAAAGCAAAGCTAAGCTAAGGCGTTTGAGCATTTTTTCCTCCTTCCGTTTTTCCTTCCCAGAACTCATTTTCACTTCCCATTATTTTATCTTTCATTTCAATTTATGGCAAATTCCATGCCAAAATTAGCAATTTCCGGAGTTTCGGCTCTATTAGAGGGAAAAAGGAAAATTTCACCTTTCGGAAAAATCCTCATTTTTCCCCTCCTTTGTCTCATTTTGAGACTGAAAATTTGGCTTTGCCCTCCAGATTGGCTTCTGTTCTTTGTTCGCACGAGTCCCATTTTGGGACAGAAAGTCCCATTTTGAGACTGGGGTGAGGGACAGACCACAGCATTGAGCTATGAGCTGAGTGCTAAGGGCTAAAATCTAATAAAATCGGACCTGTCCCGTTTTTCGTACGTTTTTCGTAAGCATGGAGTTAGTAGGACTGAATCGGACCTGTCCCCTTTTGTGTCCCCTTTTGGGGGCTTGGGGCTTTAAGCACTGAGCTAAAAGCTAAGGGCTAAGGGCTAAGGCTAAGAGCTGGAAATCGGACCTGTCCCTTTTTGGGAAAAAATTTTAAACGAGGGGGTTATCCTACAAGCCAGAGGGTGCGCTGAGGAGGAGAGAGGAAATGGGCGCCGTCCTTGTGAAGGAGCACCATTTCCTCCAAACTTACAACCCCGTATTCTGGAAGGTTAATCCTCGGTTCAAGGGTAAATACCATTCCCTCCTCAATGGGTATGTGGGGAAGGGAGCCGTATCTTTCCCAGAGCGGGGCAAGGAGGGCTGCTCCGTCGTGGG
>JALVMN010000195.1 GCA_027027005.1 Desulfobacterales bacterium | reverse complement strand
CTGGGATCTCGGGTTGGGCACCGTGGTGGTGGGGCTCTTTGACCACGACAAGGCAAAAGAAATACTAGGTGTGCCGGAAGGCTACGAGGTGGTGGCAATGATTCCTGTGGGATACCCTGCAAAAGGAGCCTCTGCCCCTAAGAGGAGGGAGATAGCTGAATTCACCCACTACGAAAAATTCTAGGCATTTCCCCTTTCTTGTTTCATTTTAGGAGCTCTTGGGGGGAGGGCAATTTTCATCAGAGGCGGGAGGCAGGATTAGGCCCGGGGGCGTTTGACTCCACATTGCCATAGAGCTATATTGAAAAACTTTGAGGCTTCAGTTCATGATGGGAAATCTGGGAGGATTACAGCTTCCTTATTCATACATTGTGGTTGAGGGACCACTGGGGGTGGGAAAGACCTCGCTTGCCCGGCTGCTCTCTGAGAGGCTGGGTGGACGAGCAGTGCTTGAGCAGACAGAGGATAATCCTTTTTTGCCGTTGTTTTACAAGAATCCCAAGAAACACTGTTTCCAGACCCAGGTATTCTTTCTCTTGAGACGGTATCAACACGGTCTGGAAATTTCCCAGATGGATCTTTTTCGCCAGGTGGTGGTGGCAGACTATCTTTTTGAAAAAGACCGCATCTTCGCTGCCATAAACCTGGATGAAAACGAGTTCTGGCTCTATGAGCAGATATATTCGTTGCTCAAGGATAGGATGCCCCGGCCCGATCTGGTGATATTCCTCCAGGCACGCACCGAAGTATTGGCCGAAAGGATCAGGAAGCGGGGAAGAAGGTATGAAAGGTCCATATCCTTTGACTACTTGGATGCAGTGAACCAGGCATTTAATGACTTCTTTTTCCATTATTCTGAGGCCCCGCTCCTTGTGGTGAATGCCTCGGATGTGGACTTTATCAATGTCCCTGAAGAACTGGATGGCTTGATCCGTGAGATGGCCACTGTGAAGCCTGGGACCCAGTATTACATCTCCCTGGGTTCCGGTAGCAGTTGAAAACAAGGGGATTTGCAGTGGAAGTAATAGACAAGGTCAACAAGATGCAGGACAGAGCAGAGGTCCTGCGCACCGCTGGCAAGTCAATCGCACTGGTCCCGACCATGGGTTATCTCCATGAGGCCCACCTGGAGTTGATGAGGGTTGGCAAGAGACACGCCGACGTTTTAGTAATCAGCATCTTTGTGAACCCAACACAATTTGGTCCGTCAGAAGACTTTGAGAGGTACCCCAGAGACCCTGAGGGTGACCTAAGAAAGGCAAAAAGTGTGGGTGTTGATATAGTGTTCATGCCCACGGTGGAGGAGATGTATCCAGAAGGATTCCAGACCACGGTTTCAGTGGCCCGCCTCACCAAGCACCTCTGCGGCCTCTCGCGTCCCGGCCACTTCGACGGGGTCTGCACCGTTGTTGCCAAGCTATTCAATATAACCAAGCCCCATATTGCCATATTCGGCCAGAAGGACTACCAGCAGTTGGCTGTGATAAGTAGAATGGTGATGGACCTCAACATGGACATCCAGATCATCGGGGTGCCCACGGTAAGGGAGCCCGACGGCCTGGCCATGAGCTCCAGGAATGCCTATCTATCAGAGGATGAGCGGCCTTCGGCCTTGTCATTAAAAAGATCGTTGGACCTTGCCGAAGAGATGTTCAAACAGGGCCAAAGGAGTGCAAAGGTCATAAAGGAGGAAATGGTAAGGTTCATTGAATCCCATCCCTTTACCGAGATAGACTACGTGAGCATATGTGATCCCGTAACCCTTGAAGAGATTGACACCTTGGGGGAGAGCAATCTCGTGGCCCTTGCCGTTCGGGTGGGAAATACACGGTTGATTGATAACAAGGTCATCGGAAACACGGAATAGTTGAAACAAACAGAGCAGAAATAAGCCGAAAGGAGTAAAAGAATATGAAACCAGCAAATTTTTTGTTCACCTCAGAATCTGTGACAGAGGGGCATCCCGACAAGATCGCGGACCAGATATCCGACCATATCCTGGACAAGATCATGGAACAAGATCCTCATGCCCGGGTGGCCTGTGAGACCCTTGTCACCACCGGGATGGCATTCATTGCCGGAGAGATTACCACCAAGGCCTGGGTGGACATGCCGGAGATCGTGCGCGAGACCATCAAGGACATTGGATACAACAATTCATCCATGGGATTTGATTGGGAGACCTGCGCAGTGCTCACCTCCATTGACAAACAGTCCCCCGACATTGCCATTGGTGTCAACGGAAAGGGCCTTTACAAAGAGCAGGGCGCAGGAGACCAGGGACTCATGTTCGGCTATGCGTGCAAGGACACACCCGTCTTGATGCCCATGCCCATATACTTGGCCCACAGGCTTACCAGGCGGCTGGCCCATGTGAGGAAGTCTGGCAGGCTGCCTTGGCTTCGACCTGACGGGAAATCCCAGGTGACTGTGGAATATGTGGACGGAAAACCCTTAAGGGTCCACACCGTGGTCATAGCTGCCCAGCACGAGCCCGACGTGGACTACGATACACTTACCGAGGCCATAAAAGAGGAAGTGATTCGCGAGGTGATCCCGTCCGAGATGCTGGATGATGACACCCAGTATTTCATCAATACCACCGGGAGGTTCGTGGTAGGCGGGCCTTTGAGTGACTGTGGGCTCACGGGCCGAAAGATCATAATGGATACCTACGGCGGATTTGGCTACCACGGGGGTGGTGCCTTTTCCGGCAAAGACCCCACAAAGGTGGACAGAAGCGCTTCCTACATGTGCCGCTACATTGCAAAGAACATTGTGGCCGCAGGGCTTGCAGAAAAATGCGAGATCCAGGTGGCCTACACCATTGGAAGGGCGGAGCCCGTATCCGTGATGGTCGGGGCATACAGTACCGGGGTGATTTCCAGTGCCGAGCTGACCGAGCTTGTGAAAAAACAGTTTGATTTGAGGCCTGCGGCCATCATTGAAAGATTGGATCTGCTGAGGCCCATCTACAGGAAGACCGCTAACTACGGGCATTTTGGAAGAGAGCTTCCAGAATTCACCTGGGAAAGGACTGATTTGGTCGATGAGCTCAAGCGCGCGGTAAAATAGTAGCCAATAAGAGAAATGGAGATTGATATGGACTATGACATAAAGGATATCACGCTGGCTGAGAAGGGAAGGTTGAGGATACAGTGGGCCGAACTCAGCATGCCGGTCCTGCGGCAGATCAGGGAGAGATTTTCCGAAGAGAAGCCCCTGGATGGTATAAGGCTGTCGGCCTGTTTGCATGTGACCACCGAGACGGCCATGCTCATGAAGACCCTCAAGGCAGGGGGAGCTGAGCTAGTGCTCTGTGCATCCAACCCTTTGTCCACCCAGGACGATGTGGCAGCCGCCCTGGTGGCAGACGACGAAATCCCTGTCTTTGCCATCAAGGGCGAAGACCACAGATCGTATTACAGTCACATCCTGGCGGCCTTGAAGCACAAGCCGCACCTCACCATGGACGACGGGGCAGACCTTGTTGGCTCCCTTCACTTTATAGCGCTTGAGAAGTGGGATGAGCTTGAAGCCTCCATATCAGAGTGGGCCCAGGGGCTCGGCAAAGGAGAGCGCCAGGAGCTGATAAGCGGGGTCATGGGCGGGACAGAGGAGACCACCACCGGGGTGATCCGGCTGAGGAGCATGGAGAGAGACGGGGTGCTCCAATTTCCCATCATCTCGGTCAATGACGCCGACACCAAGCACCTGTTTGACAATCGTTACGGGACCGGCCAGAGCACCATTGACGGCATAATCAGGGCCACAAACCGCCTCCTGGCAGGCAGCACCTTTGTGGTTTGCGGTTATGGGTGGTGTGGCAGAGGGGTGGCAGCCAGGGCAAAGGGGCATGGTGCCCACGTGATTGTGTGCGAAGTGGACCCCCTGAGGGCACTTGAGGCTGTCATGGACGGCTACCAGGTAATGCCCATTTCAAAGGCAGCACCACTGGGGGATTTTTTCTGTACACTTACGGGCGACATAAACGTGATCCGCAAAGAGCACTTCCTGGGGATGAAAGACGGGGCCATTGTCTCCAATTCCGGGCACTTTGATGTGGAACTGGACCTCCCAGGGCTGAAAGAAATATCCGTATCCACCAGGAGGATAAGAGACTTTGTAGAGGAATACACCCTGGAGAGCGGCCGCAGGATATATGTGCTGGGAGAGGGCAGGCTGGTCAACCTTGCTGCAGCAGAGGGGCATCCCTCCAGTGTCATGGACATGAGCTTTGCAAACCAGGCCCTTTCTGCCCAATACATGGCAAAGAATCACAAGGGGCTTGAAAGGAAAGTCTATCCGGTGCCAAAAGAGATTGACAAGGAGATCGCAAGGCTCAAGCTTGAAAGCCTGGGCGTGGAAATTGATTCCCTTACCCCTGAGCAGGAAAGATACCTTGCCTGCTGGGAAATGGGCACATGATCGTAAAGCGCCTGCTTATCCTCGTCCCCACTGTACTCACCCTTTTCCTGCTTCAGTCCTATTTCTGGGTGCCCACCTATGAAGAACAGACCAGGGGCAACCCCGAAAGGTTGGAGCAGTTTATCACCGCATCCATCGGGGATGCTGCCATCCTCAATCCCATTTTGTCAGCAGATTCTGCCAGCAGCCAGATAGAGTCTCTGGTCTTTGAGGGGCTGCTGGACCGGGACGAGGAGTTGCGATTCAGGGGCAGATTGGCAGAGAGGTGGGAGATCCACGAGGAGGCCTTCTTCTATGTAAATGAGACATATCCCGTTCCAGGGAAGGGCAGGATAGGCCCTGAAGCCCTGGCGGCTTTTTTGAAGGCCGCTGCTAGTGACCCCGAAAACTATGCCTCGCCTCTGCGGAATAGTCTGGGATTGATTCAAGAGGTCCAGCTTCTCCCCCCTGAGAGATTC
>JALVMN010000194.1 GCA_027027005.1 Desulfobacterales bacterium | reverse complement strand
TCATCTTCTCCATCTCTTGTCTCAAGCCTCCGTAATAGCCCCTTTAGGGCATATCTCGATACACAGGCCGCATTCCGCACATATAACCTTGTTGACCGATGTTCGCCCCAGCTCCTGGTCATGGTAGAGGGCGGGACATTCAAATCTCTCAAGGCAAAAATTGCACTCCAAACATTTTTCCGTCACCACAACGGGCCTCTTTTCCGGAATGGCGGTATCCCGATACGCGATCACACACGGGTGGCGGGCAATCACCACTGCAACGCCCCCATCAGGGCTCTTCACATATGATGCGGCCTCCTTCAGGACATTCCTCATGGCCTTCATGTCGTAAGGGTCAACCACGCGGATAAAGTCCACGCCACATCCCTCCACTGCCCGCTCCAAGGTGATCTGGTTGCCCTGGGAGCCATCGGCCCTGATTCCAAGCCCGGGAGTCGGCTGCATACCGGTCATGGCCGTGGTTTCATTGTCCAGTATGACAAGGATGAACTTGGCCTTGTTGTAAACTGCATTGAGCAGGCCTGCAGTGCCGGAGTGAAAAAAGGTGGAATCCCCAATGGTTGCAACTATGGGCTGCTCTTTTCCGTCCTGCGAAAAGGCATGGTAGAAGCCGGCGGCCATGGTAATGGCAGCGCCCATGTCAAGGCAGGTATCCACCCCTCCCAGGTTCAGCCCGAGTGTGTAACACCCGATGTCTGAGGTGAAGATGGCCTTGGGCTGGATCTTGCGGATGGTGAAAAACGAGGCCCTGTGTGGGCATCCAGGACACAGTGTGGGCCTTCGAATGGGAAGTTCCAGTTGCTCTATAACGGAATTGACCTCCTGGTCCAGCGCCTGGCCAAACCCTGGAAGTCCAAGCTCCCGGAGGGTTTTATCAACCACGGAATGGATCACTTCAGGGACGAGCTCGCCCTGTGAGGGGACATGCCCTGATAGCCTCCCCAGCACCTTTACCTTGTCGCGGAGGAAGTATTCTATTACAGTATCGGTCTCCTCCAGCACCAGGACCTTCTGGCAGGCATCCATGAACTCCTGGGCAAGCCTTTCAGGGAATGGGAATGGGGTGCCCACCTTGAGCAAGGGGATGTCCTCTCTCCCCTCTTCTGCCAGGATATCCTTTATTGCAGCATAGGGAACACCACCTGCCACTATGCCGAAAGGATAAGTCTTTCCCGGCTCCAGGTCATGGAAATTGAATCTATCCAGCACTTCAAAGTACTGCTGGATCTCTTTCAACTTGGCATTCAACTCACCGTGGAGCTTGAGCCTGAACTTGGGAGTGGCGGCCCACCTCAGCGGGTCCTTTTGGAACTCGGCCTCTCGCTGGTAGTCCTTCAATTCGTCCCATTGAATGTTTTGCCTGGCATGACACACCCTTATGGCAGGCCTGAGCACCACCGGTATCTTGAACCTCTCTGATAACTCCAGGGCCTCCTTTGCCATTTCTCTGGCCTCTTGGGGACTGGAGGGATCAAACACAGGCACCTTTGCAAGGCGAGCCATCAGGCGGGTATCCTGCTCGGTCTGGGAAGAATGGGGACCGGGATCATCGCAGGAAATAATTACCAGTGACCCTACAGTTCCCAGATACGCAGAACTCATGAGGGAATCGGCAGCTACATTGAGACCCACCTGTTTCATGGAACAGGCGGCCCTCTTGCCTGCAACGGATGCTGCAAAGGCGATGTCAAGGGCCACCTTTTCATTGGTGGACCATTCAGTATAAGTGCTCAGGCCATATTCCTTAACAAGTCTAACTACTCCCGGCAGGATCTCAGAGCTTGGAGTGCCGGGATAGGAAGTCATCACCTGGCAGCCTCCCTCCAGCAGACCCAGGGCAATGGCCTCATTACCTAACAGTATCTCTTGTTTCATGATTTCGTATCTCTTTCCTCTTGTTTGGCTTTTTGGATAAGTTCCACCAGCGAAACCATCTTTGGCTTCACCCGCCGCTCCACCAACCTCTCCCATTGATCCTGATCCAGGTTAGCTTTCAAATACCTCACCACATCGAAGTATCTGAACCAGCAATCCAGCACCTTGAAACAGGGGCTTCCCATGTTTTCTTTGACACAATAAGAAAAATAGATCTGGTGACCTAATCTGGGGCACCGAATCTGAAAGCTGTCATCCGGCGGGGACGGGCTCTTTTCCATGTCTTTCCTCTAGCAAAACATAACTGGAGGGCGGATTAATATTCCGCCCTCGCACTCACCTCAAAACAATTTCTCACGCGCTATTTGGCGGCCTGCTTTGGCTTGGGCAGCGGCTCTATGTCCTTCAAGGCCCGCTCTATCTCGTCCTGGGGCAGGTCGTGGTCAGATAGCTTGCCGTGGAGATATGCCTCGTAGGCTGCCATATCCACCAGGCCGTGGCCGCTCCAGTTCATGAGTATGACCTTTTCCTTGCCCTCCTCTTTTGCCTTCAAGGCCTCGCGGATAGTCATAGCCACTGCGTGGTCGGTCTCAGGAGCGCTTATAAACCCTTCGGTCCTTGCAAATGTCACCCCAGCCTGGAAGGTCTCCAACTGGGGAATGGCCACAGGGGTCACAAGACCGTCGAGCACCAACTGGCTCACGATTGGGGCCATGCCGTGATACCTGAGCCCCCCTGCGTGAATGGGCTCAGGGACAAAGGTGTGCCCCAAGGTGTGCATGGGGAGCAGCGGGGTCATTTGCACGGTGTCACCAAAGTCGTAAGAGAAGGGGCCTCTGGTCATGGTGGGACAAGAGGTGGGTTCAACGGCGATTATCTCCACTTGTTTGCCGTTTATCTTGTCCCTCACAAAGGGAAGCGCACAGCCGGCAAAATTGCTTCCACCCCCTGCGCACCCGATGACCACATCCGGGTAATCACCCACCATTGCTAGCTGTTTTTGGGCTTCAAGCCCGATGACGGTCTGGTGGAGCAGGACGTGGTTTAAGACACTCCCCAGGGAATACTTGGTCTTTTCGTCAGCAACTGCGGCCTCCACTGCCTCGCTGATGGCAATCCCAAGACTGCCGGGCGAGTCAGGGTCTTGGGCCAGGATCTTGCGACCCGCCTCGGTCTCATTGCTGGGGCTCGGCACACAAGTGGCCCCCCATGTCTCCATCATAATCCGGCGGTAAGGCTTTTGGTTGTAGCTCACCTTTACCATGAAGACCTTGCACTCAATGCCGAATAGGGAGCAACAAAAGGAAAGGGCGCTTCCCCACTGGCCGGCTCCGGTCTCCGTGGTGATCCTTTCGGTCCCTGATATCTTGTTGTAATAAACCTGAGCCAAGGCGGTGTTCGGCTTGTGGCTGCCTGCCGGACTCACCCCTTCGTTTTTGAAGTAGATCTTTGCGGGGGTATCCAAGTAACGCTCCAGGCTGTAGGCCCTGTAAAGGGGGGTGGGTCTCCATATGAGGTACTTTTCCAGCACCTCTTCAGGGATGTCGATATAGCGCTCCTGGCTCACCTCCTGCTCGATAAGCGGCATGGGAAAGATGGGGGCCAGGTCCTCTGGACCCACTGGCTGACCGGTCCCAGGGTGAAGGGGTGGCTCCAGAGGTGTGGGCATATCAGGCAGGATGTTGTACCATTGACGCGGAATCTCTGACTCTTGCAATACAATCTTTTTGACCTCCATGACTCCTCCTTTTGCTTGATCTGTTAATGCCAACAAGACCTGCGGCACCCCTGTGCCCACAGGCAGCCAAAAAACCCAAAAACTACAGATGAGCCAGCAGAAAGCTCATCAAAGCTCAATCTTTTTCACACTGAACACCTTGTCCAGGGCCCGAAGCTCCTCTATGACGTCGGTGCTCACCGGAGTCTCAGTGGTCAAGAAAATAATGTTTTGCCCCTTTTCCTTGTATTGTCCCACCTGCATCCTGGAGATGTTGAAATCCCTATCACCCAAAGTGGTGCAGATCCTGCCTATTACGCCTGGGACATCCTGGTTATGGATAAGCAGATTATGGCCTTCAGGAATTGCTTCCAGATAGAACTCGTTTATCCTGACTATCCTGGGAATTCCTTTACCGAAAACAGTGCCTGCCACCACATTGTCACCATCTTCGGCCCTCACCTTCAACACCACCAGATTGGCAAAGTTCTCTGAGGTCTCGGTCTTGGCCTCAATCACCTTGATACCCCTCTCTGCTGCGATTACAGATGCATTCACAAAGTTCACCTCGTCTTTGAGGATCGGGGTGAGGAGACCTTTTAGGGTGGCTGTTGTAAGTGGCCCCACATCATGGTCTGTCACAGCCCCGGCATACTTTATCTCCACTTCCTTGATCCCGCCGCCGCTCAACTGGGCCTGAAGCAATCCCATCTTCTCCACCAGGGTGGCATAGGGCCTTAACACACTCATGAGCTCGGCACTGATACTCGGCACATTCACCGCGTTCCTGACTTCACCCTTGAGCAAATAAGCCACTATCTGATTGGCCACATCCCGGGCCACATTTTCCTGGGCCTCCTTTGTGGAGGCCCCAAGGTGGGGAGTGCAAATGAAATTTTCCAGCTCCATCAATTTGATCATCCCAGGTGGTTCCTTGGCAAACACATCCAGGGCAGCACCTGCCAGGTGCCCGGATTTGAGGGCCTCGTAAAGGTCATCTTCGTTTACAATCCCGCCTCTGGCGCAGTTAACCAGCATCGCCCCTTTCTTCATGCGGCTCAAGGTGTCTTTGTTGATCATATTGAGGGTTTCTTCTGTACGGGGGGTGTGGATGGTGATTATGTCTGACCTTCGGAGCAACTCATCAAAGGTTACAGGTTCAATGTCCAGTTTCTCGAGCACCTCGTCCTGAAGATAGGGATCATAGACTATGACCTTCATCTTCAGGCCCTTGGCACGGTCTGCCACGATCTTTCCGATGTGTCCTGCACCTATGATGCCCAGGGTCTTATTGAACAGCTC
>JALVMN010000193.1 GCA_027027005.1 Desulfobacterales bacterium | reverse complement strand
CTAATGCAGGAATTTCCTTTGCCCCCATCGAGGCTGACTGGGCCCAGCCCATTGACGGTCCCAACAACCAGACGCTTTTCCAATATCTGCAACAGTGGACCAGTCACACAGATCACATCTGGGCATGGCTCTATAGCACCAATTTCAATGGTTACCTGCAGCCGCTTCCAACTATATATCCAATGATGGAAACCATTAAAAAGATGGCTGCAGTTCCAGATGTAGAAGGCCTTTTTCTACAGGACAGCTATTCTTCCAAGGGAGGAAGCTTCGCAGCACTCCACACCTGGGTCTATGCCAAATTGATGTGGGATCCGACCCAGGACGGGGATCAATTGGTGAGGGAATTTTGTAACAACTATTACGGACCAGATGCAGGCCCAATCATGTATCAGTACATCAAAGGATTGCATCAATCACTGCAAGAAAATCCCTCAAGGATAACCACCAAGACCGGCGTTGACATGCCGTACTTAAATGCCGCATTTTTGATCCAGGCAGATGCGCAAATGAGGCAGGCTGAGGCGCAAGCAGCAGCTAATCCCCTCTATCTGAAACACGTTCAGATTGAACGGATGGGCGTGGACTGGGTCATGCTTCTAAACTGGGCAAAACTCAAACATGAGGCAGAGAATAAGGGGCTTACGTGGCCTGATGCCACGGAACAAGACCGCCTTGACCGTCTGGCACGCTTTTCCAACACAGTGAAAAACGTAGCCCACATGAGCTCCTTTGGTGAAGACACCGGAAACATCGACGACTTTCTCAATGGTCTTAAGCAACCAAGGAGCGTGCCAGCCAAGCCTGCCACCTGCAACTCCGACGACTATGTAGACTATCAGGATCTTAATTTCCAGCTCTCTGATGCACAGCTGGTTTTTGATGAGGCCGCATCTGATCATGGTGCTGCAAGAATGATTGGGCAGACAGATGTCTGGGGTGTTCAGGTTCCTTTTCAGATGCTCCTTCCAGAAACCGGCAAATGGAACGTGTTCGTATCGGTGAAGGTGGATCCAAATCCTGGACACGCTGAAGACGAGACTGCGTTAGTGGTTGGGGTGGGAAATACCCCCCATTACCGGGAGATACCTCTCAAGGCCCTGGAAGATGGGAAATATCATATTCTTAAGCTCACGGGGAATCCTTATTCGTACAATGCTCAACAATACCTTTGGGCAGCCCCGCCCAACAGCAGCGCCATAAAATATATGTACGTGGACCGGGTCTATGCCGTTCCTGCAGACGCACCTCCAATAAAAGAGGCATGCCCCCAGGGCAGTTCTTTCCAAGAGTGTCGCATGCTAGAGGATTGCGGACTTCAGGTCTACATGGAATTTGCCTCAATAGTTGAAGACCCAAAGGCTGAAGACGGATGGGCTGCCTTTATGCACGGTGGATTCCATGAATGGGGCATCTCTGCCAGTATGGATGATCTCCTCCCCGAAAATGGCCAGTGGGACATCTATGCCTCTGTAAGGATAGAGCGCACAGAGGGAGTGGCTGATGA
>JALVMN010000192.1 GCA_027027005.1 Desulfobacterales bacterium | reverse complement strand
ATTGAACAGGGGCCACGGGGTCGATATGAGGGCAATCCTCATTGACTCTTGGCAGATTCATAGCCGAGATCAAAGGCCTTCAGGTTGGACTCCAGGAAGGCCTTTTTCGTTAATTCCTCGATCGTCTTTTTCATTACTTCCCCAGTTACTGCTATCGAGCCTGACCCGATGAGGGCGCCCAACATCACCATGTTTAATGATAAGGGATTTCCCACCTGGGCTGCCATGGCGTCCCCATCCATTGCAATAACTCTCTTGATCTTTGTCTGAATAAGGTCCAGCATTTCATCTACCGGGGGATAAGTCCCCTGTCCAACAGAAACGGTGAAGGGGGGAAGTGGATGTGTGTTGGTTATGACGATCGTTTCCTGGTTGCATTTGCCCAGTGCCCGAAGTGTCTCCACCGGCTCAAAACCCACCAATACATCCGCCTCACCACTGGAGACAATGGGACTGCTCACATTTCCCATGAGCACCGCTGATTCCACGATCCCGCCCCTTTGGGCCATTCCATGGATCTCGCTCACTACAGCGGGTATCCCTTGGGACAGAGCGGCCTCCCCCAGAAGCCTCGAGGCAAGCAAATTCCCCTGTCCTCCTACACCAACAAATACGATTCTCTTGGTATCCATTGAAACCTCCACGAATGCTATCGTATCCCGCCCAGACTACTTCGAAGGCAGGATCGCGTTTTCAGGGCAGATCTGTGCACAGACAGCGCACCCTATGCAAAGATTTTGGTTGATCATTACCTGCTCGCCTTCAAGATACATTGCTGGACATGCGATCTTGTTAATGCAGTCGCGGTGATTCTTGCATTTATCCACGTTAACATGGAAGGGCTTGGCTTTCCTCGCCTGTCCAATGGCCTTCGCAAACAGGGGGCATATCTCCCTTGAGATAATCACAGAGATCCCGTCGTATTCCATGGCTGCCTTGACTGCTTCAATGGTCTTCTTGACCTTGAATGGCTTTACAACGTGAACATCCTTAACTCCGCAGCCCCGCACCAACTGTTCAAGGTCAATCCGGGTCCTCTGCACTCCCATGGGAGTTGTATCCACGCCAGGGTGGGGCTGATGGCCCGTCATGGCGGTGGTCCCATTGTCAAGGATCACCAGTGTGAACTTATGGTTATTGTGTACGGCGTCTACAAGGCCCGTGATGCCGGAGTGGAAAAAGGTCGAGTCCCCGATAAAAGAAACCACCTTCTGGTCTGTGGCCCGGGAAAATCCACACCCTGAACTCACGGACGAGCCCATGCATATCAGGTAATCGGCCGCAGATATGGGGGGCAGCACCCCCAGGGTGTAGCAACCAATATCCGATGGATATATGGCGTCCTGGCCGCAAACCTGCTTTACGGCATAATAGGTGGCCCGGTGAGGACAGCCAGGGCAGAGGTTGGGCGGTCTGCCGGGTAGCTCAGGAATCCCTGAGAGGTCCACCGGTTTGGGAGGTTCATAGGGGACATCAAAATACTGGGCAATGGCGCGGCGTACCATGC
>JALVMN010000191.1 GCA_027027005.1 Desulfobacterales bacterium | reverse complement strand
GGCAGGAGGCTACCTACAGACTGCTAGGTAAAGACAGGGAATGGGGAAGGATCGCTTCCAAGATGTGTTGCCGTCAATATTATGGAGTAAAACGCAGGGAAGACCAGGTTGAGATTATTTCACCAGCCTCCCTGGTTCATGTACTAGATAAGAACTCTGACACAAAACTAGACCTGCAAGTCCATATCCCCATCGTAAAAGACAGGGAAATCTATATAGTCAAGTTATGGGATGGTGAGCAGAAGATAGATCAAGCAAAACTATCTCCCACTGGACACGGGCGATTTACTGCGACACTCGACTTGCGAGAAGCCATCAAACGCTGCAAATTCGTATACTGGCCCGAAACGGCCAAGTTGGAAGCGATGAAAGGATTTGACATTACTTTCTACCGCTCCCTAAAAGAATATGACAGACCTATAAAGAGTCGACCATTAACCCTGTCTGCTTCAAAATTTGTCACATTGGCATTGGATATTGATTTGGCCCACTCGGCGTTTGCCCAAGAAGGCAGCACTCAATGCAATCATCCACTAACTATAACATCTCAAATCATGTTGGATTATGAGGACAAATATTTTAGATGGTCTTATCCGTTGATGGACACAGACATCGCAGACAAGGTAACAGCAAAAGTGCAGTGCAACCAATCGGGGGAGACTGTGCCAGACCGAATTCCACTTACCCCCACTTTAGACCCACTATCGGGAGAAATCCTATTCCGGGGAAACTATACCCCCACTGAAGAGAACATCTATGAATGCTACGCGATCCTGCAAGATAACGACAGCACAAGAATTGTAAAGCAATCCAGTCGCTTTAGATTCGCTGCCAAGCAGCCTCCTCCCACCCCAGCCCTAGCACCTACCCCACTTCCTACATCCACTCCGACGATCATTCCTACTTCTCCCATATCTACTCCAACGGCCACCCCCACACTCTCTCCCACTCCTCTATTATTCCAGTCAACGATCACTGCAACCCCTATACCCACAGCATCACCAGCACCCTGTTTCATACGAGCGATACAAGCGGACACCAATGTTTGCCCGGACAGCACAAGCTTGACAATACAAGGGTCAGCCAGAATGAATAAGGATTTTCAGCGATATGAAATCAAATACCTGCCCCCAGGTTATGACCCACTGGATAGCAATTACAACGATTTTGGCATCACACTGGAGAACGGAGGAACCCAACCTGTATATCAAGGTACTCTGGCCTGCTGGGATGCACGAGAGACACGCAGGAGATTTGGAAAGGGGTGGTATATCCTTCGCCTACGAGTGATAGATAATACTGGCAATTACCTAGAATGCTCCAGTAGAGTTCGCGCGGACGGAGAATAAGGAGGAACTCATGGATAGATACGATCCAGATGCAACACAGATCCGCGATCAGGACATAACACAGATCCACTTTCAAGAGAACGGTGAATTTCCTCACACATCCTCCGATCTGGAAACAACGACAGGCCATTACATCCTCCATCAACATCTGGGGGAAGGTGGTTTTGCCAAGGTTTACCTGGCCGAGGACCGCCGCACTGGTCACCAGGTAGCCCTCAAGCAGCTACTACCTGGCCCCGCCCATGACTCCGAAATTGTGCACCGCTTCCAATCTGTGGCAGAACATACCAGAACGTTAAAGCACCCCAACATCATTAGCGTTTACGGCTACGAGATCATTGAAGGACGTCCCTCTATCGTGATGGAGTATGTAGCCGGCAAAAGCCTGCGACAGATATTGCAAGAACGGGACCACTTGTCCGTGGACGAGGCACTCAACATCACACTTCAACTCTGCGACGCGCTTACCTACGCCCATGAAAATGGCTTTATCCATCGAGACGTAAAGCCAGATAATATTCTCGTCACGCCAGAGGGCACAGTCAAGCTTGGGGATTTTGACATCGCCAAGATCACCACCGGTTCGGCCCTAACCCGAGTGGGACTGCGACTGGGCACACCGTATTACATGTCTCCCGAGCAGGTTCGCGGTCAGTCCGATGTAGATGCTCGAAGCGATGTTTTCTCAGTAGGAGCCGTATTATACGAGATGGTAACCGGCGAAGTTCCTGTTGGTCACTTTGGGCATCCCTCAGAACAAAATCCTGACTTGCCCCGGCGATTGGGGAGCGTAATTCTCAAAGCCCTTGCCCGTGACCGAGGCTCACGCTATGCCACCATTCGAAACCTGCGTGAAGCACTCACCGGTTCGCCAGAAACCCAACAGGCCCAGCGACATCCCTTTTACTTCCGCAATCAGCAACAACCGGTCCAAACCATTGGCGCACTAGTAGAACTATGCGAACGTGACTGGGAGAGCGCCCGTTGGCACTTGACCGAAGGACACTTTGATCGCTGGTTACAGGTTATCAATCCCGAGATGGCCCACAAAATCCA
This sequence comes from Desulfobacterales bacterium, assembly GCA_027027005.1. Lineage (GTDB taxonomy): Bacteria > Desulfobacterota > DSM-4660 > Desulfatiglandales > Desulfatiglandaceae > JALVMN01. Next base: position 2,506 of record JALVMN010000191.1, on the reverse strand, counting down.
AACATCCCTGCGCGACGAAACAGATATGGACCTAGCCCTCGAAAAACTTTTGCACTTGCTGGATCCCACTCTCCCTGATCCTGTCCTGGCGGTTAGCCCCGAGATCGAGATTGATCTGGGAGAAATGGCAGCAGGTGAAGTGCGCAGCCGGGAGTTACAGGTCTCCAATCCCAGCCGGGGATACTTGGTGGGCCATGCCACAACTAACCAGCCGTGGCTAAAAGTGAATCCGACTGAATTCCGCCTGAAGGAAGGCGAAGGCCTTCAACTAATCGTCCAAGCCCAAGCTCCAGCCACTTTGGGCGAACATGAAACCCAGGTAGTACTGGAGAGCAATGGAGGAACGGTCGAGGTGTCCGTCCGACTCCGCACAACAGTCCGGCTTTTCTTTCCTCAAGCCGGTCAGTCGGCCGGAAGCGTAGATGAGATGGTAAACTTGTGCAACACTTATCGAGACGAGGCCATTGATCTTTTCTACAATGGTGCAATTGAGCAGTGGTTGTACGAAGGCCCCATGCGATTTGATCTGATAGCCCACGCTCAGGAACTAGGTCGCCGCTACAAGGACTCACTTGACCGAGAAGAACGGGAAAAGGGGCTACGCGCATTTCTGCTGGCCTGCGACCCAGATAAACGGCCTACGAGAAGTGAACCATTCATCTTTCGTACAGGCGAAAAGGCAAATACGATTCCAGAACTGGTTAAACTTTGCGAAAGACACTGGGCCGATGCTCAATGGCACCTGTACGAGGGACACTTTGCCACTTGGCTAGAGGTCGTCGAACCAGTACTGGTGGCGGAAGCAGAGCGCATTCGCGAAACGCAGCAAGATCGCAACCTGGGAGTAGAACAATTTCTCCACCTCCTTGATCCTGAACTGCCCTCTCCTAAATTAGAGGTCGAGCCTCAAGAATTCAGCCTGGGCGATGTCGCCCCTGATGAAAAGAAAAGTTTTTCTGTCACAATTCACAACGCGGGACGAGGATATTTGGCAGGCAGATTAAACATTCCTGATCCTTCATGGGTACACCCGCTCGCCCCATTGGGTACATCATCAGCACATGACGAATTGGGAAAGAGCGATACACCACACACCCAGGGATCTATAGGCTCTCTGACAAGCCACATTCTACAATCTCTCCGTTTACGAAAGAGCGATACATCACACACTCAGGTACCTATAGGCTGCCTGTCTGGGGAATCTCAGACCTTCTACTTTGTTGTTCAGGCCCCCGCTGAGCTCGGGGAACATACTACATATATTTCGATTGAAAGTAGTGGTGGACAGATTAACCTGCCCGTCCAGATACGAGTCGCTCCTCGTTTGTTCTTCCCCGAAGCCAACCTCTCAGTAGGTTCAATCGAGGAACTAGCCGAGACCAGCTCCAAATTCTGGGGAGAAACTCGCACGCTATGGACAAACGGCGATATTCGAGAATGGCTACATCGAGGACTAAGACGATTCGACTTGGTAGACACCGCCGACCAACTCCAAGATCCAGCTCTTTCGACCGACGCCCAGATCATCCATTTTCTCCTACAAGCTTGCCCAAATTGTCAGCAGTGGCTACCACCCTATCTGCAAACCGGCCAAGAAACTGTAGATTTGGGCACTGTGTTGCACCAGACACCACCACGTCGTTTGTACATCCAGAACATCGGTGGAGGCGTTCCACAAGAACTGCACATCATTCAAAAGCCTACCTGGATCGATGCTGAAGTGAGCGATATCAAATCATCTGGCGTCACCCTGGAACTCGTAGGCAGCACGCGCTCTTTAAAAGAAAACCATCAAGTGACAGACTCCTTAGTGCTAGAATTGAGGGGGTCTCTCGGTGATGCTGAATTGGATCCACAACACCTGAGTATTTCCATCAGAATGCGGGTAGCAGACAGCATCAGGATCGGACAATGGCGAATCCCCTTTGACGGGCGCGTACGGATCAAAAGCAAGACCATCTCGGTTCGTGCGTTATGGGTAGTAGCCATTGGACTGGTATCTCTCCTCCCAGGTATACTTGTAGGCTCTTTACTGGGGAATCATCACCTCTGGACGGTTGGTATCTGGTTAGCCTTTTGGCTAGCGGGGGGGATCATCTGGGCTGTATACGGACTTGGCTATCGGGATATGACTACATTAGCGCGGGATGTGCTGGGTTGGTTGAGAGATGTACCACAAAGTATGCGTCGGGCAACCCAAGACATATTGGGCTGGGGCAGAGATCTGTCACAGACGTGGCGTAATCGCAAGTAACAGTTCTGCAACTCACATCCCGTCATCCATCAAGGCAATTCTGGCAAATCAGGACCGAGACAGAACCAGGTAATATTTAGCGCTATCTGGTGGTGCAGTTCCGCCATGAGGAGCCGCTTCACCCACTGGCCGAGTCGGCAAGGCGGAATCGACTTTTTGAAGAGGGTCAGTCCCAGAACGGGGCGCTAAACAGTTCCTGGTATACTCATGGCCAGCCCTCATCGCTTCGTGAGCATTGGGGTCCGACTACAG
>JALVMN010000190.1 GCA_027027005.1 Desulfobacterales bacterium | reverse complement strand
GTGTATTCACTACCCATACGCCTGTGCCCGCAGGCATCGACCGCTTCCCCAATGACTTGATGAGGCGCTACTTCACAGGAGTAGCTGATGAGCTCGGCATAGGTATAGAGGCCTTTCTAGACCTGGGGCGGATTCTGCCGGGCAACCAGGGAGAGCAGTTCTGTATGGCTGTCCTTGCAATAAAGATGGCATCCCAGACCAACGGGGTCAGCAAGCTCCATGGAGAAGTATCAAGAAACATGTGGGCACAGATATGGCCCCAAATCCCCAAACACGAGGTCCCTATAACCCATGTTACCAACGGGGTACACACCTTGGGCTGGCTCTCCAGGGAGATGTTCAGGCTCTACGAGCGCTACCTTGGCTCCAGGTGGATAGACGAGCCCACAAATCACGATATATGGAAAAGGGTGGAGCACATAGCTGATTTCGAACTCTGGAGAAGCAGGGAGCGCCTTCGGGACCGGCTCATATCCTTCTCGCGCCAGAGGCTGAAAAAACAGCTTGAAGCCAAGGGGGCACCCAAATATCAATTGAAGATGGCAGATGAGGTTCTCGACCCAGAGGCCCTGACCATTGGCTTTGCCAGACGTTTTGCCACTTACAAGAGGGCCACCTTGCTTTTCCGGGACGAAGAGAGGCTCATCAAGATACTTACCAACCCAACCAAGCCCGTACAGATTATATTCAGCGGCAAGGCCCATCCAAAAGACAAGTTCGGAAAAGAGCTTATCCACAAGGTGGTCCAGATGGCTAACAGGCCGGAGCTCAGAAATCACATTGTCTTCATTGAAAACTATGACATAGAAGTGGCAAGATATCTTGTCCAGGGTGTGGACGTGTGGCTCAATACCCCAAGGAGGCCCATGGAGGCAAGCGGCACCAGCGGCATGAAGGTCACTGCAAATGGCGGCATCAATCTCAGTATCCTGGACGGCTGGTGGGTGGAGGGGTTCAATGGAAAGAATGGATGGGCCATAGGAGCCGGAGAGGAATACGATGATTACGAATACCAGGACGAGGTGGAAAGCAGGCTCCTCTATGAGCTCCTGGAGAACACCGTGGTACCGTTGTTTTATACAAGGTCAAGCCATGGCATCCCCACGGGCTGGATAGAGATGGTAAAAAATTCCATCCAGGCAATATGTCCCTATTTCAACACCAACAGGATGGTAGAGGAGTACAGCTCCAAATTCTACCTTCCAAATGCCGCCAGGTGGAAGGTATTTCTACAGACAAATTGGAAAGAGGCCAAGGAGCTTTCCCATTGGAAAAAACGCATATACTCTCTCTGGAACCAGGTCCGCATTGTAGAGGTACAGCTTCCGACAACCAACTCTCCAAAGGTAGGCGACAGGATTCCCATCACTGCAATAATAAACCTGGGGGATATCTCCCCTGAAGAGGTAAGGGTTGATGCATATATCGGCCACCTTGACGAAAAGGGAGAACTGGCGGAAGGCCATCCCCTTCCCCTTTTGTATACAGGTGAAAGTGCCAAGAAGGGCTATATA
>JALVMN010000189.1 GCA_027027005.1 Desulfobacterales bacterium | reverse complement strand
TGACCAGTACATTGAAGGATTCAGGAAGGCCTGCCTCCAGAAAATTGTTGCCCTTTACGATCTTTTCATACATCCTTGAGCGCCCTGTAACGTCATCAGACTTTACGGTAAGAAATTCCTGGAGTGAGTAAGCTGCACCATATGCCTCCATGGCCCAGACTTCCATCTCTCCCAGCCGCTGGCCGCCGAACTGGGCCTTTCCGCCAAGGGGCTGCTGGGTCACCAGGGAATACGGCCCGGTGGAACGGGCATGGATCTTGTCAGAAACAAGGTGGTGGAGCTTTAGCATGTACATAACGCCCACCGTGATCTTCTGGTTGAAGGGCTCGCCGGTAAGACCATTATAGAGGGTGACCTGGCCTATCTCCGGCTGGTCTGCAGCCTTGAGAAGCTTGCGGATGGTCTTTTCGTCTGCCCCGTCAAAGACAGGCGTTGCAACCGGCACCCCTTTTCCCAGGTGCTGGGCAAGCTCCCTGACCTCTTCGTCACTCAGGCCGGACAGAAGGTCCTTGAGCTCGGACTTGGAGTATATCTGGGACATCTTGGCCTTGATCTTTTCAATGTCCGCCCTGCGGGCAAGCTCTGCAACCTGCTCACCAAGCTTTTTTGCACCCCAGCCGAGATGTATCTCAAGGATCTGGCCGACGTTCATACGAGAAGGCACACCCAGGGGGTTCAAAATGATATCAACGGGGGTACCGTCTTCAAAATAGGGCATGTCCTCCACGGGCACGATCCTGGAAACAACACCCTTGTTGCCGTGGCGTCCTGCCATCTTGTCGCCTACTTCCAGTTTTCTCTTCATGGCCACGTACACCCTGACCATCTTGATGACGCCCGGCGGCAGGTCGTCCCCCTTCTTGAGACGCTCTATCTTCCCCTCGAAGTGTTTCTTGATCCTGTCGATTTCGGATTCATACCAGTCAAGTATATCGTTGACAAATGGGTCTGCAGAACTCCTGCCCTTAAGGATGAGATCCCTCAATCTGTGAAGAGGTACCTTTTTGAGGGCCTCTTCTGTAATCTCCGTATCTGCATCAAGGAGCAGCCTGTGTCTTGCATCCTTGATGACTACTGCAGGTTTCTTGCCTACAAGGTGCTGCTGGAGTTTTTTCAAAGTGGTGCGCCGAATGACGTTGATCTCGTCCTCCTGATCCTGCATTATGGCAGCTATTTCGAGATCTTCGATCTTCTTTGCCCTTTCGTCTTTGGCAATGCCCTTTCTGGAAAAGACCCTGGCATCTACCACAACACCCTGGACACCAGGCGGCACCTTGAGGGAGGTATCCTTCACGTCACCGGCCTTTTCGCCGAAGATTGCCCTCAGGAGTTTTTCCTCGGGTGAAAGCTGGGTCTCCCCCTTGGGAGTCACCTTGCCCACCAGGATATCGCCGGCCTTCACCTCGGCCCCGACCCTGATAATGCCGGACTCATCGAGATTTCGAAGGGCTTCTTCGCCCACGTTGGGAATGTCCCTTGTGATCTCTTCGCGGCCCAGCTTGGTGTCCCTGGCC
>JALVMN010000188.1:412-4928 GCA_027027005.1 Desulfobacterales bacterium | reverse complement strand
CGACAAGCTCAGAACAAAGAAATATGGGGTTCTCACCTCTCCAAGGGCCTTGTGGAGCTTATAGTCAGGGTCAGGGATCAGGGGGAATTTTACGCCGAACTTATTTCTGAAGATTTCCACCTCGAAATTAGAGTTGCCGGCCCCTATGCCCAATAACTTCACTTTTTCTCTAAGGGTCGGTTCAGAGTTCATTGTCTCAAAGAGCTTGTTAACTGATGGCGCTTCTCGCTGACAGAAAGGGCAATACATGCTGAAGATTTCAATTATCAGCACTCGGGCAGAGACCTCAGACACGTTAAAGCTCTTTTTCTCGGGGAGGCCGAGATATCTCTTGTGAGGGGGATCTTCAGGTGTAGGGACTAGGATTGAAGGGAAGGGGCTTCCCACTTGAGGCGGCTCCCCGGCCAGGGCAAGGCCGGCTATCGAAACAGCGGCCAGGACTCCGGTCAAAAGCCTTCTTCGTGGTTTTATGAGCATCTTAAATTCTCCTAACTGTCTCGGTGAAAAAAGAAGGGGCTGCCCGCCGGGGGGCGCCCCTTATCCGGCCAATTAAAGGCCGATAATCAGCCCAACAGTTTGCTCACAAAGCGCCATTGGGCAGACAGGTCTCCCAAGTGTCTCCCGATCTTTTTGAGGGCCAGCTTGCGGTCAATACCCCTTGGCACTGGATCCACTTTGGCGTAAGTGTGGTACTTCTCCGGCTTGTCGGCCAGGAGATAGAATACTCGAAGATCTTCAAGACCGGTCAACACGGCATTTGGGAACTTGGCCTTGACCTTGCTGAGGCGGGCCTTGGCCAGCGCCGCCATCTCGTCCCTGTCGCCAAAGTTCATGGCACCCGTGGGACAGGTCTTCACACAAGCAGGAAGCAGCCCGTTGTGGACACGCTCGTTACACATGGTGCACTTGGCCATGAAGCCAGTGTCCTTGTCCACCCGGGGTATGTCAAAGGGGCATGCTTCTCTTATTGCAGAAGCGTCTGCCTTTTTCAGCTTGTCTGTGTAAAGGACTGCGCCTGTGACAGAATCCATAATTATGGCGCCGGGGACGTCGTCTTCGGCAGCCTCCTTACAAGGGGGCTCCACGCAGTGCCTGCACTGATCCGGGAAGAAATACCAGACAGGCTTTCCATCAGGCCCCAGGTGTTCTTGGAATCTCACCAACTTGTACGTCTGGAAGGAGAGATCCTTTGGGTTTTGATAGCTTCCCCAGTTTTCTGTCTCATCTGCGGGCAACTGGTTCCACTGCTTGCAGGCCACCTGGCACCCCCTGCAAGCCGTGCACACCGTGGTATCAATAAAAAATGCCTTTCCGCTCATTGGATCACCTCCTTCCTATATCTTTCTGATGTTGACCATAAAGGCCTTGGTTTCGGGTATCCTGGTATTAGGATCTCCAGTAGAGGGGCTGAGGAGGTTGGCCGAATCTCCACCGTTTTTGGGATGTACCCACCCGAAGTGCCAAGGGAGCCCCACCTGGTGAATGACATTTCCCTGGATCTCAAAGGGGCGGAACCTGTGAGTCACAATAGCGATTGCAGTGACCTTCCCTCGGGCCGATTCCACAATCACCTTGTCCCCGCTCTTGATCCCCTTGAGTCGCGCCAACTCCCTGCTCATCTCCACGAAGAGTTGCGGATGAGTCTCGAGCAGCCAGGGCTGCCAGCGGGTCATGACACCTGTCTGCCAGTGCTCGCAAACCCTGTATGTGGTTGCCACAAAGGGGAAGCGCGGATCACATGTCCGATACACATCGAGGTCTGTGCCGTATTTTGCAAGGACAGGATTGACCAGTTGGCTGGAGAGCAGGTTTTTCTCCACAGGGCATTCCAGGGGTTCGTAATGCTCGGGGAAGGGCCCGTCAGCCCTACCAGGGCCAAATATGTGGCCGTGGCCTTCTGGCTTCATGATAAAGGGATACTTGGTCTTGGGGTTAAGTGTGCCGTCAGGTTTCAGCATGGGAGGCCAACCGCCGTCAGGCACATCTCCGACCCAACCCCCCTTTCCACCCTTGGCCGTGGGATCCCATCTGATGACAGGATGCTCCTTGTCCCAAGGATTGCCATACTTGTCAACAGAGGCACGGTTGTAAAGGATGCGGCGGTTCACGGGCCAGCACCAGGCCCACTCCAGGTTAAGGCCGATCCCTGACTTTTCCCTCTTGCGCCTGGCCGCCATATTGCCCTTGTTGGTGTAGGAATTGCAGTAGAGCCAGTTTCCACTGCTGGTGGAGCCGTCTGCCTGTAGATATGCAAAGCTCGGCACCAAGTCGCCCTTCTTGAACCGCTTTCCTTTCACGGTCACATCCTTCTGGAAGTAACCGTTGATCTCCTTGGCCACCTTGTGAGGATCGTACTTGCCCCTGGTGGTGTAATCCCACTTTAGATTAAGGATGGGCTCAGGGAATACGGCCTTCTTGCCTTGTTTTATGTCTTTGCGATAGAACCACCGTATCTTCTTGAAAAGGTCGATGATAATATCGCCATCTGGCCTTGCTTCCCCGAGGGGCTCGGCGGCCTTGTAACGCCACTGCATCCAGCGGCCGCTGTTGGTGATGGAGCCCTCTTTTTCGGCAAAGACCGCACATGGCAGGAAGAATACCTCTGTCTTGATCTTCTTGGGGTCCATGCCGGGGCCCTTCCAGAACCATCCTGTCTCGTTGGGAAAGATGTTCACATTGACCATCCAATCCAGCTTAGTCAGCGCCTTCCTTACCTTGTTGGCATTGGCTCCTGAGCCTGCCGGATTCTGACCCCAGGCAAAAAATCCTTTGAACTGGCCCTTGTACATGGCATCAAAGAGGTCCAGCCATGAATAGGCCTTGCCGTCATCCAGTTTGGGCAACCAACTATAGCCGAAATCATTTGAAGGGGTTGCCTTGTCTCCCCAGAAGCTCTTGAGAAGGCTTACCGAATACTTGGGATAATTGCCCCACCAGTTGGCACTCAAGGGATCGTTAGTGTGCGGGGTGTACTTCTTGTTGTAATCGGCCAATGTGGGCTGAGATGCCTTTGGAGTCTTCAAATACCCGGGGAGGATGTGGAAGAGGATGCAGTGGTCTGTGGAGCCCTGCACATTTGACTCACCCCTCAGCGCATTGACCCCTCCTCCTGCCACACCAATGTTTCCGAGCAGAAGTTGTATTATGGCCATGGCCCTGATGTTCTGGACACCGGTTGTGTGCTGGGTCCAACCCATGGCATACATGATGGTGCCTGCCTTGCCCTTCTGGCCGGTGGCCGAATACATCTCATAGACCTTCAGGAGGTCTTGCTTGGGAGTGCCTGTAATTGCAGATACCGTGTCCAGGTCATAGCGGCTGAAGTGTTTTTTGAGTAACTGAAACACACACCTTGGATGCTGGAGCGTCCTGTCCTTCTTAGGAATACCCTTTTCGTCTTTCTCAAAGGCCCACTTGCTCTTGTCGTATTTTCTGGTCTTTGGGTCATACCCGGAAAAGAGCCCATCGTTAAACTCATACTCGGGGCCCACAATGAAGCTGGCGTTGGTATATTCGGCCACATACTCCTTGAAATACTTGTTGTTGTCCAGGATGTACTTGATCATTCCTCCCAAGAAGGCGATGTCGGTACCGGAGCGAAGGGAGGTATAGAAGTCGGCCTTTGAAGAAGTTCGCGTGAATCGTGGATCCACGCTGATCAGTTTGGCACCCCTCTTCATGGCCTCTGTCACCCACTTGAATGAGACGGGGTGGTTTTCGGCAGCATTGGAGCCCATGATCAGGATGCAGTCACTGTTTCGGATGTCGATCCAATGGTTGGTCATTGCGCCGCGTCCGAACGACTCTGCCAGAGCCGCCACAGTAGCGCTGTGTCAGATACGGGCCTGGTGCTCTATGTAAACGAGGCCGAGGGCGCGCATCATGGCCTGTATGAGCCAGCACTCCTCGTTATCCAGCGCTGCACTGCCCACATGTGCGATTCCTTCGGTGCGATTTACCACCTGGCCCTTTGCATTTAGCTCCTTGAAGCTTGCATCACGGCTCTTTTTGACTCTTAGGGCGATCTGCCATAGGGCCCAGTCCCAGGATACCTTTTGCCAGCGGCTGCTATAGGGAGCCCTGTAAAGCGGGGTGGTGATGCGATTTTCGTTGTTCACCAACTGGCTGAGGGCCGCTCCCTTTGCGCACAGGGCCCCTTCATTAATGGGGTGATCAGGGTCGCCCTCTATGTTGATGATTTTTCCTGCTCCTGCCTTGCCGGTGTGACAGATAACGCCGCAGCCCACCGCACAGTAGCAACAGATGCTGGTGGTCTCCTTTGCGTAACGGATCTTTAGGGTCTGGGCATGGGTCCTGATGGGCTTAAGATCCAGACCCAGGCCCAGTGCCACAGCACCGGCAGCAGAAGCCCCAGTGATTTTGAGGAAATCGCGACGTGTGACCTTCATGGGACCTCCTTTCTGTTTGGGGGTTTCAAAGCAGAGGGGCCATGGCCAAAAATTGCCTTAAAGCAACGGATTAAGGTTAATGAGGAAATCTAAAACGATATAAAGAC
>JALVMN010000188.1:0-402 GCA_027027005.1 Desulfobacterales bacterium | reverse complement strand
GAAGTTACTCCTCTCAGAGCCGGCTGTCAACAAAAAGTTCATATCCTCGATTGGTGCGTTATCAAGCACTCTTGTCTACATCCATCTGGGCCAAGGCCTTAAAAACAACAGGCCTCATTGGTCCACGGGTTCTGCCAGGATTTCCACAATCTTGGGGAAAATAAATTCAGCCACGTCGGCCCGGCACCCCCCATGGGTCAGCACCACGTATCTGCCTCCGCAGATCTCCAGAGCCAGCGCCCTAATCTCTTTCACCAAGGCCGGGTAGAAATGTTCGGTGAGTCCCAGGTCTCCATAGTCCAATTGGCAGGTATCGTGCCCCAGATTGTGCAGGATCAGGCTGGGAGCAAATTCTCTTGCCCTCGGGAAGAACTCCTCTCTCACCCGCTCCAGGTACGACTG
>JALVMN010000187.1 GCA_027027005.1 Desulfobacterales bacterium | reverse complement strand
GGACCTCCATGGAGATCCAGAAGATAGAGGTGATCGAATACCAAGACATGGCCCGTCTCGTGGATTGGGACTCCATTGAGACCTTTCGCAGCAGGGCCATGAATCCTGAGTATCCTCAGATGAGGGGCACGTCCCAGAGCCCTGACATCTTTTTCCAGAACCGCGAGGCGTGCAATCCTTACTACCTGGAAGTTCCAAATATTGTTCAGGAAGAAATGGACAAAGTAGGCCAACTGACAGGGAGGCCTTATCACCTGTTTGATTATGTGGGTGACCCTGAGGCCGAAAGAGTGATCGTCTCAATGGCCTCCAGTTGTGATGTGATTGAGGAGACCGTGAGATACCTGACTGACAGGGGTGAACGGGTTGGGCTGGTTAAGGTGAGGCTCTATCTACCCTTTTCCAAAGAGCACTTCCTCAGGGCACTTCCCAGGACCGCCGAGGCCATTGCTGTATTGGACAGGACCAAGGCCCCTGGTGCGGTGGGGGAGCCCCTGTACCAGGATGTCTCCACTGTGTTCAAGGAAATGGACGATGCCCCCCTGATTGTGGGTGGGCGTTACGGCCTTGGGAGTAAAGATTTCACCCCAAGCATGGTCAAAGCCGTATTTGACAACTTGAAGGGAAGGAGGCCCAAGAATCATTTCACTGTGGGGATCACAGACGATGTCACCTACACTTCTCTCCCTGTAACTGAGGAGATAGACACCACTCCAGAGGGCACGGTGAGGTGCAAGTTCTGGGGCCTGGGGGCAGATGGAACCGTTGGGGCAAACAAGAATGCCATCAAGATAATCGGAGAGAACACAGGGCTTTTTGCACAGGCCTATTTTGCATATGATGCCAAGAAATCAGGAGGCATCACCATGAGCCACTTACGCTTCTCTCCCCATAGGATCCAGTCGCCATATCTCTTGACAAAGTCTGATTTCATTGCCTGCCACAATCCAGCATTTGTGCGCCAGTATGACATTCTGGACGGGATAAAAGAGGGTGGAACATTTCTACTCAACTCCCCCTGGACTTTAGAGGAAATGGAAGAAAATCTCCCCGATCATCTAAAGCGCACCATCGCCGCCAAGAAACTGAATTTTTACAACATCGATGCCGTGCGGATAGCAACAGAGGTAGGCCTTGGCGGACGAATCAACATGATCATGCAGGCAGCCTTCTTTAAGATCTCCAACGTGCTCCCCGAAGAGGAAGCCATTAAACTCATCAAGGAAGCTATAAAGGATACTTATGGAAAAAAGGGTGAAGATGTGGTGCAGAAGAATATAAAGGCGGTGGATATGGCCTTAGAGGCCTTGGAAAAAATCGAGGTGCCAGAGTCATGGGCCGATGCCGGGCTGAGGCCTTATCAAGAAGAAAGTGAGGAGCCCGAGTTTGTGACCCAGGTGATGCGGCCCATGCTGGCCCAGCAAGGGGACAAGCTCCCTGTAAGCCTCATGCCTCCTGATGGAATATTCCCCACCGCCACCACCAAGTACGAAAAGAGGGGCATTGCCATCCAGGTG
>JALVMN010000186.1 GCA_027027005.1 Desulfobacterales bacterium | reverse complement strand
CATGGAGCATGTGGCTGCCGTGAACAAGGCCGGTTTAATCATTGAGGAGCGGAATGGAAGCCGGAAGGTGGAGGTCAAGGCAACTACGAGCCCTTCTTCAATAGGCAGGGCGGATCTGGCCATTATTTTTGTAAAATCCTATGCCACGGCAGCTGCTGCTGAGATTGCAGCCCGCTTGGTCGGGGCAGATGGCCATGTTCTCACGCTCCAAAACGGCCTGGGAAATGCTGAGGTAATAGAAAAATTTGTAAGGGCTGAGCAAATTATTGCGGGCACCACATCTCATGGGGCAACGCTTCTGGGCCCAGGCCGAATCCTCCATGCAGGAAGAGGACCCACCATCATAGGCCCCTGGGTTGATATCCCTGTTGCAGTGAAACAGGCCGAGGATATGGCAGCCCTATTCACCCGGTGTGGCATTGAGACAACGGCGGTCAAAGACATCCGCCCAGTGCTGTGGAACAAGCTGTTCATAAATGTGGGCATAAATGCCATCACCGCCCTTACGGGCATCAAAAACGGCCAACTCCTGGACCTGGAGGTAACCAGGGATATAAGCCGTGCGGCAGTGGTGGAGGCAGTGGAGGTGGCAAGGCGAAGGGGTGTTGAGGTGGCAGATCACGTGGTGAAAAAGGTCTTTGAGGTGGCCAGGGCCACGGGTGGAAACCGCTCCTCAATGGGCCAAGATGTGGACTGGCGCCGCCCCACTGAGATCCAGGCCATAAATGGATTTGTGGTGAAAGAGGCCCGAAGCCTTGGACTTAAGACCCCTGTGAATGAGACCTTGTATGCGCTGGTCAAGACCCTTGAGCACCACTATCTGCATGGCCGATAGTGCCCCGGAATCCAATTGGCGCTCCAGTACCCTCTGGTAATCCTTGGAGAGAACAGGTTGACTTGTCTCTCCTACTGGGCATACCATGGGAACTCCATTCTTACCTTGCAAGTTGGGACTTGTTATGAGTTCTCAGTCAATTAAAGTTGAAGGAGAGGGCATTGGAACACAACCACAGTGATAAGGCATTAGACAGGGTCCGGGGATTCAGGTGGGCGGCAGTGGCCTCTGGCCTGAAAAAGGGCAAGGCCCTGGACATGTGCCTGATTTTTTCGGATCGAGAGGCCGTCTGCGGTGGTGTTTTTACCACCAACAAGGTGAAGGCTGCACCTATCCTCTTGAGCATGGAAAATGTAAGGGATGGGAAAGCTAGGGCCATCGTTGCCAACTCGGGCAATGCCAACGCCTGCACAGGCCCCAAAGGCCTTGAAGATGCAAGAAGCACGGCCCGGATGGCGGCAGATCAGTTGAACATAAGGCCAGAAGAGGTCCTGGTGGCCTCCACCGGTGTCATTGGAATGCCCTTGGATATGGATAAGGTGGCCAAGGCAATCCCAAGGCTTGCCGAGTCGTTGTCTGCCCGGGATCTGGAAGGTGTGGCCAAGGCCATCATGACCACTGATTCCTTCCCAAAATTGAGCGGCCTCAGGGGAGAGGCAGGTGGGAAGCAATACTTCATTTCCGCTG
>JALVMN010000185.1 GCA_027027005.1 Desulfobacterales bacterium | reverse complement strand
ACCTGGACACGGTCACTGACAACATGAAGGAGGTCTCGCCCACCGTGGGCTATGCAGTGCCCAGGATCTGGGAAAAGTATTATTCTGCGATTTATATCAGGATGTCGGATGCCACCTGGTTCAAGAGGCTGGTTTTTGGCACTGCCCTCAAGATAGGGCGTAAGAGGGCCACCCTCATGATGGACTTCAAGAAGGTCCCTTTGTATGTGGAAATCCTGTACAAACTGGCCTACTTGGCAGTGTTTCGAAAGCTGAAGGAGCGCCTGGGTTTTGACCGGATAAGGGTGGCCTACTCCGGTGCTGCCCCCATCTCGCCCGATGTGCTTCACTTCTTCCAGTCCATCGGCATCAATCTGATTGAGGGATACGGCCAGACCGAGGGCACAGGGGTGACCTGTGTCTCCAGGGTGGGGAGGGTCAAATTCGGCACGGTGGGCCCCCCCATCACCGGAACGGAGGTTAGGATCGCCCCGGACGGAGAGATACTGGTGCGCTCTCCAAGCGTGTTCAAGGGTTATTTCAAAAACCCTGAGGCCACGGCCGAAACCTTAAAAGACGGCTGGCTCTACTCAGGTGATGTGGGGGAAATAGACGAGGATGGCTACCTAAAGATAACAGACCGAAAGAAAGACATTATTGTGACAGCAGGGGGAAAGAACATCACACCTCAATACATAGAAAACAAGCTGAAGTTTAGCCCTTACATAAACGATGCCGTGGTAATCGGCGACGGCCGCAAGTACCTCACCTGCCTGATCATGATTGACGAAGACAATGTGGTGAAATACGCCCAGGACAACAAGATCCAGTTTTCCACCTACAAGGACCTCACCCAGCATCCCGACATAATCAAGCTCATCCAGGGCGAGGTGGACAAGGTAAACGAACAACTGGCCAGGGTGGAGCAGATTAAGAAATTCACCATCCTGCCCAAGAAGCTCTATGAAGAAGACGGTGAAGTGACCCCCACCATGAAGGTGAAGAGAAAATATGTCAACGAGGCCTTCAAGGACCTAATAGAGGCCATGTACAAGGGAGGCCGATAGCTCTTTAACTCCCCTCCTGGATAAAGGCAAATCCCCTCCTGATACCCTTTTCGTTCAGCTCAAAGAATTTCTCCTTCCCTTTGAGTGCCGACTTCATGCCATAGACGGTCTCCTCGGGGTCCAGGAGCCCGGTTTTTGCACACACCGCCCCTATCATCACCATATTGGCGGCACGCTCGGAGCCCACCTCTCTGGACAGTTCCAGGGTAGGCACCATTACCACCTCCACATCCTCCCTTGGAGGGCCTTCCTTGACAAGGGATGAGTTGAGGAATATCAAGCCGTTCTTTACCACGACAGGGCCGAATTTATCCAGCGACGGGAGATTCATGGCAACCAGGATATCGGGGTTTGATACCACGGGTGAGGCGATTTTTCTGTCAGAGACCGTCACAGTGCAGTTTGCCGTGCCTCCACGCATCTCAGCCCCATAGGCTGGAAAAAATGTGACATTCAAGCCCTTGTGCATTGCGCCATGGCTCAAAACATAGCCCATGAGCAAGACGCCCTGGCCCCCAAATCCGGAAAAGATGGTTCTCGTGATCATGTGCCTAATCCTCGTAACCGCTCGTATCCTTGATTACCCCCAAGGGGTATGTTTTTGTCATTTCATCCCTCACCCAGTCCCAGGCCTCCTTTGGGGACATCTTCCAGTTGGTGGGGCAGGGGGAAAGCAACTCAACCAGGCTGAATCCCAGGTCATCCAATTGTACCCTAAAGGCCTTTTTGATGGCCTTTTTGGCCCTGCGGATCTGCTTTATGGTAACCAACGAGCAACGCTCCACATACACCACTCCGTTGCTTACCGCTATCATCCTGGCAATATCAATGGGATTTCCGTGCATCCTGGGATTACGGCCCATGGGCGCGGTGGTGGCCTCTTGCCCCAACAGGGTGGTGGGGGCCATTTGGCCACCTGTCATGCCGTAGATGGCATTGTTGATGAATATGGTGGTGATCCTCTCGCCCCGATTGGCCGCATGGACGGTTTCAGCAGTCCCGATGGCAGCCAGATCTCCATCGCCCTGATAGGTCAGGACCAGTCGGTCAGGTCTTACACGCTTAATGCCTGTTGCAACGGCAAGTGCCCGGCCGTGGGGGGCCTCTATCATGTCAAAGTTGAAATAGTTGTATGCCAGAACTGCACAACCCACGGGCGGCACCCCTATGGTCTTTTCCCTGAGGCCCATTTCATCCAGGCACTCGGCCACCAGCCGGTGGGCTACTGAGTGGCCGCACCCCGGGCAATAGTGGGTGGCAACATCCTTGAGCGCCTCTGGCTTTCCAAACACTTTTTTGTAATCTATTGCAGCTTCCATATCTATACCTCGATAATTTTTCCTATTCTGCCATCGCCCTTATCAACAGAGCGAAGAAAATCGGCCACCTCTGCAGGAGTGGGAACAATGCCTCCGGGGATTCCGTATAAATGGATCTCAGCCCTCTCTCCCACCGAGATAATCACATCCTCCACCATCTGCCCCAGCGAGAATTCAAAGACCGCCACCTTCCTGGCCCCTTGGGCCAACTCCCTCAATGGCTTGACCGGGAAAGGCCAAAGAGTTATGGGCCGGAAGAGCCCCACTTTGGGACCATTGTCTCCGAGCTCTTCTATGGCACTCTCGGCAATCCTGGCGGCAGTCCCGTATGCCACGATGATTATCTCGGCCCCCTCCGTCCCCAGGGTCTCCCACCTGGTCTCCTTGGCCTTGATCTCGTCGTACTTTTGCTGGAGCTTGAGATTGTGGTCATGGAGGACCTGAATGTTCAAGAGCATGGAGTAGATGGCCCTGGGTTCCCTGCCTTCACATCCTTCCAGGATCCAGTCCTTTTTGGGGAGTTCCTCTGGATCAATGGGATCCGGGAATACCACGGGCTCCATCATCTGGCCCATGATCCCATCGCCCAGGATCATTACAGGATTCCGATATCTGTCTGCCAGGTCAAAGGCAAGGAATGTCAGCTCTGCCAGCTCTTGGCACCCCGAAGGGGCCAGCACTGGTGTCCGGTAGTCTCCATGGCCTCCCCCCCGGGTTGCCTGGAAGTAATCGGCAGCCGAAGGGGCTATGTTTCCCAGCCCCGGGCCCCCTCTCATCATGTTAACGATTACAGCAGGCAGCTCCTGACCGCACAAATAGGATATCCCTTCCTGCTTCAGAGATATGCCGGGCGATGATGACGATGTCATGACCCTGGCCCCTGCAGCAGATGCCCCCAAAACCATATTGATGGAGGCTATCTCACTTTCGGCCTGGACAAAGGTCCCTCCCACCTCGGGGAGCCTGGCCGAAAGATACTCAGGCACCTCGTTTTGAGGCGTTATGGGATACCCAAAATAATACCTGCAGCCCGCCCTTACAGCTGCCTCGCCCACCACATGATTTCCACGCATCAAGACTTTTTCACTTGGCACGATACACCTCTATTGCTACTTCAGGGCATACAAGGGCGCACTGAGTGCACCCGGTGCATCCCTTCTCGTTTTCTGAGATTTCCTGCTTAAATCTTGCAGGATAATAGCCTTTCTTGTTTACCGTTTCATCCACCTCTATCCTGTCAACAGGACAGAACTCAATGCAGATGTGGCAACCCTTACACCTCTCTCTGTCAATGACTATCTTTCCTTTGCTCTTCTTTTCAGGCATGGCTCCGAATCCAAGATTATCTGTTGAAATGATGATCTAGCGGACCACAGTGTGGTAAAAAAAGACAAATAAAGACTATATTCCTTGGCTTTTCTTTGTGTCAAGGATTTTCCTTGCTTCACATCCACCCCTCTGAACGCCCCGACACAATGTGGCCTAAACTGCAAATTTATGATAGCTTAAAAACTTATAATGTATATCATTCCACTGGAGGCTTACCTTGACTGATCATTTGTCCCTCTCAGACATCGAAAACATCCTCTATCACCTGAACTATCGATCCACCCTTGCTGCCATCTCCTCCTGGATGGGGAAGAAGAGGCCTCTAAGCCCTAACCAAGTCTACCATGGATTTGAGGAGTTCTTAACCCCGGCCACACTGGAGCAGATAGACCAGCTAACCGAGGGCGAAATCCGTCGAAGGCTGCGGCATGCCTTCATCGACCACCATGTCCAGCATCAGATACTCCCTTACGAAACAGAGATGAAGACATGGATGCGGGGGGCAGCAGCACACGTGGATGGAGAAAAGATATACATGAGGGAGATCATTCCTTGGTGCCAGAAAAAGAGCACCAGGGCCAAAAGGCAAATCTTACAGAAGGAGACAATCGCTCTTTCTCGCTTTTTCAGGTCCTTTATTTTGAATTACTGGGATCTTGCCCTTGAAATAATTGTGGATTCTCTGGGTTTCACAGATTACCTGGACTACTGCTCCCAAAAAAAGGGCATAGACTATAAGGCCTACTATGAGCTACTGGTGGAACTGCTTGATAGTACGGCCGGGCTATACAGGGGAGCAATGGAGGCCTAGTCAAGGGAAAGATTCGGGGCCGGGTTAGATGAGCTCACAAGGTTTGATGCCATAAACATCCTGGCCCTTGGCGAGTTTGATTCTTTGTTTCCTGAAAAAGATATTAACTCATTGTTGGGTTTTTTCCGATATTGGGATATGGACGTGCTAGAGATTCCTGGACTTCACCTGGAACTTGAAGCCAGCAAGGAAAAGAGCGCCCAGGCAATCTCTTTTATCCTAGGAGTTCCTGACGAGATTTATATCATCATAAAACCCCAGGGGGGATGGGTGGATCTTGAGACGCTTTGGCACGAGCTGGGCCACGGACTTTCGGCCGCGCACACATCCCCGGACATCCCCCTGGTGATGAAGGAGATGGCCACTTGTAACAGCCTCTCAGAGGCCTATGCGTTCCTGCTTCAAAACATGACGTTATCACCCCCGTTTCTGGAGGAATTCTTGGGGCTGGATCGCACTGAGGCAGAAACGCTATACTATTACAAGACTCTGAAGGAATTCTCCGTATTTAGAAGGTATGCGGCCAAGTTCCTCGTGGAATACCAGGCCTTTTCAACAGGCCAATTGTCAGATGGCCAAAGATATAGTGAGCTAATGACCCGTTACACCGGGTTCTTCTATCACCCCGATGCCTTTTTACTGGATTTGGTGCCTGAATTCTATTGTCTGGACTATGTGACCGCGTGGATGGCTGAAGCCAAGCTGCAGGATTATCTAATAAACAGGTGGGGTGAGGCGTGGATGTTTGACCCAGAGGCAGGCAGGCAATTAATGGATTGGTGGTCCAAGGGAAATACCCTTGATCTCGTCTCTTTCTTAAGACAAGAGGCCCTGGACGAGCTTTCACCCGATGCCCTTGTTTCCAGGTGGGACCGCGTGCTGGTTAATTGAGGGAAGGCGTAAATGTCAGAACAAGTGGCAAACGGCCAGGTGGAGACCCAAGCCAAGTGGCCCCAGGCACTCAATGAGATAAAGGACACTGCCGTCATGATGAAGATGGCAGGCCAGTATGTGTGCCAGGACAGGGTGGTCACCAGGATCGGGGAGCGCATGGCCGACTCTGTCGACTCCCTGGAGCGACAGTTGGAAGAGATCAAAAAGCTGTTTGTGGGAAAACCCCTCCAGGACATCGACCTTTCCGAACCAGTAGAAGAGCTGCGAAAGCTCGCATCAACCCTCAGGGAGCCTGACCCGGAGACCCTTGAAAAATGCAAATCAGGCGAACTGGGTCATAGAATCGCTCAGAAAACCGCTCAACTTGCCGAACTCACCCAGGAACTCATCAACAAGATAGAAGGCAAGGACCTGGAATACAAAAAAAGTGAAGTCATCCTGACCGGCTTCAAGCGCCTGAGATTCCTGGTCCACACCTTTGTAACCACTTACAAGATCCTGACAAAAGTAATACTGGCCACAGCCCTCTCTGCCGTCATAGCCCTTGGCTTGCTTTTTGCCACCATGGAGACCGAAAAGGACATTATGGCCGTGATAACCCAGAGCCGGGCCGATATAAGGGCGGCCCAAGCCGCGCTCTCAAGGGTTGAGGAACAGATAGCCAAGCTCAAGGCCGAAATGGAGGAATTGGACAGCCCCACCCTGGAGCGGGAGAAGAAAATAAAAATCCTCGAGATGAGCGTCAGGGCCCATCACCTGAAGGAAAAACGCGAAAAGCTCCTGTTCGAGGTGGCCCAAAAGGAAAAGCTGCTTGAAGAAAACATCAAGAAAATGGAAGAACTCAAGAACAAATCGTTTCTTGCCAGATTGCTGAGGTTTTAAGATCAGATCATCATCTCTCTAAACAGAGACTTATCCGGGGTGCTCACCTCCACCACCTCATTTTCACTGGCCCCCAGAATTCTCACGGCGAGCTGACTTCCGGTGGGGGCATCGCTGTATGCCGCCACCAAACCGGCGGCCTTTAGCATATCTTCACGGTCAAATCTGCCCAGGAGGAGCACAGCGGGCCCCGGCACGGCCACAGGGTGGAGCAATAAGTCTCCTTCGCCCTTGAGGGCTTGAATTGCCTGGTTCTCCTTCTTATTTCTACCCACCACCACCTTGGCCCTTGCACTCACCCTGAAGTGACGACCAAGTTTTAGCAACTCCAGTTCCCTCACACTTGGTAAGTCATTGGTGGCATCCAAGAGGTCCTTGAGCCTCCTGGAGAATACCTCTTCGGTGAGCAAACACCCGCCTGCAGGTGACGGATATTCTTTTATGCCCAGGCGTCTGGCAAGCTCCATCTGGGGTTTGCGCGACCTTCCACGAAAGTCCAGCAGCAATTCCCTTTTCACCCACCCTTTCTCTTCAGGGATTGTCTTGGGCAAAAGCTTGGCGCTCAAGGGCCTCAGTATCAGCCCTTCCATGCCGCTCTCTCTGGCCACCAGGTCTAGGGAGCGGCGATTCTGGCTCATGGGCCTTTGGCCCAACACCTCGCCCGTGATGATAAATTGGGCCCCTTCCCGGGCCATCATCTCACCTGCCACACGAAACATAAGGGCATGGCAGTCAATGCATGGGTTCATGTGTTCGCCGTGGCCGTATTTTGGGGCCTTTACCACCTTGAGATGCCTCTCGGTTATATCCACCACCTTCACGGGCAGATCAATGCTTTCGGCCGATTGAAAGGCCCTCTTTGGCCCGAAAAAGGGGGTCTTAAAAAAAAGGGCCAGGACTTCTATGTCCTGGTCCCTGATTATCTGAGCGGCGAGCATGGAATCCAGCCCGCCTGAGAACACGCACAATGCCTTCAAACACCTGCCTCCGTGCCTCATGAGGCCTTAGAGGCCCAGTTCCTTCAGCCTTTCCACGGCCTTTCTTTGCTCATTGGTTAAATGCCTGGGGACAGCGATATTCACCTCAACATAGAGGTCCCCCCTGCCACTTCCCTTGAAGTGAGGCAGGCCATAGCCCGGGACCCTCAGCTTGGCACCTGACTGAGTCCCAGGGGGCACCTTGACATTGAGGGTCTTGCCGTCAATGGTGGTTACCTCCACGCTGGTCCCTAGCACTGCCTCGGAGTACTTTATCTGCCGTTTCATGTGCAGGTCATCGCCATCTCGCTTGAATACGGGATGCTCCAGCACCCTCACCTGCACATAGAGGTCGCCAGGAGGGCCGCCATTTATACCAGGCTGGCCTTTGCCAGGAAGTCTGAGCCTCTGACCCGTGGCAATCCCGGGTGGTATCTTCACTGAAATGGTCTCACGCCTTCCATCAATCTCATAGGAGATGACCTTCTTGGTGGGCCGGGCCACTTCGTCCAGTGTGAGGGTCAGTTCGTATATCAGGTCCTGGCCTTTTATGCCCCTGGGAGCACCGCCAAAATCTCCAAAGGGAGAATCATGTGCAGGGCCTGTTCTGAAGTGAACACGCTCGGACCCGCCCATGGCATCGCCAAATATCTGGCTGAAGATGCTCTGGGCCCTTCCTCCCCCAAAGCCGAATTCCCGAAAGATGCTGTTGAAGTCAAAGCCCCTGAATATATCTTCCTGGGTGAAGCGGGCGCTGAAGTCTTCTGCGCCAAAGGTGTCGTACTGCTTACGCTTTTCAGGGTCGCTCAAAACTGCATAGGCCTCGTTTATCTCCTTGAATTTGGCCTCTGCAGCCTTATCGCCCTTGTTGCGGTCAGGGTGATATTTGAGAGCAAGCTTCCTGTACGCCTTTTTTATCTCTTCAGGGGAGGCGTCCTTGGAAACACCCAATATCTTGTAATAATCTTTACCAGCCATATTCTCTCAACCGTGACAATTATGGTTTGCAAAGTCTTAATAACTCTAACACAACCATATTAATCACGCATCCACATAAGTCAAGCAGTCCAAGGAGACCTTATCTCATGGTTTCCTGCATCACCTGTCTCGAGGAGCACAAACGAAAATTCCCTTCCAGCCTTTTCATGGAGGGGGATTCGCGGGGAGAGGTTCGGCCCCTATTTCTTATTTTTTCTTCTTTCCGGGCGAAGGGCGCGCACTGCTGCCCCTGCCCGCCACATCTCAGAGTTGCGCATCTCTGCCAGTTCCCTTTCCAGGCGTTCCCTGTAGTCAGGGGCGCTGTTGGCCTCAAGCACTATCCTGGTCTCATCGCCGGATACCACGCTATCGTAAAGCTCCTCAAAGACAGGGGTCACCGCCTCTTTGAACCGGTGGCGCCAATCCAGCGCGCCCCTTTGGGCCGTGGTGGAGCAATTGGCATACATCCAGTCCATGCCGTTTTCACCCACTAGCCTGATGAGGCTCTGGGTCAATTCCTCCACCGTTTCGTTAAATGCCTCGCTTGGGGAGTGCCCCCGTCTTCTCAACAGCTCGTATTGGGCCTCCATTATCCCTGCAAGGGCTCCCATCAACACGCCCCTTTCGCCCACAAGATCGCTATAGACCTCTTTTTCAAAGGTGGTAGGAAATAGATAACCTGACCCTATAGCAATTCCCAAGGCAATGACCCGCTCTTCTGCCCTGCCCGTGTAATCCTGATAGACCGCATAGCTGGAATTTATGCCTGCCCCTTCCAGAAAATTCATCCTTACCGATCTACCGGATCCTTTAGGGGCAACCAGGATTACGTCCACATTTTCCGGGGGGATTACGCCGGTCTGGTCTTTATAGACGATGGAAAATCCGTGAGAAAAACCAAGGGCGTCCCCTGGATTCAGGCATTCCTTTATTGTGGGCCAGGTGGCCACCTGTCCGGCATCTGAAACCAGGTATTGGACAATTGTGCCTCTCCTTGCAGCCTCTTCCAGAGGAAATAAGGTCTCACCCGGCACAAAGCCGTCCCTCACCGCCCTTTCCCAACTCTCAGATCCTTCCCTCTGCCCTACAATGACCTTAATTCCGTTGTCTCTCAGGTTCAGGGCCTGGCCAGGGCCTTGAACACCGTAGCCAAGCACAGCCACCACTTCGTCCTTGAGCACCTCTCTGGCCTTTTCCAAGGGAAACTCCTCTGCTGTTACCACATCCTCCAAGACTCCCCCAAAATCAATCTTTGCCATTTTTAGCCTCCCTGCTCGAAATTTTCTCCCTTGCCATTGCAATGCATCCGGTGCGGGCCACCTCCAGGATACCCATGGGCTTTACGAGATTGAGGAATGCCGTTATCTTGCCCTCGTCTCCAGTGACCTCTATCATGTAAGAAGATGTCCCCACATCCACAACCCTGGCCCTGAAGATGTCAGCCATGCGCAACAGCTCCGCCCTGTTGGACGGGTCCGCCTTCACCCTCACCAGCACCAACTCCCTTTCCACATACTGGGTACCGGTGTGATCATGGACCTTGTTGACATTTACCAGTTTGTTTAGCTGCTTCTTTATCTGCTCAATGATGTTTGGGCTCCCGGAAGTTACCAGGGTTATCCTGGAGATGGCGGGATCAATGGTCTCTCCCACACAAAGGCTCTCGATATTGAACCCACGGCCGCTGAAAAGCCCCACTACCCTTGCCAGGACCCCTGGTTCGTTGTCCACCAACATGGAAAGTACATGCCTGTTTTCATTCTTCCCGGACATACGAGTACCATCCTTTCTGGTTATATTTGATCATACCAAGAGCATCTCGGTTATGGGTGCGCCTGCAGGGACCATTGGATATACCTTTTCCTCTGGCTCCACCACAAACTCCATTATAACGGTCTTGTCCGTGGAAAGACCTTTTTCAAGGACCGGCACCACCTCTTCAGGCTTGGTGGCCCTCAAGCCCACCGCCCCATAGGCATCTGCCAGTTTCACAAAGTCAGGGGCATGCTCCATGCATGTGCACGAATAACACTTGTCATAGAAAAGTTCCTGCCACTGCCGCACCATTCCCAGGTACTTGTTGTTCAATATGACCACCTTGACAGGCAGACAATACTGAACAGCCGTTGCAAGCTCCTGGATATTCATCTGAATGCTTCCGTCACCGGCCACATCCACTACCAGCCTGTCAGGCCTTGCCACCTGGGCCCCGATGGCAGCAGGGAGCCCGAAGCCCATGCACCCCAGCCCCCCTGAGGTAATGAAGCTGTTGGGCTCATTGAAGTGATAATACTGGGCGGTCCACATCTGGTTTTGCCCCACTTCAGTGGTGATTATTGCATCACCTCCGGTGAGTTCCCACAGCTTTTCAATGACATACTGGGGCTTTATGATGTCTTCTTGCTTATAGGCCAGGGGCTTTGTAGCCTTCCACTGCTGGATCTGTTCCAGCCACTCCTTTCGATGGGATTCATCAATGCTCACTCCCTCCTGCTCCAACATCCGGTTCAGGGCTTCGAGCGTGATCTTGCAGTCTCCCACCACAGGGATAGTCACGGGTACGTTCTTCCGGATGGAAGTGGGATCAATGTCGATGTGTACTATCTTAGCTTGCTTTGCAAAGGCGTCCGTCTTTCCCGTAACCCTGTCATCAAATCTTACACCCACCGCGATCATAAGATCGCACGCCCCCGTGGACATGTTGGCCCTGTAAGTTCCATGCATGCCCAGCATGCCAAGCCACAGCTTTTCATCGCTCCCAGGATAGACGCCAAGGCCCATCAGCGTGGTGGTAACAGGGGCCGTGATGCGCTTTGCAAGCCTCCTCAACTCCTCAGAGGCACCCGAGAGCACCACCCCTCCCCCTGCCAGGATGAGGGGCCGCTTGGCCTGCTTTATGAGATCCACCACCCGCCGAAGCTGTTTCAGGTTCGGCTTGTATGTGGGCTGGTAAGAGCGTATCTTCACCACATCTGTGCCCTTGTATCGGGCACTCTGGTTTATCACGTCCTTTGGAAGATCCACCAGTACCGGTCCGGGTCTGCCAGACCTTGCAATGTAAAATGCCTCCCTGATCACCCGTTCCAGGTCCTCCACCCGGGTCACCAGGTAGTTGTGCTTGGTGCAAGGCCTTGTAATCCCCACAATATCGACCTCTTGGAATGCGTCGTTCCCTATCAAGGCAGTGGGCACCTGTCCTGTAAATACCACTATCGGGATGGAATCCATGTAGGCCGAAGCTATGCCTGTGACCGTATTTGTGGCCCCAGGGCCAGAGGTTACCAGACACACTCCCACCGCGCCTGATGCCCTGGCAAATCCATCTGCAGCATGTACTGCCCCCTGCTCGTGACGGACCAGGATGTGGCGGATATCATCCTGTTTGGCCAACTCGTCAT
Organism: Desulfobacterales bacterium; assembly: GCA_027027005.1. GTDB lineage: Bacteria > Desulfobacterota > DSM-4660 > Desulfatiglandales > Desulfatiglandaceae > JALVMN01. Next base: position 2,714 of record JALVMN010000185.1, on the reverse strand, counting down.
AAATATCGATTACAGCCCCACCAGGGTAACCAAAGATGGTGTCCACGCCCTCTGCCCTGAGGCATTCGATAAATATCTGGGCCCCTTTCATCCTCCTTGGCACTTTCCCGGTGGACACCGGTTGTTCCTCCTGCCTATTGGCGGCCTCTGCCTTCCTGGCGGTTGCATTCAAACTGCTCATGTGTTCCCTCCTCTTGCCTGCATTCTGTTCAACTACAGGCTAATTTTGTTGAATAGCTGATTTCGTTGAATAGCTGATTTCAGAGTCCTTCCCTTTGAGCGGGTTGCTCTTGATTTCGCTTCAAGTACTCCAGCCTGTTGAGCCCGTTTACATAGGCCTTGGCGCTGGCAGTGATGATGTCTGGATCAGCACCCTTGCCCAAGGCCACCAACCCGTTTTCCTGGAGCCTTACTGTCACTTCGCCCTGGGCATCCATGCCACCGGTAATGGCGGTGACAGTAAAACGAAGCAGGCGGGCTCGACTGCCCGTCATCTTTGAGATGGTGTTGAAGGTGGCGTCAATGGGCCCCACACCGAAACCTGCGCCCTGGACCTCCTCTCCCCTGATCTTGAGCCTTACAGTGGCAGTGGGAACCGCCACCGTGCCGCTTACCACATTCAGGTAATCCAGTTCATAGACGTCAGGCACGCGCAGGATCTCTTCGGCCACCATGGCCTCGATATCCTCGTCCACTATTTCCTTGCGTTTGTCTGCTAGCTCTTTGAAACGCGCAAAGAGTCTATCCACCTCCTCGTCCGTGAGGTCATAGCCCAGCTGAGCCAATTTGTCCCTGAAGGCATGCCGCCCGGAATGCTTTCCCAGGACCAGGCGGTTGCTGGACAGACCCACCACCTCCGGCCTCATGATCTCGTAGGTGAGGGCGTTCTTGAGGACCCCGTCCTGATGAATCCCTGCCTCATGTGCAAAGGCATTGGCTCCCACCACGGCCTTGTTGGGTTGGACGATTATCCCGGTAATCATGCTCACCAGCCTGCTGGTGGGATAAATCTCAGTGGTGTTGATGCCGGTCTCTAGGCCCAGATGCTCCTTCCTGGTGTAGAGTGCCATTACTATTTCCTCGAGTGAGGCATTGCCGGCCCTCTCCCCAATGCCGTTTACGGTCACCTCCACCTGCCTTGCCCCTGCCTTTAGCGCGGCGAGGCTGTTGGCTGTGGCAAGACCTAGGTCATTGTGGCAGTGGACACTTAAAACCGCCCTGCCGATGTTGGGGGTGTGGGTCATCACGTAGCGGACCATCTCCCTGAACTCGTCAGGCACTGCATAGCCCACGGTGTCGGGGAGATTCACCGTGGTGGCGCCTGCCTCTATGACAGCCTCGAACACCTTGCAGAGAAAGTCCCGATCACTCCTTGAGCCGTCCTCTGCAGAAAACTCCACATTGTTAGTGAACGACTTGGCGTATTTCACCGCCTCAACAGATGCCTTCAGCACCTCGTCCTTGCTCATGTTGAGCTTGTACTTCATGTGGATATCAGAGGTGGCAAGGAAGGTGTGAATTCTTGGCTTTCGAGCACCCTTTATGGCCTCCCAGGCAAGGTCAATGTCGTTTTTGGTGGCCCTTGCTAGCGCTGTGACTTCTGCCCTCTCCAGCTTTGAAGCAATGGCCCTTACCGCCTCTAAGTCCCCCTTTGATGCAGCAGGGAAACCTGCCTCAATAGCATCTACACCCAGTTTTTCCAATTGAGTGGCGAGCCTCAATTTCTCGGCAGCATTCATGCTTGCCCCTGGCGACTGCTCGCCATCCCTCAAAGTGGTATCAAAGATGATCACTCGCTCTTTCATGGATAAGCCTCCCATTTTTCCCTGTGGATTCAAAAACACTCTCAGGCACTTCACCCAGTTTGGCGAGAAGCCTATCCATGGAGCATGGGCCGCGGACTTCGGTCCGCGGCATTTGTCCCACTCCCTTCATCTCTATGGCCCATGTTCATTTCCCGTTCTCTTTCCCTTCCGTTTAATACCTTTGAGAGCTTGTACTGGACACTGTCAACCAGTGCCTCCCAACTGGCCTCAATAATGTTTTCCGAAACACCCACAGTGGTCCAGATCTCCTGGGAGTCCCTGGACTCTATCTGGACACGCACCTTTGCGGCAGTGCCTTTGCTCCCGTCAATGACGCGTACCTTGAAATCCACCAGACCCATCTCACGGACTTCGGGATAGAATTTTTCGAGGGCCTTTCGCAGGGCATTGTCAAGGGCGTTCACCGGGCCGTCACCCTCTGCTGCGGTGATTTCTTGCTCGTCTCCAACAGAGATCTTAATGGTCACATGCGATGAACTGGGCCTCGACTTGTCCTTCTCAATGTTCACCCTGAATGACTCCAGCTCAAAGGGCTCCTGGAACTGCCCTGTGATCTTTTTTATCAACAACTCAAGACTTCCCTCTGCCGCCTCAAAGCGATAACCCCGGTCTTCCAGGCGCTTAATCTCCTGGACAATCTTCTGGCTGTCAAAGCCGTTTCCACCCAGCTTGATTCCCATCTCCATGCTCTTGTATTCGATGTTGCTCTTGCCCGAGAGGTCAGAGACCAGCACCCTGCGCCTGTTTCCAACCAAGGCAGGATCTATGTGTTCATAGGCCTGGGTCTCTTTCATGATGGCGCTTACATGAACTCCACCCTTATGGGCAAAGGCGCTCTTGCCCACAAAAGGCCTGTAATTCAAGGGCGGGATATTGGCCACCTCGCTC
>JALVMN010000184.1 GCA_027027005.1 Desulfobacterales bacterium | reverse complement strand
AATCACGTGCTTGCCAAGCTTTTGGGGTTGGAGGAACTAGAGGTTTTGAGCCCTCTTGACAGTGACGGAAACACAGGCATGGGTAGAATCGGCTTATTGCCCGAGCCCGCTTCGATGAAAGATTTTTTCGGCAATGTCAAAAAGGCCTTTGGAATTGAAACCCTCCGTGTGGTCAACCACAGGGATGAGCGGGTGAGAAGAGTGGCCGTGGTGGGAGGATCGGGTGGTGACTTCATAGGGGTGGCCGCAGAGAAGGGGGCAGAGGTCTTGGTCACGGGGGATCTCAAGTATCACCAAGCCAGGGAGGCGGAGGGAATTGGTTTGGTGGTGATTGATGCCGGTCACTTTGCCTTGGAGATGAGTGCCATGGGCGAGCTTTGCGCTACTTTTGAAGGGTTGTGCAGGGAACATGACCTGGGCGTGGAAGTGATCCTTTTTGAGAAGGAACGGGATCCTTTCATGTTTGTGTGAAAACTTTTGATGAGAGGTGGTAAAATTGCAGGAAAAGATAAAGGTGCTGATTCAGCTTCAGGAATGCGACAAGAAGATTGAAACCATACTGGAGAAAAAAAACCAAGGGCCTTCCAGGATAAAGGCCTTACAAGAGAGGCTGAAGGAGTTTGAAGGGAACCTCCAGGAGAAGAGAGATCAGCTGGACCGACTCAAGAAGGAGAGGCGTGATACTGAAAGAGAGGTGGAGGACCTGGAGCAGAGGAAGAAAAAGAGCCAGGCAAAGCTCTCCAGCATTTCGTCCAACAAGGAGTACAGGGCGGCCCTCAAGGAGATTGACGAGTTGGAAAGGGAAAAGGGACTGATGGAGGAAAAGGCCCTGGAGCTCATGGAGAGCATTGAAGAGCTGGAGAGGGCTTGCAAAGAGGCAGAATCGGAATACAAGAAGCTGAAGGCTGAGACCAAGAAGGAAGAAGAAGCCATACTAAGGGAGATAAATGCCCTGGACAAGGAACTGGCCCAACTCCAGGAGGAACACCATCGCCTGAGCCAGGAAATTGACCAGGGGCTCCTGACCCATTACAATAGATTAAAAGGGAGAAAAGGAGGGCTTGCCATAAGCCCGGTGATCAAAGGGGTGTGCCAGACATGTCACATGGGCATTCCACCCCAGAAGTTCAATGAGCTCATCAGGGGTGATGACCTGATGAGTTGCCCCAATTGTAATAGAATAATTTACTGGGGCGATAATGAACAATTTAAAGACCTTGTCAATCCTCAGCCTCCTGAGGAGTGTTAGGATGTTTTCGGCTCTTTGAACGCAAGATATGGAATCCAGGGGTATGCAAGAGTAGGACAGATGGCCGCTGCCCGGCACTCAACTTTTGAGAGGAACATCAGGTGATGCAAGGATTGGCTCAGTGTGGGAAGAACACTGGTTAGCCCATAACGTCTTCTCATGAGTTGAGTGCCGGGGAGAGGAAAGTCCGGGCTCCACAGGGCAAGGTGCTGGGTAACGCCCAGTCCCGGTGACGGGAAGGAAAGTGCCACAGAAAGGAGACCGCCAGGCACTCAACTTTG
>JALVMN010000183.1 GCA_027027005.1 Desulfobacterales bacterium | reverse complement strand
CTGTTACCTTTGCTGCCGGTCTGGCAGTGGAGGGATTCAGACCCGTGGTAGCAATCTATTCCACTTTCCTGCAGCGTGCCTATGACCAGATAATACATGATGTCTGCCTGCCAAACCTGCCCGTGGTATTTGCCATTGATAGAGGTGGGTTGGTAGGAGAAGACGGCCCCACTCATCATGGCCATTTTGACATAAGTTATTTACGAGCCCTGCCAAATATGACCCTAATGGCTCCCAAAGATGAAAACGAACTGAGGCACATGCTTTACACAGCTCTTGGACATCCTGGCCCCGTTGCGATTCGCTATCCCAGGGGAAAGGCCCTGGGGGTGCCCATTGAAAAAGATTTCAGGAAAATCCCGGTTGGAAAATGGGAACTGTTAGTGGAAGGAGAAGATCTGGCGATAATTGCCCTGGGTAGTATGGTAGCGCCTGCCATGGAGGCTGGCCGCAGGCTCCAGGAGCAAGGCCTCTCCGTGGCCATCATAAACTGCAGATTCGTAAAGCCCTTGGATGAACGGCTGGAAGAGCTTGCTGCAAAGGTGGGGAAGATCGTGGTAGCAGAGGAAAATGTGCTATCTGGTGGGCTGGGAAGCGCCGTGCTGGAGAGAATTAATGACCGGGGTATCGATGGGGTAAGGGTCAAGAGGGTTGGACTGCCGGACAAATTTGTCGAACACGGGCCTCTAGGTGCTCTGCGCAAGAAATATGGTCTTGATGCCCAAGGAATATATAAGGCCGCTATGGATCTACTCAGTGCTGCTAATGGCACCTAAGAAGGTAAGACTAGATAACCTCCTGCTTCAAAGGGGCCTGGCCGATACAAGGTCAAAGGCAAGGGCCATGATAATGGCAGGGGTTGTTCATGTGGATGGCAAGCTCACAGATAAACCAGGCCACCAGGTTGATGCCTCCGCAACAGTTACTGTACAAAAGAAATACCCCCCCTATGTCAGCCGTGGAGGACTCAAGCTAGAGGCAGCTATTGAGGCCTTTAAGATAAATCTGAGAGGCTTTACAGTTATGGATGTGGGGGCCTCGACAGGGGGGTTCACCGACTGCCTTTTAAGATATGGTGCAGCCCGCGTAATTGCTCTTGATGTGGGCTATGGGCAGTTGGACTGGTCACTTCGTAATAACCCCAAAGTATTTGTATTAGAACGTACAAACATCCGGCGTGTTAATAAGGATGACCTGCCTTTTGTGCCTGATGGCGCCACCATTGATGTCTCTTTTATTTCACTGCGGCTGGTGATACCCAAGGTTACTGAGTTGCTCGCGCCTGATAGCTTTATCATAGCCCTTGTGAAGCCCCAGTTCGAGGCAGGGCGGGAGTTTGTGGGAAAGGGTGGAGTGGTGCGGGACAAGGCACTGCGCGAGAAGATTGTCAGGGAGATTGAGGGACTGTCCCAGAGGTTGGGCTGGACAAGCAAGGGATACATCCCATCTCCCCTCCTGGGCCCCAAAGGAAATCAGGAATATCTGTTGTATCTTACCCGCTGAAAACCAACTATGTTGGGCAAGCGGCCTTTTAA
>JALVMN010000182.1 GCA_027027005.1 Desulfobacterales bacterium | reverse complement strand
TTCCAAGGTAGCTCAGATATGAGCCCATCATGGGGCTTTTGGCCACTGCCTCAAGAAGGGTCCTGAAGTTGCCAAAGGCATTTTCGAGCAGCACGTCATAATAATGGGCCAGACCATCTGCAAAACCTATCAGGCCGGAATTTCGTGAAACTACGAAAATTTCACTGAGGGCAAAGGCCACCCTCTGGCGCAACTGGTCCTCTCCGTCAATGGAATTGGCCCACCAGGCATCTTCCTGGGCGTAATCAATATCAGGCAGTCCATTATCCCACTCCTCAGTATCTGCATTGGTATGGGCCTGCATCCAACCCAGGTGAAGTGAAGGGGGCTTGTTGAATTGTTCTTCCAGCCATCCTTCAAGGTCACCTGATTCCGAAAGGGCCTGAATCTCTTCCATGGAAGGCCCGAAGGTGGCCCTGGCGAGAAAGGCAGAGGCCTGGGCCATGCTCACATTTTGCTGGTAAACAGGAACAGCAACCAGGTAATCAACATAAAGGCGTATCTTGTTGTTATCCGGCCAGAAGTAAATGGTCTGGCCGCTGCCTTCTGTGTAGCCATCTCCAGGAAACTTGAGCAGGTGATATTCTCCATCTTCCAGCTGCCCCACTGTAACGGCTATCTGTCCACCGTTTTCGACACCCATGTCAAAGGCCTTCTCATCATCAGCCACTCCCTCTGTGCGCTCTATCCTTACAGAGGCATAGATGTCCCACTGACCATTTTCGGGGAGGAGATCATCCATACTGGCAGAGATGCCCCACTCATGGAATCCACCGTGCATAAAGGCAGCCCATCCGTCTTCTGCCTTTGGGTCTTCAACTATTGAGGCAAATTCCATGTAGACCTGAAGTCCGCATTCCTCTAGCATGCGACAGTCTTGGAAAGAACTGCCCTGGGGGCATGCCTCTTTTATTGGAGGTGCGTCTGTAGGAAGGGCATAGACCCGGTCCACATACATATATTTTATGCCGCTGCTGTTGGGCGGCGCTGCCCAAAGGTATTCCTGGGCATTGTAGGAATAAGGATTCCCCGTGAGCTTAAGAATATGATATTTCCCATCTTCCAGGGCCTTGAGAGGTATCTCCCGGTAATGGGGGGTATTTCCCACCCCCACCACTAACGCAGTCTCGTCTTCAGCGTATCCAGGATTTGGCTCTACCTTCACCGATACGAAGACGTTCCACTTGCCGGTTTCTGGAAGGAGCATCTGAAAGGGGACCTGAACGCCCCAGACATCTGTCTGCCCTATCATTCTTGCAGCACCGTGATCAGATGCAGCCTCATCAAAAACCAGCTGTGCCTCTGAGAGCTGGAAATTGAGGTCCTGATAGTCTATGTAGTTGTTAGCGTTGCAGGTGGCAGGCTTGGCTGGCACGCTCCTTGGTTGCTCAAGACCATTGAGAAAGTCGTCGATGTTTCCGGTGTCTTCACCAAAGGAGCTCATGTGGGCTACGTTTTTCACTGTGTTGGAAAAGCGTGCCAGACGGTCAAGGCGGTCTTGTTCCGTGGCATCAGGCCACGTAAGCCCCTTATTCT
>JALVMN010000181.1 GCA_027027005.1 Desulfobacterales bacterium | reverse complement strand
ACTTATCTTCTTGTTCACTCCCTCCCCTCGGCCTGGTCCCGGCAATGGGACGGAGCCTGATTGAAGAGCCACGGCATCGCACCAGCACCTCTGGCGAGGCCCCTACCAGCTGGATATCTTCAAAATCCAGGTAGAACATGTAAGGCGAGGGATTAAGGCCCCTCAGACTTCGATACAGGCCAAAGGCATCACCCCTCGCCTTGGCGCTGAACCTCTGGGACAGGACCACTTGAATCACTTCGCCAGCCTCTATCTGCCTCTTGGCTTGATGCACAATCTCTTCAAACCCAGCCTTTTCCATACTCGGGACAAAAGGAGACACCTCAATGCTCGCGGCTTTGCCCAATGGGCCCGGTCTTTCCAAGATCTCTGCTACACCCCCAATGGTCTCAACCCCTCTCCAATACTCCCCATCAAGGTCATGGGTATCATTAAGGTGGATTTGAGAAACAATGGTTACCTTGTGGGTGAGGTGATCGAAGACCACCACTACCCGAGGGGCCGTGAATATCCCTTCCGGCATCCCCTGCTTATAAGGTCGGAGGCCTGGAAGAGGCTCCCACTTTCGCACCACATCATAGTTCAGGAATCCCACCAGCCCCCCCTGGAATGGAAAGCTTAGTGAGGTATCTACAAAGCGTATTTTGCTCGCGAGAGTTCTAAGGGCTTCAATGGGATTCGAGGCTGGCTCTTTCCTTCTGGCGGAATTTTGGAGAATCTCTACCCTGTCAGGGTAGATGAAGACCGAAAGGAAAGGATCAAGGCCCAGAAAAGAATACCTTCCCCATGTCTTTCCAAACTCGGCACTCTCCAGCAGGAAGCAGGGAGGTCCAAAATTGCTCCTCAGCTTCAAATAGGCTGATACCGGTGTCACGGTGTCTGCGAGAAACTCGGCCCAAACCGGAATAATCCTGCCCGGCCCGGCAAGGGCCTTGAATCCTGAAATAGTTGGGATTGCATTCATTTCCAACCCTGTAAAAAGCAAAAAGGCCGTGGGGCTCATCATGGCCCCACGGCCTTTTATTGCGGAAACAGTAAAAACAAAAAAACCGTGGGGCCACCGAGGTGACCCCACGGTTTCTTAACAATTATAATAGATCACAGTGGTGGGATCACCTCTCTTCCGAGGCCACGCCACCACAACCAGCAATTTGATATTTTATGCTTCATAACTATCTCCCACAAGAATCTGAATGCATAAGATGAAAGGCCAGATCAAAATTGTCAAGAAGAATTTTGTGGACCTGCAAAATTTTTCTTGACAAAGGGATGTTACTGGTCTATCAATCAGTCTTCACTGATATAGTTTCAGAAAGAGGGTCAAACACTTATGTCCTTCAATCAATCCTGGCAGAATCCTCATTACTTCTCCTATTTTTGGGGTGCTGGAGGTCTGCCCATGGATTGATTTGTAATTTTTGGAGCAAAAAAGGCCGTGGGCAGACTGATAGAGCCCACGGCCTTTTTTGTTTCACGAAGAAGTCCAACAGAATGAATATCGTGCTCGTAGGATATAGATGCAGCGGAAAGAGCTCGGTGGGTATGGCACTGGCAAATAAGCTGAACTTCGAGTTTGTGGACACCGACTCACTGGTGGAAAGACAAGCCGGGATGAGCATCCAGGAAATCGTCACCAGGCTCGGGTGGCCAAGATTTAGGGCAATGGAACAAGAAGTTGTAACCAAGGTCTCAGGGCAAGAGAATCTGATAATCGCCACGGGCGGGGGCGTGGTCCTGAAGGAGCAGAACATGGAACGATTGAGAAAGAATGGATTTATCGTGTGGCTAAAGGCCTCCCCCAATATAATCAAGGAAAGAATGGCCTACCATGAGGCAGCAGGGAAAAAAAGGCCGCCTCTTCTGGCCGACAACTCCGTCGACGAGATCGAACAGGTGCTCAAAGAAAGGGAACCGCTCTATGAGATGGCTGCTGACCTTGTCCTTGACACCACCACAAGCCACATTGACCAGGTATGTGAGGCAATAGAAAAAGAATTTTATACCTTCTCTAGAAAAGGACTCAGCCATGGGAGGTAATTGTATCGGTCGGGCCTTCAGGGTGACCACCTTTGGAGAATCACATGGTCCTGCCATGGGCGCAGTGGTGGAGGGTTGTCCTCCTGGCATTGAACTCAGTGCAGCCGATTTTGTTGCGGCCATGGAAAGACGAAGATCAAAGGAGCGTTCCTCTGACACCTCTAGGAGAGAAACGGATGAGGTTGAGATAGTTTCTGGTGTGTTTGAAGGATTAACCACTGGAGCACCCATCATGCTAATGATTGCCAACCAAGACACCGACAGCCGAGCCTATGAGATCTTGAGGAAGCTGTTTCGTCCCGGTCACGGTGACTATACCTTTTTCAAAAAATACCAGCACGTTGACTTCAGGGGCGGGGGCAGGTATTCGGCCCGGGAGACCGCTGCAAGGGTGGCTGCCGGGGTGGTGGCCGGCAAGATATTGGACCCCATAGGCGTAAAGGTTAAGGCATACACCCTGGAGATCGGCGGTGTACGGGCAATGCAATTCAAGTGGGACACCCTGGAGCAGAGTCCTTTTTACTGCCCTGACCCCCGAGCATCCAACAGGATCCAACAGGTCCTTAAGGATGCAGCAGCCCGTGGGGACTCCGTTGGCGGGGTGGCAGAGGTCATTGTGACAGGATGCCCCCCGGGTCTTGGTGAACCTGTGTTTGACAAGTTGGATGCTGATCTTGCAAAGGCAATCTTTTCCATCGGCACGGTCAAGGGTGTGGAAATCGGGGCAGGATTCGGTGCTGCCAGGCTCAAAGGCTCCGAAAACAATGATCCTATTACCCCTGAGGGGTTCAAGAGCAATCATGCAGGGGGGATCCTTGCTGGCATCTCAAACGGAGACCGGATAATTGCAAGGGTGGCGCTCAAGCCCATCCCTTCCATCAGGATGGAACAGGAGACCATAGACAGGGAGGGGAGGCCCGCAAGGATAAGACTTTCCGGTAGGCATGACATATGCCCCTTGCCCAGGGCACTGGCCGTCATAGAGGCAATGGTGAAAATAGTGCTTGCAGATCATTACTTGCGGCAGATGACCAACCTGTCTGCCGCCGGCGGCAGGTTTGTTGAACGGGTAAGGTGAAAATGGCTGGAGTATTTTTTATGGAAACCCATGAAACAAGGACTGCTTATTATTTTTGGTGGAGGGCCCCGCCCATGGCCTTGTGATGTAATCGTATCCAAAAAGGCCACGGGCAAAGTCACATAATGCTCGCGGCCTTTTTTGTTCAAGCCTGTAAACCCCTTTTTCATTAATGGGAGAGAATCCAGGAGTAATACCAAAAGGGAGGATCACCATGGCAGGCAAAGAGATAAGGATTCAGAGGATTATAAACAAGAACACTGGCAAGGTGGTAATTGTCCCGATGGACCATGGGCTCAGTGCCGGCCCCATTTATGGGATCACTGATATGAAAAAGGCCATGGCCTTGGTGTCTGACGGCGGGGCAAATGCAGTGGTTGTGCACAAGGGAATAGTGGCAAAAGGACACAGAAAGAGCAGGCCTGATCTTGGTCTGATCGTGCATCTTTCTGGGAGCACATCTCTTTCCCCTGAGCCCGATGCCAAGACCCTTGTCTGTACGGTTGAAGAGGCAGTAAGGCTTGGAGCCGATGGTGTCTCGGTCCACGTCAATATTGGCAACGGCAGGGAAAAAGAGATGCTTGCAGACCTGGGCCGAACAGCCGAAAGGGCTGACTACTGGGGTATGCCGCTCCTTGCCATGATCTATCCGAGAGGTGAAAAGATAAAGAATGAGTATGACCCTGAGGCCATCAAGCATGCAGCGCGGCTGGGTGCTGAACTGGGTGCAGACGTAGTGAAGGTTTCATACACGGGTGATCCAGAGTCGTTCAGAGAGGTGGTGGAAGGATGCAGTGTGCCGGTGGTAATTGCAGGAGGTCCGAAGATGGAATCAGACCGTGCGGTCCTTGAAATGGTCAAGGGCGCCATGGAAGCAGGGGCAGCAGGGACATCCATAGGCAGAAATGTATTTCAGCACCCTAATCCTCGCAGAATGGTCAAAGCCCTTGCCATGATAGTGCATCATGGGGCCGATGTGAAGGAGGCAATGGATTATCTAAGGACTGAAAAAGGGATTGAAAATGTCTCAGGAGCCATGCTCTCACAAAGAAGGGCTGCTTGAAAGACTGAGGGCAGATATTGACCAGATAGACGACCAGATCCTTTCCTTGCTGGCCAACAGGCAAGAGATCGCCCACAAAATAGGTGAATACAAAAAGGCCTTGGGGCTCCAGACCTTGGACTTGGCCCGGGAAGCTAGGATCATGGAACGGCTGGTTTCGCAGGCTGGCACTCCCTTGTCCCCTGCGGTCGTAAAAAGCATATTCAGAGAGATAATCTCAGCTGGCCGTTCTCTTCAGGTGATCCCAAAGGTGGCATTTCTCGGCCCTAAAGGAAGTTTTTCTCATGAGGCTGCCTCCCTCTTCCTGGGTGAACACTCAGATCTCTTTGCTGCCTCGAGCCCTGAAGCCGTGTTTTCATTGGTTGAAAAGGGAGCTTGCCATATGGGTGTGGTGCCTGTGGAGAATTCCTATCAGGGGTCTGTGGCCGCCATCCTGGACCTTTTCTACCAATACGAATTGAAAATCCAAGGAGAGGTTTTCCTCAGGATAAGGCACCACCTGCTGTGCAAGGAACAGAGCAAGGGTGACATACATAATATTTATTCCCATCCTATGGCTATTTCCCAGTGCAAGGAATGGCTCAGGGAGAACATGCCTGATACCACTCTGGTGGAGACACAGAGCACATCCGAGGCGGCAAAAAAGGCTGCTGAGCAGAGAGGAGCAGCTGCCATTGGAAGCCGACTGTCTGCACATCTTTACGGCCTTCACATCCTTGAGCAAGACATTGAAGACCGCCCTGACAATGTGACCCGCTTCTTGGCAATTGGAAGGGAGGAGATGGGGCCAAGCGGGAGGGACAAGACTTCCATCATCTTTTCTCTTCCCCACCGCGCAGGCGCACTCCACAGGGCCCTGGGGCCCCTTGCCTCCCATGGAATAAACATGACGCGCATTGAATCAAGGCCTGCAAAAACCAGAAAGTGGGAGTACCTCTTCTTTGTGGATATGGAAGGGCACGAGACTGATACCCATTTGGCAATGGCCCTGGAGGAGATGGAGAAGCAGTGTTCTTATTTCAAGAGCTTGGGGTCTTATCCAAAGGGGGATGAGTCATGGGATTAGGGCGACCCAGAATCGGAATTGTGGGCGGCACTCGAGGGATGGGTTCCTGGTTTGGGGACCTCTTTGAAGACTTGGGCCTGGAAGTGATCAGGTGCGGCAGAACCACTCCAGTGGGTCCGAGAGACATTGCCTCCCTCTGTGATGTAGTGGTCCTCTCGGTCCCTATTAAAGCCACTCTTCCCATTATAGAACAAATAGGGCCTTTGCTTGGAGAAGAGGCACTACTGATGGATCTCACATCTTTAAAGGCCAGCCCCCTGGCCAGTATGCTCAGCCATTCCCGGTCTCAGGTGGTAGGACTCCATCCCCTTTTCGGACCCAAGTCAAATATAAAGGAGGGATTAAGTGTGGCGGTCTGCCCCGGCAGGGGACAGGAAGGGCTTGACTGGATCCTTGATCTTCTCGCCAAAGCGGGCTTGAAGCCTGTGTTGGTGGATGCGGTGCTCCATGACCAGATCATGGGTGTAATCCAAGTGGTGCATCATTTTTCCATGCTCAGTCTTGCATACTTTATTGCAGAGTCAGGTCATCTCCATGAAGAGATATCTTCCCTTTCCACCTATTCATTCAGGGAGACCCTGAAGAGAATAGAATCCATCCTGGGCCAAACTACGGAGCTCTTTGGACCTTTGCTCATGGAAAACCCCTTTTCAAGGCAGTATATCCAGTTATACGAAAAGTCTTGTAAAAAAATTTCAGAGATCATCTCTTCCAAGCAGGATGAAGACTTTCGGGAGCTGTTCATTTCGCTTAAGAAATATTTCAAAGAGGAGGTCATAAGGTGAAGCAAATCTGGGTAAAGGCAGACCCTTGGGATAAGGAGCTTGTCACAACAGCCCTTGAAGCAGGTGCCCATGCTGTAATGGTGCCCGAGGAAAGGGTGGAGGAGGTAAGAGAGCTGGGCATCATCACCACTGTTGCCCGAAACGGTGATATCAGATGGGAAGAGGATGTGACAACAGTGGAAGTCAGCTCCAGCCAAGACGAACAAGAGATTGTTCAACTTGCACAGTCAAAAAAGGTTATTGTAAAGACCACAGACTGGAACATCATTCCTTTGGAGAACCTCGTGGCACAATCCAACAACATATTCGTGCCGGTTAAAACCCCTCAAGAGGCCAGAACGGCCTCTGAAATCCTTGAAAAGGGTGTGGCAGGTGTTGTTGTGGAAAATCAGGATCCCAAAATTGTCAAGGAGATAGTGGGCCGTCTGCTTTCACACAATGATCCTGTGAAGCTCGTGGAATTCACTATTGAGTCCGTTACCCCCGCCATCATGGGAGACAGGGTATGTGTGGATACCTGCACCTTGATGGAGGAAGGCCAAGGCCTTTTGGTGGGTAACAGCAGCAGTGCCCTGTTCCTCGTACAGAGCGAAAGCCTCGTCAATCCATATGTGTCACCAAGGCCGTTTAGGGTGAATGCTGGGGCTGTCCATGCATACATAATGCTGCCCGGGGGAAAGACCAAGTATCTTTCAGAAATAGAGGCGGGCGACCGCGTGCTGGGGGTTTCTTCTGACGGACAGGCCACAGAGATGTTGGTTGGAAGAGTGAAAATAGAACGAAGGCCTCTCTTGTTGATCAAGGCTGCAGGGCCTGAGGGGGTTGTTGGAATAATAGTTCAAAATGCCGAGACTATTCGCCTTGTGGGGGCCCAAGGTGAGGCAATTTCCGTAGTTGCCCTTAGGCCTGGAGACAAGGTACTTGGGTATGTGGATCAAGCTGGTAGACACTTCGGGCACAAGGTTGACGAGACCATTACTGAAAAATGAATAAAAGCACTCAATCCCAATGCCCATCGCCCAAGTTTTGCATCTCAATAGCAGCACAAAACACAAGGGAGGCTGTTCAAAAGATAAGGTCCTTGGGGCAGAGTGCTGACATCTTTGAGATAAGGCTCGATTTTATGGAAGAGTGGAATCTCAAGGAAATACTGGCCTCAAGCCCTGTTCCCATGCTGGTCACTTACAGATCAGCGGAGCAGGGAGGAAAAGGCCACGACGAGACAAGAAAAATAGAGGAATATCTCTTGGAGGCTGTTGAGCTGGGTGCAGATTATGTGGATCTTGAGCTCACATTGCCAGTAAATATACGCCAAAGAATAATGGAGGCAAGAGGCAGGACTAAGGCGATCGTGTCTGTGCACATTTTAAATTATACCCCAGGGCACAAAGAGCTCTATTCTCTTTTTGAGAGAGCACATTCCTGTGGGGCTGATATTGTCAAGATAGTGCCATACGCAAGGACATGGGAAGACAACCTCCTTGTGGTCTCCCTCATTCCAGAGGTCCAGAGACGAGGAGCACAGATTGTGGCCTTCTGCATGGGAGCAAAGGGAAGGATAAGCCGAATACTCTCACACCTTTTGGGGAGCCACATGAGCTTTGTGAGTCATGGTGAGGGCGGAGAGACCGCCCCGGGCCAAATCAGTCTGAGGGAGATGAAAGCGATTCTAAGCTTCCTGGGTTATGAAGATTGACCAATATACAAAACTCTATTGCCTTATTGGAGATCCTGTAGGGCATTCCTTAAGCCCTGCTGTGCACAATGCCTGCTTTGAGCATATGGGAATAAATGCCGTCTACCTTGCCTTTGAGACCACGGATCTTGCAGGTGTAATCGCTTCCATGAGGGCACTTTCCATAGGGGGGATGAGTGTCACCATGCCACATAAGACTAGCATAATCCAATACCTTGATGAGTTGGACCCCACTGCGGCAAAGATCGGGGCCGTGAACACGGTTTTAAACCGCGGGGGCCGCCTAATGGGCTTCAATACTGATGCAACAGGGGCGATGAAGGCCTTGGAGCAGGCACTCTGCCTCAAAGGGATTCGCACCCTTGTGGTGGGTGCAGGGGGAGCGGCAAGGAGCATCGCTTTTCCCCTAAAAGAAAGGGGGGCAATCATTATCATTACGAACCGAACCGCCTCAAGGGGTAAGGCACTGGCTCAAGAATTGTCTTGTGGGTTTGTGCCATGGGAAGTGATGGGCAGCATTAATAATATAGATCTCATTGTGCAAACAACTCCGCTGGGAATGTCCCCGTATTCTGATCAATGTCCTGTTACCCCATGCTTGCTCAAACCGAACATTACTGTGATGGATGTCATATACAATCCCCCCAAAACAAAGCTCCTCAAACTTGCTGAGCACTTAGGATGCCATGTGATCGACGGTGTATCCATGTTTGTCCACCAGGCCGCTGAGCAGCTCAGGTTATGGACCCAGACAGACCCGCCCCTGTCCCTGATGGAAAAGATTGTAAGGGAGGCCTTAAAAGATCCCCATGGCGAAGAGTCGGATCAGAGAGGTCATGATCCCGGGCTCCAAAAGCCTTAGTCACAGGGCCGCCATCCTGGCTGCCCTTGCACCAGGTGAGAGCCGTATCAAGGGCTTTTTGGCCTGTGAGGACACAAACTATACCCTTTTGGGCCTGGAACAGCTGGGATGCAGATTCTCCATCGATACCGACGGAAGCCTTACCCTCCAAGGCAGGGGCAGGGATCTGGGCGCCCCATCCTCCAAGAAAGAGATTTATCTGGGTAACAGCGGGACCTCTCTAAGGCTTCTGCTGGGGGTGTGCGCCCTTGCCCGCGGAACCCAGATCCTTACAGGGGAGCCCCGCTTGACAGAAAGGCCTATCAGCGATCTAGTGCAAGCATTGGAACAGTGGGGGGCCGAAATAGAATACCTGGATCAGCCAGGTCTTTGTCCTTTAAGCATCACGTCTTCCAGTATAAGGGGAGGGAGAGTGACCATTGATGCATCAAAGAGCAGCCAGTTTCTTTCTTCCCTTCTCATAATATCTCCCCTTGCTCAAGATGATGTGGAGATACGGGTGAGCTCTGGACCCATATCTCAGCCCTATGTTCAAATGACTATTGATCTCATGGAGCGCTTCGGCGTAATGTTGAACCACCAGGATTATAACTATTTCAAGGTGCCGGGGGGCCAGAGATATGCAGCTCAAGAGATTAGTATCGAAGGGGATGTCTCATCAGCATCATATTTTTGGGCAGGAGCTATGGTCACAGGAAGAGGGCTGATTACCAGAAACATTTATCCTTTCAAAACAAGCCAAGGCGACATCGGTCTCCTGGAGCTCCTGGAACAAATGGGTGCCACCGTGGTGAGGCAATGGGACAGCGTGATGGTCCAAGGTGGCGTGAGGCTTCAAGGCATTGAAGCAGACATGGGCCATATGCCAGATATGGTGCCCACACTGGCTGCCATCGCTCTTTTTGCTGAAGGGAGCACCGTCATTGGAAACGTGGCTCATCTGAGATACAAAGAAAGCGATCGCTTGGAGGCGGTGGCAACAGAGTGGAAAAGGCTGGGCGCGCGCGTGGAGGAGTTACCAGACGGCCTGATCATCCACGGAAACCACCCTTTGAGGCCTGCAGAGGTTGATCCCCACAATGACCACAGGATTGCCATGAGCCTGGCCATCGTGGCCCTCAGGGTAAGAGGGACAACGATCACCCACAAGGCCTGCGTGTCCAAATCATTTCCCGGATTTTGGGACCTGTGGGAAAACACATGGTCTTAGCCTACATTGAAGGCCTTTGACTCAGTGATGAGGATGCACGCTGTTTGCACTCCTATAATGCACTCATGTTACAAACCAAAAAAATCCCTGAACATATCTCATCAAGAGCGTTACTCCAGGGATAACCATTTTTTTGCGGTGTGGAGGGGATTACTTTTTTGTGGAAAGCCCTGAAGGGCTGATTAGGGTGTGGTCCAGGACGCCATAAGGGGTGAAGCTGATCTTCAAGCTCATGAATATGGCCAGTATCACAGTGATGGCAGTGCCCGTAAAAATGGCCACCATGATGGCCATCTGATATTTTATTGCCGTGGCAGGATCAGTGCCCCCGAGGATCACCCCCGTCATCATACCGGGCAGGGATACCAGCCCTATCGTGGCCATGGTGGCCACTGTGGGCATGAGGGCAGCCTCGCAGGCCTCCCTGAGGTAGGGCATTATGGCCTCACTTAGCCTCGCTCCCTGGGCGAGGGTCAAATGAAATGCTTTTTCACTTTTTTGAAGAGTGCTGTAAAAGTTCTTGATGCCAATGATATCGGCCCTCAGACAATTGCCAAGGATCATTCCGCCGATGGGGATCACATACTGGGCCTCCATGAGTCCTGGCCGCTTGAGCAGGGGACCCACAAAAAACAATAAAGGGATAGCAGTGCCAAACACCAGGGCCACGAAAACGGGGAGCATGAATCTGGACGCCTTCAGCCCGGCCCCCCGTATGACAGAGAGGTCTGCAACGGCCAGCATTACCAACAGCCACAGCGAGTTGAGCCAGGGGTTGTTTATCTTGAACACCACCTGAAGGTAAAGCCCGACAAAGGCAAGCTGAAGCGTCATGCGGATGACTGCCACCAGGGTCTTCCCCACCATGGGGACCTTCAACCACAGCATTGCCCCTAGGGGAATGATCAATAGCCCATAGTAGAGGGCCAGCTCTGTGACCGGTATGTCTACTGCACCCATTGGCTTTTTTTCTGGTTTATGCCCACTACCCTATGGGCCACTGAACGGAGCCCGGGGTCATGTGAGACTATCAGGGCGGTTAGATCCGGCCTTGAAGACAACGACTCTGTAACCCTTCTTCTGCTTAGATCATCCAAGGCAGAGGTGGGCTCATCCAGCAACAGTATGGGTCTATCCAGCAAGAGGGCTGACACTATGGCCACCCGCTGCTTTTCGCCCCCGGAGAGAAGCCGGACCTCCTTTTCCAGGAGATCCAAGGGCAGGAGAAAGTGGTGAAACAGCTCCGGGATCCTGCCCAGATTAGACCTGAGCGCCCTGTTGGCCCTGTAAGAGAAAGGTCTTTCAAGCCACTGGCGCACGGTTCCATTTTCAAGCTCTGGCTCCTGGGGCACATAACCCATCAGGGTGCGAAGGTGCCAAATGTTATCAGGGCCGATCTCATGGGAGTTTATGGAGATGGACCCCCTTGAGGGAAGCACAAAACCCAAAAGAGCTCTTAAAATGGTGGTCTTTCCACTCCCAGAGGGCCCGGTTAAGACCACCTTCTCACCTCGAGCCACATCCAGTGAAAAGCCCTCAAGCACCACCTTGGCTCCGAATACAAAGCTCACCTCCCTCATTCTGATAATGGGCTCGCTCACCCCTGGCCCCGATGAGCTTGAAGGCCTTGGTGATCTGGTGGTCATCCCTTCGGGACTACTCATCCCTTATTTCCTCCCACAGCTCCTTGACCCTGTCTTTGAGAAATTTGAGGACTTCCCTCCCCTGCTCCGTGAGGTGGTATTCCCTTCGGGCACGCGGGCCAGCCTTGGTATCCACATGAGAACGAAGCCAGCCGTTTTGCTCCATGCGTCGGAGCAGCGGATACAGGGTGCCCGGGCTCAAATCGTAGCCATGGGCCCTGAGTTCATGGAGCATCCACAACCCCACCACCGGTCCCTCTCCTGCGTGATGGAGTATGTGAATCTTCCACAGCCCCAGCAGTATCTCCCTGGATAGCACCTTTACCTTTACTTCCCGGGTCATATCGATAATCATAATCGAAAACCGTAAAAAATGAAAGCAAAATTTCTTCAAAGATGCTTTTTTGAGTATTATTCTTGTTAACCTGAACCAGGGAAGAGAGGCGACCTCATGGACATACCCCAGCAATGGGAAAACTTAGAGTTCCGGGACTTAAAAGGCCTGATCATGGTCATCGGCGGCCCTGATGTGGGAAAGAGCACCTTTTCGCGCTATCTGTGGCAGAGACTACACCGCAATCAGGTGCCCGCAGGGTTTCTGGATGGAGACCCTGGACAGAGCAGGCTGGGGCCTCCCACCACCATGACCCTGGCCCTGGGCCGTGACCCTTATGCCCTTGGGCCCAAACAGGAATCGCCCGTTGGAGAGCAAGGCAAGATCTGGAGGACATTTGTGGGCTCTGTTTCCCCAGCAGGCCATATGCTCCAGATGCTGGTGGCGGCCTCAAAGCTGATCGCCGCCTCCAGGAATGAAGGAGTGGAGGCCCTAATCTATGATACCACAGGCCTCATCCACAAGGATCAGGGCGGCATGGTCTTGAAGCAAAGCAAGATAGAGCTGTTTGCCCCATCTGTCATCTTTGCCATCCAAAGGGGCACGGAGCTGGAGCACATCCTCTCCCCCTTCAGGCGGAGTAACAGGTTCAGGATCATTGATCTCAAGCCCTCTTTGGCCGCCCAGGGACGCAGCACCTATGAGAGGCGTGAGCATCGCAAGGCACAATTTTCCAAGTATTTTCACGAGGCCCACACCGTGGTGCTTGAGTGGTCATCCCTGGGAGTCTTTCCAAGGCCATACTTTACACGAGGTGGCCTGGTGGCCCTGGAAGACATAGAAGGCTTTGTCCTGGCCCTGGGAATAACCCTGGAGGTATATCCAAGAGACCGACAGGTATCCCTGCTCGTCCCCAGAGTGCCTTTGGACAATCTGGTTGCCCTCAGGGTGGGGGCCGTGGGCCTGGACCCCGAGGGCTTTGAGGATCACAGGCTCTAGAGCCCCTTTCCATTTCTTCTGGGGCTGGCTGTTTGGATTTTGCTTGATAGTGACCCAGCCTGGCGTATATGATCCTTTGGTCATCTGCAACACATCCCTTTTTCGAGGTACCAAGGCGTGAACATACTTCATGGCTTCCAGTTGTTGGCACAAAAAGAGGTCCAGGAGTACAGGGCAGAGGCCCGGCTCTATCGGCACTTGAAGACAGGGGCCCAACTACTCTCTCTTATTAATGACGATGAAAACAAGGTGTTTGGCATTACATTTCGAACCCCTCCCTCTGATTCCACGGGTGTCGCCCACATCCTGGAGCATTGTGTGCTCTGCGGATCCAGGAAATATCCGGTTAAAGAGCCCTTTGTGGAGCTCTTGAAAGGGTCGCTCCAGACCTTTTTGAACGCCTTCACATACCCGGACAAGACGTGCTATCCTGTGGCAAGCCAGAATCTCCAGGACTTCTACAACTTGATAGATGTGTATCTGGATGCCGTCTTCTATCCCCTCCTTGATCCATTTGTATTCAAACAGGAAGGATGGCACATCGAGGCCGAAGGGCCCCAAGGGCCTTTTTACTTCACAGGCGTTGTCTACAATGAGATGAAAGGGGCTTACAGTTCTCCTGACTCGGTGCTTTCGGAATACTCGCTCCAGTCACTATTTCCCGATAGCCCTTACGGGTTTGATTCCGGCGGCAACCCAAAGGAGATCCCCAACCTTACCTATGAACAGTTCAAGGCATTTCACGAGAAATACTATCATCCTTCCAATTCCAGGATCTATTTTTATGGAGATGACGACCCAGAGACCAGGCTAAAGATAATGGACCAGTACTTGAGGGACTTTGATCCCTTGGAGGTTGACTCCCATGTGGGGCTCCAGCCACCCTTTTCCCGGCCAAAGGTGCTGGAGCGGCCTTACTTGGTGGGCGGGGAGGTGGATTCCCCGAAGGCAATGGTCACCTGCAACTGGATTGTGGGTCGCACAGAAGATGTGGTGAGAAACTACTCTCTGCGCATTCTCGAGTACATCCTACTGGGTATGCCTGGGTCGCCACTCAGGAAGGCCCTCATTGATTCAGGCCTTGGAGAAGATCTTGCCGGTGACGGCCTTGGGGCAGAGTTGAGGCAAATCTATTTTTCCACTGGTCTCAAGGGGGTAAAAGAGCAAGACCTTGGCTCTGTTCCACAGCTTGTAAAAGACACCCTAAAGCAACTGGCAGATCAGGGGATTGACCCTAAGACAGTGGAGGCTGGCCTCAATACCATTGAGTTTAGGTTAAGAGAAAACAACCCGGGGCGCTTTCCCCGGGGCCTTGTGCTCATGCTAAGGGCCCTTACCACCTGGCTTTATGACCATGACCCATTTGCCATGCTCTGCTTTGAAGAGCCCCTGGGAGAGATACGAAGGAGGGTTGAAAAAGGGCATGGGCATTTTGAATCCTTGATTGCAGAGGGTCTCATTGAGAATCCCCACCACACCGTCCTGTACCTCAAGCCTGATCCAGGGCTCAGGCGCCGGGAGGAGGAAGAGGAAAAGAGCAGGGTGGAGAGATTCTGTGCCTCCCTTGATCCCGAGGCCCTTCAAGGCCTGGTCCACGAGGCCCTGGAGCTCAAGAGGCGGCAGCAGAGCCCTGACCCCCCGGAGGCCTTGGCCAAACTCCCCACCCTGAAACTGGAAGACCTGGATCGCTTCAACAAGGTCATACCCTTGGATGTTGAACAGGTAGACAGCACAAGGCTCCTGTTTCATGACCTCTTCACCACAGGAATAATCTACCTGGAGCTGGGCTTTGATCTCCACCGCGTGCCCCAGGACCTCCTCCCATTGGTGCCCCTTTTTGGCAGGGGCCTTGTGGAACTGGGCACTGAGAAAGAAGATTATGTCTCATTGGGCCAGAGAATCAGCCAGAAGACAGGGGGAATACACGCCGAGGCCTTTACCTCCCCTATGTTGGGGGGCCAAGGGAGTGCTGCATGGCTTTTTCTGAGGGCCAAGGCCATGGTCAAACATGCAGAAGAACTCATGGAGCTGCTCTCTGACCTCATACTCCTCCCAAGGCTCGCCAACAAAGAACGCTTCATCCAGATGGTGCTGGAAGAAAAGGCGAGAGAAGAGCACGATCTCGTCCCCAGCGGCCACCAGGTGGTCAACACCAGGTTGCGAAGTCATTTCGGCGAGGCATTTTGGCTGGCAGAAAGGCTGGCAGGTGTTAGCTATCTCTTCTTTCTGAGGGAACTGGCCTCCAAGGTCCAGGAGTCATGGCCCGAGGTACACGAGTCCCTGGTGAGGCTCAAACAAGCCCTTTTTGTTAGAGATGCCATGGTGGTCAACGTCACCCTGGACCAAAAGAACTTCCATGAGTTCAGGCCCTTGATTGCCGAACTGATAGATAAGCTCCCCACGGCTGAGCGCCAGGCGGCAGAGACCTGGGACCCCAAGCCCCCAGGGGCCCCCTATGAGGGGCTTTGCATACCATCTCAGGTCAACTATGTGGGAAAGGCCGCCAACCTCTACCAGTTCGGCTACAGGTTCCACGGCTCTGCCCTCGTAATATCCCGGTACCTCAGGACATCCTGGCTTTGGGACAAGATAAGGGTGCAAGGGGGGGCCTATGGGGCCTTCTCTTTGTTTGACCGCCTCTCAGGAGTGGTGAGCTTTCTCTCTTATAGAGACCCCAATCTTGAAGCCACTGTGGAGGCCTTTGACCAGGCGGCTAATTTCCTCCAGGGCACAGAGGTCCCCCCACAGGAGCTTACAAAGGCCATAATAGGGGCCATCGGAGACCTGGACAGGCACATGCTGCCTGATGCCAAGGGCCGCGCCTCCATGTTGAGGTATCTTTGCGGAGACAGCGATGAGGCAAGGCAAAAGATGCGAGACGAGATCCTGGCCACTGAACCCAAACACTTCAAGGCCTTTGGGGAGGCCTTGGGAAAAATGGCCAACCAGGGAATAGTAAAGGTGCTTGGCTCGCCAGAGGCCATTGAGGAGGCAAACAGACGGCGACCCGGATGGCTCAATGTGCTCAAGGTGCTTTGATGCATCATCCATTCTAAGCGGGAGGAGTTTGTAAGAAATGGCAGACAAGTTTCAAGTTCGATTCATGCCCGACAATCGCTCGGCCATTGTGGAAAAAGGTGTCACCCTGGCCGAAGCCGCCAGACAGGCCGATGTGTTCGTTAAAAACCTTTGTGGTGGTGAAGGGGTGTGTGGTCAGTGTCGGGTGAAGATCCTCTCTGGCAGTGTGGAGCCTGACGAGCAATCAATGGCCTTTTTCTCCCAGGAGGAGCTGGAAAGCGGCTATGTGCTGGCCTGCCAGACAGAGGTCCTGGACAACCTCGAGGTCCTCATCCCGCCAGAGACCAGGATGGAAGATGCAAAGATAATGATCGCAGAGGTGGAAGAGGGCAGAGAAGGCCTCACCACCGTCCCCATAGTGCGCAAGATCTATTTGGAGTTACCCCAACCCACCATAGAGGACAATGTCTCTGACATTGCAAGGGTTTCCAGAGGGCTTCGGAAAAAGTTGGGATGGCACAGCTATGAGATCTCTCTATCCTGTCTGAGGCGGCTCTCGGAGAATCTTCGAGATGCCGACTTCAAGATAACCGCCTCTGTTGCAAAGGACAAGAACCGCTACAAGATCCTCAGGATCGACAAGGGCGATACCTCCCACCAGACCTATGGCCTGGCAGTGGATGTGGGAACCACCACGGTGGTGGCCCAGTTGGTGGAAATGGGCTCGGGAAAGGTCCTGGGAGTGGCCGGAAGCCCCAATCAACAGGCAAGCTTTGGTGAAGATGTAATCTCGCGAACCATCTATGCCTGTAAGGAGGGGGGCCTGAATCCTGTCCATGAGGCAGTGATCAAGAACATAAATGAGCTCATCTCCCAGCTTACATCAGAAAAAAACCTGTCCCCTGAAGATATCATGGCCATTGTGGCAGCGGGCAACACCACCATGAGCCACCTGCTTTTGGGGCTGTTGCCCTGCTCCATCCGGCTTGAACCCTATGTGCCCACAGCAGATGTCTACCCCCAGATCTTTGCCCGCGAGATCGGTATAAACATAAACCCCGAGGGGATCCTGGAGACCTTGCCCAGTGTGTCATCCTATGTGGGAGGGGATATCGTGGCAGGGGTCCTTGCCTGCGGTATCTCAGAGAGCCCCCAGGTCCAGGGCCTAATTGACATCGGCACCAATGGTGAGATCGCCATTGGAAATCTGGACTGGCTGGTCTGTTGCTCCGCCTCTGCCGGGCCTGCCTTTGAAGGGGGAGGGACTAGATGCGGGATGCGTGCAACAAGAGGGGCCATTGAAAAGGTGGAGATTTCAGGAGACCAGGTCTCCTACCAGACCATTGGAAATGCCAAGCCTCGAGGGATCTGCGGCTCCGGGCTGATCGACTGTATCTATGAACTGGTCAAGAACCAGATAATCCTGCCAGATGGAAAGTTCAACAAAGATTGCAAGGACCCGAGATTGACGGTGGCCGATGATATCCCCCAATACACCATCGCCTATCCGGAGGAGACCGAGACCGGTGAGCCCATCGTGATAACCCAGTCGGACATCGACAACCTCATGAAATCCAAGGGCGCTATATTTGCGGCCATAAAGTCTCTGGTGGATTACATAGGACTGAGCTTTGATTCCATTGAGACCTTTTATGTGGCAGGGGGTTTTGGCAGCTATCTGGACATAGAAAAGTCTATAGCCATTGGTCTGCTCCCTGACATCCCCAAAGAGAGGATAAAGTTCATAGGCAATAGCTCGCTGACAGGGGCCAGATATTGCCTGCTCTCTGAGGCTGCCCTTGAAAAGAGCGTGGTGATCTCGAGGTCCATGACCAATATAGAGTTATCCGCCTACCAGCCCTTCATGGACGAGTTTGTGGCAGCACTCTTTCTCCCCCACACTGATCGCCGGCTTTTTCCTTCTGTGGACTACTGATGAGACACCGGCCCTGCACGCCTTTGAGGCAACCAAGCTTGACTGGGTCTGTTTGATGATTAATTTCGTTATAGAGCTTAAAGGCCTGAGAAGGCCTCAAGGAGGTGATCAAAATGACAAGGGCATTAATTCCCTGGACAGAGGATATATGGGGCGGGCTTGACTTGGTGGATCGGCTCTTAGAGGAGTGGAGCAGGCCCCTTTTTGCTGGCTATGACACCGAATGGGTGCCTGCCTTTGATATCAGTGAAAATGAAAAGGAATTTGTGGTGGAGGCAGAACTCCCTGGCATCGATCCCAAGGAACTCCAGGTTTATATAAGCGATGGGATCTTGACCGTCAAAGGTGAAAAAAAGAAAGAGGAAAGGGAGGAAAACTATTGCCTGACCGAGAGGGCGTATGGTGCCTTTGCCCGAAGTTTCAGGATTCCAGAAGATGTGATGACGGACAAGGTGGATGCAACTTACAAGAACGGAGTGCTGCGGCTGGTCCTCCCAAAGGCCGAGGCCCAGAAACCCAAAAAGATTGAAGTAAAATGATCTCAATCCCCTTCATCGCCGCTTGAGCGGCGGGCAGGCGGGGATGAAGGTTTCTAAAAAGAGAGGGTACCTGGCGCCGACCTCCCCCCTCAAAGACCCCGAGGCCCAGTACCCTCTCTGTTTCTGTCTAATGGCACTTTTCGTGACTGTTCACAATCATTGATTTTCAGTTACAAAAGGAAGAGGCATCCTTAGGGCTTGGCTGAATTGGAGTAGTGCCATGGGAAAAATCATTACCAGCATTGACCAGGACCTCTTGGCCGAAATTGAAGGCTCGGCCAAAGGTAAGGCCACCGACGAAGACCTGGATCATCACAAGGCCCAAAGGCTCTGGATCGACGGCCACGTGGACCTCCCCTATTTCATGAAAAAATACTACCCTGAAGTCGCCATAAAAGACCTCCAAGAAGGTCCTGTTACACTGGAAAAGGCCGTGAGCACAGGGGTTAGGCTCTTTGTCTCTGCCATCTACTGCCAGGATGAGTTCAACGGCCAGGCATCACAACTCCACTTTGAGGAAAACCTGGCCTTTACCCTCAACCACTATAAGGGCCTCCACATCATCAGGCACAGACAGGAGCTGGAAGAGCTAAGAAATGACACCCAAAGTGTGGCAACACTCTTTTTGCTGGAAAACGCAGATTTTTTAGCAGACGATCTCTCCAGGGCCGAGGAGTTGCGCTCTGAAGGCTTTTTTGCCATTGGGCTCACCCACAGAAACACAAACCGATTGGCAGATGGAGATGCGGCCGACATTGCCCAAGGCCTCTCCAAAGAGGGAAAGGAGCTCCTATCAATAATGATGGATCACGGTTTGGCCCTGGACATATCTCATCTCCACCCCAAGTGCTTCTGGCAGGTGCTGGACTCCTACGAAGGCCCCATCTTCTGCTCTCATACCGGCTTAAGCGAAAAGTACGAAATCCCCAGGAACATAACCCTGGCCCAGTGCAAAGAGCTGTTTGACCGCCAAGGGGTCGTGGGAATTTCCTTCAATCCCGAACTCCTGGGCCCTGAGTGCAAGGGTGAGGCTGAAGAGATCTTTGCCCACCTGGATACCGTGGTTCAGCGCTTCGGGCCACGCCATGTGGCAATTGGATCTGATCTAGGGGGCTTTGGGCCCCGCTCTGACGGCCCCTTCTGTGGGCTCGAAGGCTTTGAGGCCCTGGCCCGGATCATGCTCGACCACGGCTATGGCGATTCTGCCACTGAAAAGATCCTGGGGCTCAATTGGCTTGCCTTTTTTGAGAAGGTTTTATGAAATCTTCAACCTTTCAGTCCTCGGCCCGGGAAGACCAAGAGCTGCGCCAGCCCCCTTCTCCCCTCCCATGCCAGAAACCTTACTCCAAATTGAGAATCGGAAATGTGGAGCTCGATCATTGGGCAGTGCTTGCGCCCATGGCGGGCATAACCAATCTTGCCTTCAGGTTGCTGGCAAAGGAGATGGGGGCAGGGCTCGTGTACTCAGAAATGGTCAGTGCCAATGGTCTGGTGCTGGGCCAAAAGAGAACCCTGGAATACCTCAAAACAGATCCTGCAGAAGCCCCCCTGGCGGTTCAGATCTTTGGGGCCGAGCCCCAGACCATGGCAAGGGCGGCAGAAATTGTGGCCCAAAAGGGATTTTCCATACTTGACATCAACCTTGGGTGCCCGGTCAAGAAGGTAACCAAGACGGGTAGTGGGGCAGCCCTTCTAAGGGATAGGCACAGATTGTCAGAGATCATCCGGGCCGTTCGAAAGGTCTGGCCCAGGGCCCTTACCGCCAAATTGAGGGCAGGCTGGAGCCCGCCCAAGGGCATTGCCCATGAAATAGCCGCAATGCTCCAAGACCTGGGCGTGGATGCAGTGAGCATTCATCCCAGGTTCGCCACCCAGGGCTTCTCAGGCCAGGCCCATTGGCCCATCATCGCCCAGGTGAGGAAGGCGGTCTCTATCCCTGTGATAGGAAATGGTGATGTCTTTTCCCCGCAAAAGGCTTTTGACATGAGGGTCCAGACAGGGTGCCACGGAGTGATGATAGCCAGGGGAGCCATAGGCAACCCCTGGATCTTCCGCCAGATTATTGATATGGAAAAGGGCAAAGAACCACGCGGGCCCACAGTGAAAGAGCGCAAGGTCATGATAATGCGCCATTTTCATCTCCTTGCCCAGGAGCGGGGCGAGGCCCAGGCGGCAAGGCTCATGCGTGGGCTACTCCTTTGGTACACCAAGGGCCTTCCCAACAGCAGCCGGTTCCGAGGCGCCATAGGCCGCATAAAAGACCTTGATTCCCTTACAAGGGAGATGGAGAAATATTTTAACACATTAGAGAGAGGCGAGCCTTGAAGGTGAAGCTGGCAAAGACCGCGGGGTTTTGCATGGGTGTCCGTCGTGCCCTGGAGCTCACCCTCTCAGAGGCCAACAAAAACGATCCCACACCCCTTTATACCTTTGGCCCCCTGATCCACAACAACCAGGTCCTTGAGCTCTTGGCCTCCAAGGGCGTCCGAGTGCTCCGCTCACCTGAAGAGCTGGCCTCCCTGGGTGAGGAAAGTGGGGCCCCTGGTCAAGGGGCAAGGATAATCATAAGGGCACACGGCATCCCTCCCCAGACACGGGCCAAGTTGAAGCAGGGCAGATTCGAGATCCTGGATGCCACCTGTCCAAAGGTAGCCCAAGTCCAGGCCCTCATAAAATATCATACTTCCAAGGGGCGAAAGGCCGTGATTGTGGGCGACCAGGACCACCCAGAGGTAGTGGGCCTTGTGGGCTATAGCAAGACAGAGGCCCTGGTCATACAACATGCAGAGGCCCTGGCATCCCTTGACCCAGACACCCCCCTGGTGGTGGTGGCCCAGACCACACAGGATGCAGTGGCCTTTGCCCGCATCACCAAGGCCGTGAGGGAGCGGTTTTCCGATGTCCTGATATTCGACACCATTTGCGGGGCAACCGTGGAGCGGCAGTCTGAGGTGAGAGAGCTTTGCTCCCAGGTGGACGCCCTGGTGGTGGTGGGTGGAAAAGAGAGCGGCAATACCAAGCGCTTGGTCCAAATCGCCCGTGATTCGGGAATACCGGCCTTTCACGTGGAGACAGGGCGACAATTGGACAAGGCGGCCTTGTCCTCTTTCAAGGTGGTGGGGGTAACAGCCGGGGCCTCCACCCCCAGCTGGCTCATAAAAGATGTGGTAAGAGAGATCGAATCCATAGTAAGCACCAGAGACAACCCCGCTAAGGTGCTGGCAAGCAGGATCTTCAAGTTCCTGGTTCTCAGCAATCTCGCCGCAGGTGGGGCGGCCTTCTTTTTTTCCTTTTCAGCCATCCAAGTTGCCTCTATCCCCTGGACACCGGCCCACTCTCTTGTGGCAGCCCTCTATCTCTTCTCCATGCATGTGCTCAACCGCTTCCTGGACAAGGGGGCAAGCGCATATAGTGAGCCTGAGAGGGCCACCTTTCTCAGATTACACCGTGCTTGGCTGGTTCTCCTTGCCCTGGGTGCAAATATCCTCTCGCTGTGGCTGGCCCATGGCCTGGGAACATGGCCCTTGCTTGCACTCCTTACCCTAACGCTCCTTGGATTGCTTTACAGTGTGCCCTTGCTCCCTCGGTCCTGGTCAAAGGGCCGGTCCTTTTCCAAGTTAAAGGATATCCCCGGTTCAAAGGCCACCGGAGAGGCCCTCGCATGGGTGGCCGTAATGATAGTTGTACCTATTCTGGGGGCTTGGGCCCCTTCTGGATTATGGGCCCCTAAGATAGGGGGCTGGACACTTGCGGGCGCCTCTTCTGTCTTCATCCTTTCCTTTATCCGATCCGCACTCTTTGAGCTGTTCCAGGTTCAGGGCGACCTCATCGTTGGGAGGGAAACCCTTCCCATTGCCCTTGGGGAGCGTCGCACCATGAGGCTTCTGAAAATACTGCTTGGCGCCCTTCTTGTGCTCCTTTTGGTGTTTTGGGCCGCTGGGCTTTCTGGCTCAGCACTCCTTTCCCTGCTCCTGCCCACCGCAGGTCTTGCTGCCTGCCTGTGGGCCTATCAGAGGAGCAGGATCGGGCCAGGCATATTCTTGGAGGGGCTGGTGGAGGCCAATTTTGTCCTGGCCGGACTTATTGCCCTTGGCGCCTGGATCTCAAAATGGCCTTGGTAAGCGTTATCATCCCCACCCACAACAGGGCGGAAAAGGTTGTAAGGGCCGTGCGCTCTGTGCTGGAGCAGACCTTTGGGGATTTCGAGTTGGTGGTGGTGGATGATGCATCCACTGATGACACCCCTCAAGCTCTTGCACCTTATCTTGACCGCATCACATATCTGGTTAATGAAAAGAGGATGGGGGTTGCCGCCTCAAGGAACAGGGGGATAAGGCAGAGTAGCGGGCCCCTGGTGGCCTTTCTGGACTCAGACGATTACTGGCTCCCCAGGAAGCTGGAGGTCCAGGTGGGTTTTTTTAGAAAACACGACTCCACAGTGGCATGTCAGACCCAAGAGATATGGATCAGAAAGGGCACGAGGGTGAATCCAAAGAAAAAACATCGAAAGCCCTCTGGCGATATCTTCTTGCCCTCCCTTGGCCTATGCCTGGTGAGTCCGTCAGCAGTCATGATAAAGCGCCAAGTGTTGTATGAAGTGGGCCTCTTTGACGAGACACTCCCTGTCTGTGAGGACTATGATTTGTGGCTCAGGATTTCAGCCCGCTATCCCATTGAACTCATACCCGAACCCCTCTTGGTAAAAGAGGGTGGTGCACCGGACCAGCTCTCAGCAGCTTTTTGGGGAATGGACCGCTTCAGGATCCGCTCTCTCATGAAGCTCTTGCTGTTCTGGCGCCTGGACCGAAAAAAGCAAAGGGCAGTGGCTGCAGAACTCCGCAAGAAATGCCACATCTATGCCCAGGGCTGCCGCAAGAGGGGAAAAAAGGAAGAAGCAGGGCTTTATGAATCAATACCAAACTTATTTGAGGCCCAAGAACCAGAAAAGGGCCAAGAAAAATTGGCCCAAGCCCTAGAAATATACAATGAAATCAACAAGTTACAGGCCGCACAAACTAAGCCTTACTTTCGATGAGGATCTTGTGCTCCACCAGGGAAAGGACCTTTACGGTCCCTTTCACTTCCTTCCTCTCTCCAAAGAGGTCCACTAAGGTCAAGGTCCCATTTTTTCCCTTCTCAAGTAGTTCAACCCCTTCCATCAGCAGCTCTTCCCCATCTGCTTTGACGAGATATGCGGATGCCTCACACATCTTCCCCTCCTTAGGTCTCCCTTATGATCTCCACGGCCTTTTCCACCAGGTGGGGCAGTGGTTCCCCGCTGATTCCCACTATGGTGACCTCTTCTTGGGTCAGAGGAATTAGAATCTTTTTGGCTGGCGACGATGACACAGCAGCGGCCATGGCAGCGGTGAGCTCCCCCATCATGGAATTGGCAAGCACTATTGCAAGGGGGCCCACTATCCAATCTGCCTTCGGGCAGGTCTGCACAATGGCATTCTCCCCCGTGGCACCCCTGTTGGCCCCTGCCTTCATCATGCGAGACGTGGCAATGGAATTGGTCCCAAGGGCAAGGACCTCCACACCGTGGCCAAGCCTCTCTCTTATTGCCTTAATTACGGTGGCACCTATCCCGCCTCCTTGGCCATCTATCACAACGATCTTCATTCCTCAGCACCTTACCTTTGCATTTTTACTACGATTCACGGTGTCAGCAGATCCAGAATACGGTCCAGCTCTTGGTCTGAATAGAAATGGATCACGATGGAGCCGCCACTGCCTCGCCTCCTGATCTCCACCCGGGTGCCCAAACGGCCCTTGAGCTCATTGGCCAGGGAGTCGAGGTAAGGGTCCACCTCCTTCTTCCTGGCCTTGGAACCCTTTTTCTTCAGGTCCTTTACAAGCCTTTCCAACTGCCTCACAGAGAGGGATTTCTTGACCACCTCATCCCTGAGGGCCAACTGCTCCCTGGCTGATTTGAGGCCTGCCAGCACCCTGGCATGACCTAAGGAAAGGGTCCCTTCCACCAGGTCCTTTTGTATGGCCTTGGGCAGGGACAAGACCCTCAATAGGTTGGTGATGGTGCTTCTGTCCTTGCCTAGACGCCTGGCAAGGTCTTCGTGGGTAATTCCCGCCTCTTCCAGGAGGCGCTTGTAGGCGCTTGCCTCCTCTATGGGGTTGAGGTCCTTTCTGTGGATATTCTCGATGAGGGCCAGTTCCAGGGCCTCCACTCCCCCTGCCTCCCTTACCACCACAGGGACCCTTTCAAGGCCTGCCATCTGTGCTGCACGCCACCTGCGCTCCCCTGCTATCAACTGGAACCTCTCACCCTTTTTGGTGACCAGAAGTGGGGTAACTATTCCCTTCTCCTTCACCGAGGAGGCCATCTCTTGGAGCTCCTGGGTGGAAAATACCTCCCTGGGCTGATAGGGGTTTGGGTCGATGAGTCCTATTGGGCAATAGAAAAAGGACGCCTCAGGGCCTTGGATGCCGTCCACTTCTGGAATCAGCACTGATAATCCTTTGCCAAGGGCTCTGCGCTTTTTCATCTTGACTTTTCCCTCTCCATCAACTCCCGGGCAAGGGCAAGATAGCTCTGGGCCCCCTTGGAGCGAATGTCGTAAAGGAGCACAGGCCTTCCGTGGCTGGGGGCCTCACTCAATCGCACATTTCGGGGAATCACCGTCTCGAAGACCAGGGATTTGAAATGAGACCGCACCTCCATTGCCACTTGCTGGGACAGGTTGTTTCGCACATCAAACATGGTCAGAAGGATCCCTTCCAGGGCAAGGATAGGGTTTAGCCCCCTTTGAACCGCTCTAATGGTCTTTATAAGCTCTGAGAGCCCCTCGAGGGCATAATATTCACACTGAAGTGGCACCATTACGCTGTGGGCCGCCACCAGGGCATTTACGGTCAAAAAACCAAGCGAGGGCGGGCAGTCCAAGAAGAGGTAATCGTAGTTTTGCTTCAAGGGCTCAAGGGCCCGTTTTAGGAGCATCTCCCTTTCTTTGATTTCCACCATTTCCACCTCTGCACCCACCAGTTCGGGGGTGGAAGGGATTAAAGAGAGGCCTGGGATGCATGTCTCCTTTATGGTGCCAAAGGGGTCCTCACCAAAGATCAAGGCATAAACACCGCCAGAGTCCCTTTCAAGACCCAGGCCGGTGGTGGCATTTCCCTGTGGGTCACAGTCCACCACCACGCACCGGCGCTCGGCCACTGCCAAGGAGGCGGCTAGATTTATGGCAGTGGTGGTCTTTCCCACCCCACCCTTTTGATTGGCCAAGGCTATGATCCTGCCCATGGTGTCTTAATCGGATCCCCCATGCCTTTAGCTGATAGCACAATTTATTTGGCAATTAAACCCTTTTGAGACTGAAGAAAAAAAGAATATATGGTCAGCAATGTTTCACGTGAAACATCAAAAACCGCTTGACAAGCCTTCTGAACCGGACATAACAATTGAATCCCTGGGACTGCAATATGACGAGATGACGACCGGCGGGGGGCCATGAAGTCAAAAAGCATCACCATGGACCATGGAAGCGGGGGCAAGGCTTCCCAAGACCTTATTGAAGAGGTATTCCTGCCCCTTTTGGCAAACAGCTATCTGGGCCAGTTAGACGATAGCGCCCTGGTGCCCCTGGGGGAGGACATGGTGGCCTTTACCACGGACTCCTATGTTGTGGACCCCATATTCTTTCCTGGCGGTGACATCGGCTGCCTCTCGGTCTATGGCACAGTGAATGACCTCGCCATGCAGGGGGCCCTTCCTCGTTACATTACCCTTGGCCTGATCCTGGAGGAAGGCTTTCCCCTCCAAGACCTCAGGCGCATATTGGAATCTGTCTCAAGGGCCTCCAGAAGGGCTAGGGTAGAGGTGGTGGCAGGAGACACAAAGGTGGTGCCCAGGGGCAAGGCTGACAAGGTCTACATCAATACCTCGGGCATCGGGCAAGTCTTGCCCGGAGTCTGTGTGGGCGCAGACAATGCCAGGCCTGGAGATGCCGTAATCATCAATGGCCCCATGGGAGACCACGGCATAGCCATCCTGAGTAAACGCGAGGGATTGAACCTCTCTGTGGCCCTCGAGAGTGACTGCGCACCCTTAAATTTGATGGTCACCTCGTTGCTGGAAAAATTCCCTCAAGTCCACGCCCTCAGGGACCCCACCCGGGGTGGGGTGGCCACGGCCCTAAATGATGTGGCAACCAGCTCCTCTGTGGGCATAGTCCTGGAAGAGGCGAGGCTCCCGGTGAGGGGTCCCGTAAAAGCTGTCTGTGAACTGCTGGGGCTGGACCCCCTCTACATTGCCAATGAAGGAAAATGCCTGATCTTTTCCCCCCAAGACGTGGTCCCTGGTGTACTGTCGCACCTGAAAGGCTTCCCAGAGGGCAGGGATGCTACGGTAATAGGCAAGGTGACCCAGGAAAATCCAGGCAGGGTGCTCTTGAAGACCCCCGTGGGAGGGACCCGCATAGTGACAACACTCACAGGGGAGCAGCTACCCAGGATTTGCTGAACCACGGGCCTCCATGGAGAGCTCAATAAGTCTTTCTGCCAGTTGGCCGAGGGTCAATCCAGCGGTCTTTGCGGCCAAAGGAAAGAGGCTGGTCTCCGTCATGCCTGGAATGGTGTTGGTCTCCAACACCAGGGGGGTGTCATCGCGGACGATCATATCGGTGCGGCTCCACACCTGGCACCCAAGGGCCTGGTGGGCCGTGATCCCGCACCTGCGGGCTTTCTCCGCTATGTCTTCGGATAGTGGAGCAGGGCATATCTCTTGGGTGGCCCCTGGGGTGTACTTGGCCTTGTAGTCAAAAAAGGCATGGCCTTTGGTTGGTCTTATCTCGATCAATGGAAAGGTCTCGAGTTCCTCATTTCCCATCACGCAACAGGTTAGCTCCACTCCTTCTATGTGTTCTTCCACCAGGACCTGGGGGCAATGCTCCATAGCCACTTCTATTCCTTCCCTGATCTCATCCTTGGAAGAGCAAATGCTGATTCCGAGGCTGGAGCCTTCCCATGCAGGCTTTACCACTACTTTGCCCCCAAGGAGGCTCAATATCTGCTCCCCATCCCAGTCCTCTCCCTTCTTTATGGAGACCCAACGGGGCACCTCAAGACCCGAGGCCCTATAGAGTTCCTTGGCCATCACCTTGTTTAGGGCCAGGGCACTGGCAAGCACCCCTGAGCCCACATACGGGATATTGAGCACTTCCATCATGCCCTGCATGGTCCCATCCTCTCCCCACCTCCCGTGTAATAAGATGAAGGCAATGTCTATGTCTTTGCGTCTCCGGAAGATCTCGTCCAGCTTATCCTTCGGATCCAGAAATATTAGGTTGTACTTGGACGGCCTTTCCTTTTCCAAGGCATGGAAAATGGCCCTGCCGCTGCTCAACGAGACCTCCCTTTCCCCTGACCATCCACCTGCAATAATGGCTACATTAAGCATTTCCAAATTCTCTTAATTGTTACATATTTTATAAAATTTTAGCAAACCCAACATGACTGTATCTTTATAACCTATTTTACCCTAAAAATGAACCCATCCTCTTATAAAGGGGATTTTTCCGTGCTCAAGGCACTCTTTTAGGAATCTTTGTATTTTAAGCACTTAAACTAGTCGGTGGCTCTCGACGTGATTCTTTGCCAAATTTTAAAGAAAAAAAAATGAAAGCCAATGAAAAACTGAAAAAAAGAGAGAAAACAGAAGAACTGCATTGTGAAAAAATTTTTCAACAACCCTTATTCCCTTGATAACGGGCTGAACTTACAAGTTTTTTTCATTTCCCCTTTTCCTCTTTGCCTGTAGACACTTAGGTCGTTGCCCTCCATTTCGCATGTGATTGAATACGCTTAGCCCATGTAGAAAACCCCCTGCCCCCTAAGTTTTGTTTCCCCCTCTTGCCCTTTGACACAAACGCCCCTCTCCATGTAGAAGACCTATCGTCATGGTCAAGCTTCTCAAGGATTTCAGCCTTTTCAAAGGCGATCTGCCGATCCACCTGGCGTGTGGATAGAGGGCCCAGTGGCAGGTCCTGACCAAGGCCTTGAGCCGAACACCACTTCAACTTAACCCGCATTTCCAACTCCGCCCCTAATGGGCGTAAGGGCGAAAAAGAGCATGGAAGAGGCCTGGAAAGAAATCAAAGAAGAGATGCGAGCAGAGCTTCCGCGAAGCAGTTTTTCGCTCTGGATAAAGCCCATCGTCTTTTTGGGACGGGAAAATGGCTCCATTTTGCTGGGATGTCCCAACCGCTTTTCCAAGAATTGGGTAACCGAAAACTACCTCCCCGTAATAAAAGAAAAGCTTTTCAAACAAGGCCTCAAAGGCCTGGAGGTGGAGCTAAAGGTGGTCCAGCAAAATCGGGTAGATGCGCCGGGCCAAAACGCCTCCTCTCATCCAACTGCCTTGCACTATGAGGCAGGTGGAAACCGGCCCCACCAACTTTTCCTTCCAAACTTGGCCAAAGGCCTGTCTTCTCACCCCACCGCTGGGATCGGAGGAAGGCTGCTCCTTAACAAGCATTATACCTTTGAAAGGTTTGTGGTGGGCAAATCCAATGAATTTGCCTATTCTGCATCCAAGGCCATTGCCCATGGCTCCTGCCCCGACTACAATATGCTGCTCCTGCTTGCCAACACAGGGCTTGGCAAAACCCACCTCTCTCAAGCCGTGGGCCACCTCATCTTGAGGCACAATCCCCAGTGCCGGGTCTTCTATGTCACGGCAGAAGAGTTCACCAATGAGATGATCTCTTCGCTCAGGAACAACTGTATTGACCGGTTCAAGAACAAATACAGGGCGCTGTGTGATGTATTGCTCCTTGAGGAAATCCACTTTTTGAGCGGAAAGCTCAAGATCCAGCAAGAACTGGCCCATACGTTGGATGCCCTGGCAAGTGATCGCAAGAAGATCATATTTACCAGCTCTCTCCCCCCAAAGCAGATCCCCTCTTTCTCAAGAGACCTCTCTTCAAGGGTGACCGCAGGGTTGGTCTCCACCATCGAGGCCCCGGATTTCGAGACAAGGGTAAAGATCATCATGCACAAGGCCTCTGAACAAGGCCTAAACCTCTCTTCCAAGATAATAGAACTTCTGGCAGAGGGCCTGAGCGATGATGTGCGCCACCTGGAAAGCGCCCTTAGGTGCCTGAAGGCCAAGTCAGAACTCCTGAACCAGAAAATCACCCTAGAGCTGGCAAGAGAGGTAATCAGCCACCTAAGCTCTCAGAGAAATTCCCTTGATCTGGAAAAGATCCAGGATCTGGTTTGTACCTATTACAAGGTGGGCCAGGAAGAACTGAAATCAAAGTCAAGGAAGAAGATCCACGTGCTCCCCAGGAATATCTATATATATCTATCGCGCCAGCACACGGAAAAGAGTGTCGAGCAGATCGCAAGATCCATAAACCGCAGCCACTCCACGGTGCTCTATGCATGTGAAGTCATAAACCGAAAAATGGCCCAGGACCCAAAGCTGAGAAGAGAAATCCACTTCCTCTCTGATAAGCTACACGGAACAAAATAGGGGCAGAGGCCTCTGGTTGACGATTTCTAGATTAGTGTCTATGGCCCCCCAAATAAGGGCAGCCGCTCATTAGTCAAGCTGCTCCTGACCCTCCCCCTTGCCATAAAAGGAATTCAAGAACTCCTCTTCCCTTGGAGACAGGTTAAACTTGAGGGCAGCCTGTTGTATCAGCTCATGTAAATCTCGATGGGCAATATCCCTAGGGAGATCCCTGCTACTCTGCTCTGAGTCCTCCTCCCCTAGTTTGCCTGATATCCACTTGACGGCCTGCCGAAGCTTTTCGCCTTTTGGCTGGATCGCGCTCATAAAAATCACCCCTTTTCTGTTGCACCCTGAGACAGTGCCGGTCCTGGCTCCCAGGGGCTCACTGAAACATCACCAAAGACCAACCTTTCTACCCTCCCATCATCTGTGAGAACCACCAGGGAGCCATCATCTGCATGGGCCAAGACCTTTGCCTTGATTATCCCTTCTGGCTCACCTTCCTGCCTGGCTGGCAGACAGGCACCGCCTTGTCCCACCCTGATAACCACATTCTTGTCTTTTAAAAACCACCTGGTCTCACATCTAGAAAGAATAGCCCTCTTGCCCCCCTGTTGGAGTTCTTTCAGATAGCCATCGAGCCCCTTCAAGATCTGGACCAGGATGCTCTGTCTATCAAGCAACCTTCCCGCCTGCTGCGTCAACGAGGTCGATTCATATAACAGACCCTCATTTCCCTCCCTGCCCGGCGGGCCGAGAGGGGGGGCCCAGTTTACATTGAGGCCAAGACCAATCACTGCCCATTGGACCTTGTCTTGGCTACTTTCACCCTTTGGAGGATATGTGGAAAATTCCGTAAGGATTCCACCCACCTTTTTTCCCTCGAGATATATATCATTTGGCCACTTGATCATGGCCTTGAAATCCACCTCCTTGTCAATGCTCTCTGCGGTCGCAAGTGCCATTGCAAGGGTCAACAAAAAGGCCTCGGACACATGGATATCAGGTCTAATGAGGACGGAAAAGAGCAGATTCTTGAAGGGTGCCGAAAGCCATCTCCTGCCTCTCCTTCCCCTGCCAGCAGTCTGCTCTTCACAAAGCACTACGGTACCTGAGGGACTCCCCTTTGCTGCCATCTCCTTCAAGATCAAATTGGTGGACTCAAGGACCTGGTGGCAGAAAATATTATCGGAAAAAATGGTACCCTGGAGTGCCCCCCTCAGCTCCTGGGCGCTGAGGGGTCTATCCGGGTCCAACCTGCCTGACTGCGCACGGAAGGCGGGGAATTGGGGCTTCCTTTCAGCTTCCATTGGAGATCTTTTCCTGTGGACCGCCTGTCTACACGCCAGGTAGTGGGGGTCTCCTATCTTCGGGGGAATCCACCTCTGGCTTAAGGGCCCTTGTCATGAGTTCTTTTACCGCTTTCTTAGGTTCTTTTCCCTCATAGAGGATTTGGTAGACCTGCTCTGTTATCGGCATCTCCACACCCATTCGCTTGGCAAGCTGGTAGGCACTCCTTGTGGTCTTGACCCCCTCTGCCACCATCTTCATCTTGGATGTGATCTCCTCAAGGGTCAGGCCCCTTCCCACCTGGAGTCCCACAGTCCGGTTCCTGCTGAGGTCGCCGGTACAGGTGAGGACCAGGTCGCCAAGCCCTGCAAGGCCTGCAAAGGTCATGGGGTCTGCCCCCATTGCCACCCCAAGGCGACGAATCTCTGCAAGGCCCCTGGTGATAAGTGCAGCCCTTGCATTGTGTCCGAACCCTAGGCCGTCTGAGGCCCCGGCTGCAATGGCTATGACATTCTTGAGCGCCCCACACAACTGGGCCCCCACCACATCCTCTATCACATAGGAGCGGAAGTATTCTGTTGCAAAAAGCTCCTGCATGCGCCTTCCCACAGCGGGGTCCTTGCAGGCTATGGTCACGGCAGTGGGGTGTTGTGTGCAAACCTCCCTTGCAAAGCTTGGCCCTGCCAGGCAACAGAACGTGTTGGTAAAGAGGCCTGGAACCACGTCTTCTGTAACCTCTGACATGATCATGAGAGTTTGATTTTCGATCCCCTTGGTGGCGCTGATAAAACCTGTGGAAGTCCTCAAATAGGGCTTCATCTGGGTGAGCACTTCTCTATAGAACTGGCTGGGCACCACCATGACTACCACATCCCTTCCCTCAATGGCCTCTCCGATCTCTGTGGTGGCCACTAGGGTCTCGGGGAGCTTGACCCCTGGAAGAAACACTGGATTCTCACCTTGGGTGTTGATGCCTTCGGCCACCTCTTTCTCCCTTGCCCAGAGGGTCACCCTGAATCCCTTGAGGGCCAAAAGTCTGGCCAGTGTGGTGCCCCAGCTGCCTCCCCCGATAACTCCTATTGACTGGATTTCTTTCTTATCCATCAATCTTCCACCACCTTTGCAACAGCCACCACCTTTTCTCCTGGGGAGAGGTTTATCAATTTTACACCTTGGGTATTTCTTCCAATTACAGATATTTCAGAGGCCCTTAACCTTATTATCATGCCCTGCTGAGTTATCAACATTATCTCATCGTGCTCTCTCACCTGGCAGCACGACACCACGGGACCGTTTCTATCTGTCACCTTGATGGTAAGGATCCCCTTCCCACCCCTGCTCTGTCTCCTGTATTCTTCTGTTCGGGTCCTCTTGCCATAACCATTCTCTGTCACAGTCAGGATGGTGGCCCCTTCGTCCAGGACCTCCATCCCCACAACCCTGTCTTCCTCAAGGGATGAGAGCCTTATGCCTATGTAGCCGGCAGCAGCCCTCCCCATGGGCCTCAGTTCTGATTCGTGAAATCTTATGGACTTTCCACTCCTGGTGCTCAGGAAGATATCTTGATCTCCATTGGTTATCTTCACCGAGATCAACTCGTCGCCGGGATTTATCCTCACCCCGATGATCCCACTGCTTCTAGGGTTTCCGTAGGCCGCCAGTTCGGTCTTTTTCACCATGCCATTCTTTGTGGCCATAACCAGGTATTTTCCATGCTCAAAGTCGCGCACAGAGAGCGTGGTGGCTACCACTTCCCCGCGCTTGAGATCCAGTAAGTTCACTATTGCCTTGCCCCTGGACATCCTGCCGGCCTCAGGGATCTCATGCACCTTTCTCCAGTACACCCTACCGGTATTTGTAAAGAAGAGGAGATAGTCATGGGAGGAGGCCACAAAGAGGTCTTTTACAAAGTCCTCTTCCTTTGTCTTGACCCCCACGAGACCACGGCCACCCCTGCGCTGGGCCCTGTACAGGGTGATGGGATTTCGCTTTATATAGCCACGGTGGCTTATGGTTACCACCATGTCCTCTTCTGCGATCAAGTCTTCTAGGTCAATATCTGATACCTGATCCAGAATCTCTGTCCTCCTGGCATCTCCGTGGACCTCCTGGATGCGGGAGACCTCCTCCTTTATTATCTGGTCCACCATGGCAGGGCTTTCAAGTATCGCCTTGAATCTCTCAATCTCCTTGATAAGGTCTTGATACTCTGAGTTTATCTTGTCTCGCTCAAGACCGGTGAGCCGCTGGAGCCTCATGTCCAAGATGGCCTGGGCCTGGACATCGGTAAGCTCCAGGTCTGAAATCAGTCTGGCCTTTGCCTCCTTGGGGTCAGTGGAAGAGCGGATCAGCTCGATAACCTCGTCCAAAAAATCCAGGGCCTTTTTCAGTCCCTCCAGTATGTGGGCCCTCTCTTCTGCTCGCCTGAGATCAAAGATGGTCCTTCTAACAATTATCTCCCTGCGGTGGGCCAGGAAATGCTCAAGGATTTCTTTGAGGTTCAAGACCTGTGGCCTTCCATTTACGATGGCGAGCATTATCACGCCAAGGGAGGTCTCCATCTGGGTAAATTTGTAAAGGCGATTGAGGATGACCACGGCCTTTGCATCTCTCTTGATCTCGATCACCACACGAAGGCCCTCGCGGTCTGACTCGTCCCTGATCTCTGAGATCCCCTCCACCTTTCTGTCTCTTACGAGCTCTGCAATCTTTTCAAGCATGCGGGCCTTGTTCACCTGAAACGGGATCTCGGTAATTACGATCCTCTCCCTGTCCTTGCCCACCTTTTCAATAAAGGCCCTGGCCCTTATCTTTAGGATTCCACGACCTGTCTTATAGGCCTCGGTGATACCCGCTTTTCCCAGGATAAACCCTGCAGTGGGAAAGTCAGGCCCTGGGATAACCTTCATGAGGTCTTGGATATCAGCACCAGGATTGTCAATAAGGATTTTTAGGGCCTCGCATACCTCGGAGAGGTTATGAGGAGGTATGTTTGTGGCCATGCCAACGGCAATGCCCGACGAGCCATTGATGATGAGATTGGGCACAGGGGTGGGTAGCACCACCGGCTCTCTGAGGGACCCATCGTAGTTTGGGACAAAGTCAACGGTCTCTTTTTCTATGTCATTTAGGAATTCCTGGGCCATCCTGGTCATGCGTACTTCGGTGTAACGCATGGCAGCGGGAGGGTCGCCATCCACAGAACCAAAATTTCCCTGGCCATCTATCAGGGGATAGCGCATGGAAAAGTCTTGGGCCATTCTCACAATGGTGTCATAGACGGCGGCATCTCCATGGGGATGATACTTTCCTATTACGTCGCCAACCACCCTTGCAGATTTTTTGAATGGTTTGTTGTAAAAGTTCTTTAGCTCGTGCATGCTGAAAAGCACGCGGCGGTGCACAGGCTTTAATCCATCTCGAACATCAGGCAGCGCTCGCCCAACGATCACACTCATGGAGTACTCGAGGTAAGACCTCTTCATCTCCTCTTCTATGGCAATATGCTCCACACCAAATTCAGGGTCCATTTCTAAGGCTCTCCATCACCGCATCAAATATCTAGTTCGGTTACCTCTAAGGCATTTCTCTGGATAAAGTCCCGCCTGGGCTCAACCTTATCACCCATAAGGATGGCGAAGATCTCATCTGCCTCCACGGCATCTTCTATCCTTACCCTCATCAACCTTCTCTTTTCAGGATCCATGGTGGTGGTCCACAGTTGCTCAGGGTTCATTTCTCCCAGGCCTTTGTACCGCTGTATGGTGAGTCCCTTCTTTCCCCTTTGAATAAGGAATGTAACAGCATCCCTTGGATCTTCTGGGACCTTGCTCTCACCGTTGGCAGATACTCTTACAAGCTCATCCTTCATCTCCTTGAACCTGCCGGCCAATTTAAGGATCTTTCTTAACTCTGGAGATGAATAGAGTTCCCAACCAACACGGAATCTCTGACCCCCATTGGACCGATCCACCACCGTGAATTCATGATATCCATCATCCTCTCTTCTCAGGATGTCGGTCACCTCAAAACCCTCATCACCCATGGCCTGAAACAACCTTTCCACAAAGGCCTCATCCTTAAAAGACCTCCTGTCAGACACACCCATTGTTGCCAGAAATTCCATGAAGCGCTCGCTATACCCTTTTCGTACCAGCTTGTCCATGGCATCAAAGAAAGAAAGTAAGTCCTTGACAGCCTTGATGAGATCCTTTCCATCCAAGCGCCGGCCCCCCTTCAGCTCCATAACACCGGCCTTTGAGATCCTGGAGAGGATAAATTCATGAAATTCCCCTTCATCCTTGATGAAAATCTCATTCTTGCCTTCTGTGACCCGGTATAGAGGGGGTTGGGCCACGTATAGATGGCCTTGCTCTATCAGCTCTGGCATCTGGCGGAAAAAGAATGTGAGCAGAAGTGTCCGAATGTGTGCCCCGTCCACATCTGCATCAGTCATGATAATGACCTTATGGTATCTGAGTCCGTTGATGTTGTAATTTTTGTCCCCTATGCCTGTGCCAAGGGCAGCTATCATGGTCCTTATCTCTTCGCTCGAGAGCATCTTGTCGAAACGGGCCTTCTCCACATTCAATATCTTTCCCCTCAGCGGTAATATGGCCTGAAACCTCCTGTCCCTACCCTGCTTGGCAGAACCACCAGCAGAGTCGCCCTCCACAATAAATATCTCGCTCTTGGCAGGGTCCCTTTCCTGGCAGTCGGCCAGTTTGCCCGGCAGAGAATGCTCTGATAGGATCCCCTTTCTCCTAGCAAGTTCCTTGGCCTTCCTGGCGGCCTCTCTGGCCCTTGCTGCATCTATGACCTTGTTCAAAATGGCCTTGATGGTGGAAGGGTTTTCCTCAAAATAGCTGCTGAGGCCTTCGTTTACCAAGGCCTCCACCAGGCCCTTTATCTCGCTGTTTCCAAGCTTTGTCTTGGTCTGGCCCTCAAACTGGGGTTCAGGCAGCTTGACACTGACAACTGCGGTTAGG
The DNA here is from genome assembly GCA_027027005.1 of Desulfobacterales bacterium. Classification (GTDB taxonomy): domain Bacteria; phylum Desulfobacterota; class DSM-4660; order Desulfatiglandales; family Desulfatiglandaceae; genus JALVMN01. Next base: position 1,642 of record JALVMN010000181.1, on the reverse strand, counting down.
CCCTCTCGGACGTCGTCTCCCGTTAGCTTTCCTTTGAACTGCTTGGACAGAGGAGATCTTTGGAGATACTGGTTAATACTGCGTGTGAGGGCGGCCCTGAATCCAGAAAGATGGGTCCCACCTTCTTTGGTATTGATGTTATTGGCAAAGCTAAAAATATTTTCCTTGTAGGAGCTGTTGTACTGGAGGGCAATCTCCATTATGATGCCATTTTTCTTACCACTTATATAAATGGGCTTTGGATGGATTACATCCCTGTTCTTGTTCAGATACTCTACAAATGAAACTATTCCTCCCTCATATAAGAACTCCTTCTTCCTGCCGCTCCTCTCATCTGATATGACTATCTTGACCCCTTTGGTGAGAAAGGCCAACTCTCGCATGCGCTTGGCCAATATCTCAAAATCCAGCCTTACCTGGCCGAATATCTCTGGGTCAGGTCTGAAGTGTATCTTAGTGCCCGTCTTGGTGGTCTCACCAACTACCTTTACATCGGTTACCTTTTCACCCCGCCTGTACTCTTGTATATAGACCTTCCCGTCCCGCCAGACCTCTGCCACCAGGAACTCAGACAGGGCGTTGACCACTGAGACACCAACACCGTGGAGGCCGCCAGAGACCTTGTAGGCCTTGTTGTCAAACTTGCCCCCGGCATGCAGTTTGGTCATCACCACCTCAAGGGCTGGAACCCCTTCTGTCTCGTGGATATCAACTGGTATTCCACGACCATTGTCCTCGACCACTATGCTCTCGTCTGGCAGTATCTGGATATCGATGTAGTCGCAAAATCCCGCCAAGGCCTCGTCAATGCTATTGTCCACCACCTCGTAGACCAGGTGATGGAGCCCCTCGGGACCAGTATTGCCAATATACATGGCAGGCCTTTTGCGTACCGCATCTAATCCCTCTAAGACCTTGATGGAATCTGCTCTGTATTCCTTATTTCCTGGTTTCATAGGCCCCTTTTCACCTCTATAATCTCATGGGCATGATGAGTCCCAAAAAACCCTGGTCAGCCTGACCGGTGATTACACAAGGTTTCGAGTTATCAATAAATCCCATTTCCACTTCCTCACTCTCCATGACCTGTAAGACATCCACAAAGTAGCGGGCGTTAAATGCCAACTCCATGGTCGGACCAGTCCATGAAACCCCTATCTTTTCTTCCACCTCGCCCAGCTCTGGATTGGCTGAGACCAATGTAAGGGTGTTATCTTCAAGGGTCATCTTAACAGCCCTGTATCTTTCGCTGCTCATGATCAACATCCTCTTCATGGCGCTTAGGAATTCGCCCCTGTCAACGCCTACACTATAATCCATCTTTTCAGGAATAACCGCGTGATAGTCGGGAAACTTGGTATCCAAAAGACGGATGGCCAGAACAGCTGATCCCCTGCTTACAATACAGCTGCTGTGTTTGAATCCCAACTTTATAAGCCCATCGCCTGCATCCTCGTCTGAAAGGGAGGCCAGCTTGGATATCTCAGTTACACCCTTTTTGGGCAACATAACCCCTTTTGGGAGTTCAAGCTCTTCCAGGGGGCTCTTCTGGGATGAGTCAGAAATAAATGACTTATCGATCAGGGAGAGCCTATGGCCGTCTGTGCCCACCATCCTGAGATAGGTCTTATCATCTTTTGAT
>JALVMN010000180.1 GCA_027027005.1 Desulfobacterales bacterium | reverse complement strand
CCACAGGAACCTTGGCGAGAATGGTTCGGTAATATCCAGTGCAAAGTAACTCCTTCCGCCCTGCCTTAAGCCGCAAACCAGGATCATCCTGTCTCCATCTGTTGGTTCCAGGACACTGTCACCATCCTGGTCCAAGAATAGCACCTCGGGGCTTGAATCCACGAATATCCAGTGGTCTTCCCCTTCCACCCAAGGTCCCAATTTGTGAAGCTGGTCAGGGGGTATGAATGCCCACTTTTCCACTCCAAAGTGCAGGATTTCCCCTTCAGAGTCGGTTTCTGAATCAAGGACTGCGTGAAGCATTCCGTCATTTGCACCGTAAAAGATCATAACTAGAGAGGTCCCGTCAGGAAAATTGTATCGGACCGCTTCTGGTTCGCTGTGGAGTATATCGCCTGTGATTATAGCCCTGTTCTCAGTGGTGTCACCGTCGGAATCTTCATCAAATACATCCGCTCCCCTGACGTAATCGATCACCTGGGTCTCGGTTAAAGGGCTTGCTCCTGGGATTCCCAGCACCTCTTTGGTGAGAGCATCGTTGAGGGTTGAAAAGGAATTGGACGAATCAGTAAGCTGGTCTGTGGAGCCAAGGAAGGTGTAGATGTTTCTTGAAAGGTGAGAGATGTAGTTGGGCGAGGCGGGGTCAGCCCATGCCTTGGTGGACCAAAAAGGCACTGCATCGGCCTTTATGGCGTTGTCAGTGCCGATGGCCAGGGCCCCATTCTTGTCCAGGATCTCTCCAAGCTCAGAGACCTTGAGCTTTACCAGATCCCCTTCCCAGAATCTACCAGAGAACGCCCTGAAAAAACTGAGATAGATATACTTACCGCTCAAGGTGGGCCCTGGACTTATCACCGGGCCGACAAGGGTGTTTATCTTAGTGCCGTCCCCAAGCTCGCCAATGATGCAAGACTCATCTGCAAGCCCGCCTGCACCCCAGAGCAGTATAGCCGCCGACACCCAGAGCGTGAAGATTTTCTTGACTCTGACAACCATCAATAGCCCACCCGGTAAAATCCTGCCTCCACTGCGGCCTTTGCATTACGGGGGCCATAGCCGTTGCAGGTCATCTGGTACTTGTATGCCCTAAAGGTCCCTGTCTCGAACCCTGAACCCCTGGGAGTGGCGGTTTTTTCAAGGAACCGCACCTCACCGTCAAATGACTGCCCTGGCCCTAGAGTTCCTTGAGGGGAGGAGAAGGTCACTGGAGAGGTGCTTGTGAGATTGTGAGGCCCCCAGAGCTCGGGGCTCTGGGCCACATAGGCCCTGGCCGCCTCTGCCGCATAAAAGGCCATGCGATGAGCCTTTTCATTTCCCGAGGACTTCAGTGCAGTAATGCTCATGCGTGTTGCTATCACTCCGGTGATGGTAAACAGCATGAGCAGGAAGAGGGCAATGATCAGGACTGAGCCCTTTTGCCCTATTGCTTTCATGGCCTCCGGATCTCCCTCATGTTTATCTAATGGATGTGATAGAAAAACTCTTCACCTTTCCCTTCCAGTTCCAGGTTACGATTACCTGGATTTTTCTGTTCCCTTGCTTTG
>JALVMN010000179.1 GCA_027027005.1 Desulfobacterales bacterium | reverse complement strand
TGACCAAAGTGTCCACCCATCTGCCGTAAAAGCCCGCCAGTGCCCCGAGTACCGTGCCCACTGCAGTGGCTATGCCTACTGCCACAAAACCTACCAGAAGGGATATGCGGGAGCCGTAAATGAGCCTGGAAAGACAATCCCTGCCCAGTGAATCGGTCCCCAGCCAGTGCTGCATGGAGGGGGCCTCCAGTATGTGAAAGGTGTCAATGGCCTGGGGATCATAGGGAGAAATGACCGGTGCCAGAAGGGCCGTTGCAAACAGGACGATCACGATGACCGATCCGGAAAGTGCCAGGGGGTTTGAGAAAAGCACGGAAAAAAAGGCTCCAGTCCTGCTGCGGGATCTTCGTACGGTGACGGCGGCTTCCATGTTATTCCGTCTCCTGGAGACCGGTGCGGATCCTGGGATCCACTGCAGCATATCCCACGTCAGCCAGGAGGTTGCCCAGGAGGGTAAGAACCGAAACTATTACGAGGTTTCCCATGAGGACAGGGTAATCCCTGGCCATGACGCTGGACCACATGAGCTGGCCGATCCCTGGTATGGCAAAGATGGATTCGAATATGACACTTCCCCCTATCAGGCCTGGAACGGAAAGCCCGAGTATGGTTATAAGGGGCAGCAATGCATTTCTGAGCGCATGTCTGTAGATGACAGTTCGTTCCGGCAGTCCCTTGGCCCTGGCAGTTGTAATGAAGTCCTGTCTGAGGACCTCCAGCATGGAAGACCTGGTATAGCGTGAAAAGCCGGCAAGCCCCCCAATGGCAGATACAAAAACCGGAAGGACCAGGTGCCTTGCCCAGTCCGTGATTTTCTGCCAGGTGTTCATGTGCTCGTAGCCCATTAGTGTATGGACTCCTGATACTGGAAGCCAGCCAAGCTCTATGCCGAAATACAGCATGAGAAGAAGGGCTACCCAGAAAGCAGGTGCTGCATATGCCAGGAAGACCAGGACAGTGGTCACCTGGTCGAAGAGACTGTTCTGCCTGACAGCAGCCCTCACTCCCAGGGGGACGGATACCACAATGATGAGTATCATGGAAAGCACGTTTATCAATACGGTTATGGGCAGCCTTTCCCTGATCTTGTCCCAGACCTTTCTCCTGTCAGGGGAGAAGGATCTTCCAAGATCCAGCTGCACCAGGCCCTTGAACCACTTTGCATACTGGACATAGAGGGGCTTGTCCAGGCCGTACTGGGCCCTGAGCCTTTGTCTCATCTCGGGCGTCATCTTGGGGTTGAAATCCGCCTGGAGGCTCATGGGCTCTCCCGGGGCAAGATGCATTACGAAAAAAGAGATGAGCGTAATCCCTATGAACGTGAGCACCAGGGCCAGGAGTCTCTTGGCTGTCCAGATGAGAAGGTCCATTTTATCTCGTTATGTATTTCTGCTCGTTTTTGGGCACCCACCACCTGATGAAATTGTAGCTTATGCCTGCGGGTGCAGGCTGAATACCGTGAAACCTGGCATGTATTATGGGCAGGGACATGGGTACGTAAAGGAAGGTGTAGGGCTGGTCCTCTGCAAGTATCTCCTGTATCCTGA
>JALVMN010000178.1 GCA_027027005.1 Desulfobacterales bacterium | reverse complement strand
ACAACCATCTACCTCACTCAGCATCTTGCCCCGCAGCTCTTGGGGCCAAATGCCCTGGCAGCCTATTCCTATATGGCCATGGTCCCTTTGATTCAGCCCGCCATCATGAAGTGGCTTACCAATGAAAAAGAAAGAAAGATAAAGATGAAGCAACTGAGGGCGGTGTCAAAGCAGGAAAAAATCATCTTTCCCTTGGTCACTGCTGGGATAATTGCCCTTTTGGTCCCCTCTGTGACCCCGCTCATGGGGATGTTCATGCTTGGCAACCTCATGAGGGAGTCTGGCGTGGTGGGAAGACTCACCGAGACGGCACAAGAATCCCTCATGAATACTGTCACCATATTCCTGGGGATCTCGGTGGGAGCCACCATGCACGCAGATAATTTCCTCAGTTGGAAGCCGCTCTTTATATTCGGCCTTGGACTCTTGGACTTTGCCGTGTGTACCGTGGGTGGAATCATGACCGTCAAGTTGATGAACCTATTTCTGAAAGAAAAAATCAACCCACTCATCGGCTCTGCAGGGGTCTCTGCCGTACCCATGGCTGCCAGGGTATCTCAATTGATGGGCCAAAAGTATGACAAGAGCAACTATCTCTTAATGCACGCCATGGGTCCTAACCTTGCAGGCGTAATCGGGTCTGCAGCAGCGGCAGGCATGTTTATAGCCATGTTTGACTAGCGTTGCTGGAAGAGGAGTTCATAGGATGAAATTACTCCCCCTCTGTGTGGTTATGCTTTTGTTGTCTGTGACACCAGTCTTGGGTATGGAGAGATTTCTTGAGGCCCCGGTTATTCCCCAGGCCCAGGTGATGGAAAAGACTGACTCACGCCTTGTGCTCAAGTCAAACAAGAAATTTGATGAGGTCCTTGCCTTTTACAAGAAATCACTGGAAGGATTGAAAGACATTAAGGTCCGCCATTGGCCCGACGCCGTCTATATAGAAGATGATGGAAATCTTCCTTGGCATTCCATCACCATTTACAGGCCCAAGGCCCAAGGAGCCCCTGGAGTGATTGTCAAGATCAGGAAAGACTCCTGGACATGGATCCTCGGCACCTTGGTGTTACGATATGTTGGTGTATTTGCCGTATTGGTGGTGATCCTTATCTGTATGTCCGTCTCTGGGAAGATAATCTCCAGGAAGTTTCAAAGCAAAGCGCAATGATTTCCAAGATCGTCACAGGGGGATATTTCCGTGCCTCTTGTAAGGAATACTCTCTTTCTTGTTCTGGAGCATGGTGAGGGCCTGGATGAGCCTGGGCCGGGTATTTTCAGGAAATATGATCTGATCTATATAACCCAGTTCCGCCGCCTTGAAGGGGCTTGCAAAGTTTCTCCTGTACTCCTCCACCAGCCTGGCCCGGGTTGCCTCTGGATCATCTGATGCCTCGATCTCTTTCCGGAACACTATGTTTACCGCTCCCTCTGGCCCCATGACAGCGATTTCGGCCGTGGGATAGGCGTAATTTATATCGCCCCCGTGGTGTTTGCTGCTCATGACGTCATAGGCTCCACCGTAGGCCTTCCTGGTAATTACCGTCACCTTGGGGACGGTGGCCTCGCAGTACGCGAATATCACCTTGGAGCCGTGCTTTATGATCCCACCGTGCTCTTGGCCGACTCCGGGAAGAAACCCAGGCACATCCACGAAGGTCACCAGCGGGATATTGAAGCAGTCGCAGGTCCTAACAAATCTGGCGCACTTTATTGACGCATCAATGTCAAGACAGCCGGCAAGGACCCTTGGCTGATTTGCCACCACGCCCACTACCTGACCGTTCAGCCTGCCAAAGCCCACAACCATGTTCTGGGCATAGTGCTGGTGCACCTCGAGAAAGTAATTATTGTCCAGGACTGACTTGATAATCACCTTGATGTCATAGGGTCGCCTGGGGTTGGTGGGGACCACTTGGTTGAGTGAGGGATCAGTCCTGTTGGGGTCATCAGTGCATTCCACCGAAGGCGGCTTTTCCTCGTAATTCTGGGGAAGGTAGCTTAGTATTTCTTTTACCCGGTCAAGGGCAGCCTTGTCGTCCTCCTCGGCAAAGTGGGCAACACCGCTCTTGGTGTTGTGGGCCATGGCCCCCCCAAGCTCCTCTGGGGTAACCTCCTCATGGGTCACTGCCTTTATCACCTGGGGGCCGGTAATAAACATGTTGCTGGTGTTCTTGACCATGATTATGAAATCTGTCAGAGCCGGTGAATATACGGCCCCACCTGCACAGGGCCCCATTATTACGGATATCTGTGGGATTACCCCTGATGCCCAGACATTTCTCTTAAAAATCTCTCCATAGGCCCCAAGACTTACTACTCCCTCCTGGATCCTGGCCCCCCCGGAATCATTGAGTCCAATCACAGGGGCTCGATTCTTCAAGGCCAGGTCCATTATCTTGCAGACCTTTGCACCAAAGGCTCCACTAAGCGACCCACCGAAAACGGTAAAATCTTGGGAAAAGACGAATACGAGCCTTCCATTGATGGTCCCGTAACCGGTTACCACTCCATCGCCTGGGATCTTTTTCTTTTCCATCCCGAAATCGTAACACTGGTGGACCACAAATTTATCTATTTCCTGGAAACTGCCTTTGTCCAACAGGTAGTCAAGCCTTTCACGGGCGGTCATCTTGCCCTTTGCGTGCTGTTTTGCTATGCGCTCTTCACCGCCTCCAAGCTCTGCCTCCCTGTTTCGCCTCTCCAAGTCTTTCAGTTTTTCTTCAATATCCATTGGCCCTTCTCCAGGAAATATTGCGGGACTATCAAAAGGCCCTTTTCTTGTCGCCTTGAAACAAAAAAGCTATTCCAGAACTATCAGCACGGCATCGGCCTCCACGGCATCTCCCACATTGCACTTTATCTCTTTTACAGTGCCACCCTCGTTGGCAACTATTGGCAATTCCATCTTCATTGCCTCGATTATCACCACCTCGTCACCCTCGTTTACCGTATCCCCGGGTTTGACCTTGATGTCTATTACCTTTCCTCCCATAGGAGCAGTAATCTCTGCCACAGCTACATCCTCCTCTGTATCAATGTTTTTATAGCGACCGACATACGCCCTTAGCAAGCGGAGTCAGTGATTCCATAAACGCACCATATAACATTCAGTATCCCTATCTTGTCAAGAATAAATCGTCATTTTCTGGACTAAAATGCGGATAGGCCAGAGGAAAGGAAGCCTCATGATGACCTTGACACTTTCTTCAAAATCAAATACTTTGCTCTAGATCATTATCCTCACTTCAAGGGGCTCTCAGACACCTTGTGGCATACGTGGGGCCACTTTGGGAAATCCCCTTAAGGTTTGTCCGCTGATTGCCGATCAGATCTTTAGCCGTCCGTTTGAGGCTATACCTGTCCACTCTGGGCAGGGCCTGGAATCAAGGAGGACCTTATGCCGGTTTATAAATGGGTTGCGGTCACCAGGAAGGGCCGGACCATTAAGGGTGAAATCGAGGCAGCAGACGAAAAGATAGCACGTCTGCAATTAAAGAGAAGAAATCTCACAGTAAAGAAACTCAAGCCCAAGCCAAAGGACCTTTTTGAAAACGTCTCTTTTCTCCAGCCAAAGGTCACGAGAAAGGATATTGTGGTTTTCACCCGTCAGTTCTCCACCATGATAGATGCAGGCCTGCCCCTTGTCCAAGGCCTCACTATCCTGGCAGAACAAACCGACAACAGGACCTTCAAAAAAATACTCAAACAGGTGACCAAGGATGTGGAAGGGGGGTCCACCCTTGCAGAGGCCCTGAAAAAGCATCCAGATGTCTTTGACGACCTCTTCGTGAACCTGGTGGCTGCAGGTGAGATGGGCGGTATCCTGGACACCATCCTCCAGCGCCTGGCAGCTTATATCGAAAAGGCAGAAAAATTGCGCTCCAGGATCAAGGGGGCCATGACATACCCTGCCGTGGTGATGGGTATCGCAATAATCGTGATTACCATCATATTGGTCTTTGTCATCCCTGTTTTCGAAGACATGTTTAAGGGAGTAGGGTCGGCCCTACCCGCCCCCACCCAGTTTGTTGTTAACCTGAGCAGATTTGTCAAGAGCAAGATCCATTACATCATCGTGGCCTTTATCTTGCTGATTTGGGCCTTCAGGTACTACAGAAAGACCGAGAGGGGTAGGAAACAGACTGACGCCCTTGCCCTGAAGCTCCCCATATTCGGCCCACTGCTCAAAAAGGTGGCTGTGGCAAGATTTACCAGGACCTTTGGCACCATGATCAGCAGCGGTGTGCCCATCCTGGATGCCCTTGATGTGACTGCCAAGACGTCCGGGAATGTGGTCCTGGAAGAGGTGATACAGGAAGTGAGGGGTAGCATTGCAGAGGGCCAGACCATCGCCGAGCCTCTCTCTGAGACCGATATCTTTCCTAGTATGGTGATTCAGATGATCTCTGTGGGTGAGGCCACAGGTGCTCTGGATGCCATGCTCGAAAAAATAGCTGATTTCTATGACGATGAGGTGGACACTGCTGTGGAGGCCCTCACCTCCATGCTCGAACCCATGCTCATGGTATTCTTGGGGGGCAGCATCGGAGGTCTGGTAATAGCCATGTACTTGCCCATCTTCAAGATGGCGGCAGCTTTTGGCTAAAAAATCCCTGCCCTTACACAAGAATAAAACCCACGAGGTCTCAGATAAGCACTGAGGACCCCCTCTCCATGAAAGGAACTGGCACAGGACCTGGCCCATCCAAGCTCCGCTCCCAGCTCAAGACCCTGATGTTCCTGAGGGTTGTGCTGGTCTCCCTATTCCTGGGTGCTGGCATAATATTCCAACTAAAGGGGACGGCCACATATTTTGGCCACATCCGTACATACCACTTTGTTCTAATAGCAGTCATATATCTCCTAACCTTGGTATATGCCATTGCCCTAAGGTTTACAAAGAATCTGGTGCAACTGGCCTATACTCAGATATTGGCCGACACCTTTCTTATAACCTGGATCATCCATGCAACCGGCGGGAAGGACAGCCTTTTTTCTCTTCTCTATATCCTGGCCATAATCGCTGGCAGCACCATACTTTACCGAAAAGGCGGGTTGATAACAGCCTCTGCCTGCACCCTGCTCTACGGTCTCCTGCTCTATACCCACTGGAAAGGTCTGATCCCTCCCCTGGTCCCTGAACGCGAGGCCCTGTTTAGTGGAAGGCAGATCCTGTACACCTACTTTGTTAATGTACTGGGATTCTATCTGGTTGCCCTGTTTGCAAGCTACCTGTCTGAGCAGGCCAGGAGCAGCTCGGCTAAACTGGAAGAGACCCGCAGCGACCTCAATAGCCTTGAACTCCTGAACCGCTCCATAATAAGCTCCATAAACTCTGGCCTGATCGCCCTTGACAGGGGTGGAAGAATCATCCTGTTCAATCCCGCGGCTGAAAAGATCTTTGGCCTGAGGGCCGACGAGGCCATGGACAAGCAGATAAAAGATGTAATCCCACTTTCTGGCACCACGTTGGAGCAGGCCCGGATAGGCCACTCTTCAGGGCCTCTAGCCCCACATCAAACATATCTTGACATCCAGATGACCAGAAAAGACGGGAAAAAATTACAGTTACGCTATTCAGTGTCTCCCCTGAGGCTATTTGGACGCAACGGCCTGGGATCTTTACTGGTCTTCCAGGACATAACCGAGATCAAGCAGATTGAAGATGAGATGAGAAAGGTGGAGGGATTGGCCTTGGTCGGTGAGCTTGCAGCAGGTGTTGCCCACGAGATTCGGAATCCCTTGGCCTCAATCAGCGGCTCCATTGAAATGCTCAAAGAAGTTGGAACCGACAAAGAGTTCAGCTCAAGGCTGATGGACATTATCCTGACAGAAGTGGGGCGACTCAATCAACTGGTCAACGACTTCTTGCTTTTCGCCCGTCCCAAAAAGGCAAATCTCAAAGATATTGAGTTGGGCGATCTCATCAATGAGACCCTTGAGCTTTTCCAAAACAGCCCTTACTGGAATGACAAGATGAAACTAAAGACCCATCTTACGCCCCCTCTTCCCATCCGATCAGACCCGGAACAACTCAAACAGGTCCTATGGAACCTGCTCTTGAACGCCTCTCATGAAATCAGTGGTGGTGGCACACTGGAGGTATCTGCCTCCGCGCAGTCCCAGGGCAACTTACCACAAGAGATAACCATTCAAATAAGAGACACTGGGAAAGGTTTCCAGGAGGAGATTCTCACCAAGATCTTCACGCCCTTTTTTACAACCAAGGAGGATGGCTCCGGGCTGGGGCTGGCCATAGTCAAGAGGATTGTGGAAGGGCTCGGCGGTTCCATAAAGGCAGAAAACCACCCAGAGGGTGGTGCACTGATTACCATCCTTCTACCCGCCCGCGGCCTCTCATAGGCTTCAGTGGTCCCGCGCTTCTGCTTCTTCCCATTTGGTTTGTCACTGAAATCATGATATTTTGTAAATGACATGCATGATATCTCTAAGACGAGCATTCGAACCTATATAAATACCCTTGCCCGCTGTGTGCAGTCACACCCCTTTGAAAAAGGAGACAGCGGAAATAAATAAGGATTTCAGACAAAGATGACCAATTCTCGGATAGTGCCGACAAAAAGCTTATCACTTGCAGATCAACCATGGTTTTCAAGAATCAAGCGACCCAGTCGTTACCTGGGGGGAGAGATCCACTCGGTCCATAAATCTTCCTCTTCTGTGGAAGTGACCTTTGCCCTCGCCTTTCCTGATGTCTATGAGGTGGGGATGTCTCACCTGGGCCTAAAGATACTCTATCATGTTTTGAACGAGATTCCGTGGGTCTGGGCCCAGAGGGTGTTCGCCCCGTGGGGCGATCTGGAAGAAGAGCTACGAAGGCGCAATATACCGTTGTGGTGTCTGGAATCGGGAATGCCCTTGCGGGAGTTTGACATAGTGGGTTTTAGCCTCCAGCACGAGCTCTGCTACACAAATGTGGTCAATATGCTGGATCTGGGCAAGATCCCCATCTGGGCCAGAGATCGAAGAAAGCCTTTTCCCCTGATTATTGCAGGGGGGCCTGCCTGCTTTAATCCTGAACCAGTGGCAGAGTTTTTTGACGTCATGGTGATAGGTGAGGCCGAAGAGGTGGTGGTGGATCTGGTAAAGCTAATACGGAATGCCAAGGGATCAAAAGAGCTCAACAAGGAAGAACTTTTGATAGAACTATCCAAGTTGCCCGGCCTGTATGTTCCCGCCTTTTTCAGACCCCAATACGATAAAAAAGGTACGCTAAAGGATATCAAGCCACTAAAGCCAGGTTACCACAAAGTTCAAAAGGTGGTGATTGGAGACATAAACCGAGCCCCTGTGCCCAATCCCCAAATCGTTCCCTATACTGAACTGATCCACGACCGCCTTTCAGTTGAGATAACCAGGGGCTGCGGAAGGGGTTGTAGGTTCTGCCAGGCGGGAATGATTTACAGACCTGTAAGGGAAAAGAGGGCTGAGGCCATCGTCCAGGAAACCGAAGCTGGACTTCGCTCTACAGGGTATGAAGACATCTCGCTTCTGTCGCTCAGCTCTGGGGATTATTCGGCCATCGGTCCGCTAATAAAAACCCTTATGGATCGTCTAGCCGAGCTTAATACCGCTCTCAGCCTCCCCTCCCTCAGGATAGATTCCTTGGGGCCACAAATCATTGATGAAATTAAAAGGGTTCGCAAGACAGGATTCACCTTGGCGGTTGAGGCGGGATCCGAGAGACTCCGCAGGGTGATCAACAAGGGCCTCTCTGAGGCTGAGATACTTCAGACGGCAAAAGAGGTGTTTGAGGCAGGCTGGAGGCTCATCAAGTTATACTTCATGATCGGGCTTCCGTATGAGACAGAGGCCGACGTAGAGGCCATCGTAGAGTTTTCCCGCCGAATTGGGATTATTGCATCCCGATATGGCAAAAAGACCGGTATAAATGTAAGTGTGGCCACATTTGTGCCCAAGGCCCACACCCCGTTCATGTGGGCACACCAGCTTTCCATGGAAGAAGCTCGAGCTAGGATAAAAAAGATTCGAGAGAAACTCATGGGCACCAGGGTCCGTGTCAAGTGGAATCAGCCAGAGTTGAGCTGGTTGGAGGGTATATTTTCAAGGGGAGATAGGAGGCTTGCCACTGCAGTGGTGAAGGCATGGAAAAGGGGTGCAAGGTTCGATGCCTGGAGCGAATGCTTTGATCTGGATTTGTGGAGGCGTGTGTTCAGGGAAACAGAGATCGATTCTGCTAATTATTTGAGGGCCAGGGACCTGAATGAAATCCTCCCCTGGGAGCACATCCATTCAGGTGTTTCTATAGAATTTTTAAGAAAAGAATGGGAAAGGGCGGCCCAAGAGGACTTTACTCCGGACTGCAGGGACAGGTGCACCCTTTGTGGTGTGTGTGATCACGAATCCATAAAGCCGCTTGTATTTCCAATAAAAGAATTGGAAGACCACCACGTTGAATCTATTGAGGAGGAGAGGATCAAGTTCTCCATTGCCTTTACAAAGCTTGGCAGGCTCCGGCACCTCTCCCATCTGGAGCTTACCCGGACCCTGATCCGGGCATTTAGGAGGTCAGGCCTCCCCCTTGCGTATTCCAAAGGCTTTCATCCAAAACCCAAGGTATCTTTTGCCTCGGCCCTGCCAGTGGGCATGGAAAGCCTCGAGGAATTGCTACATGTGGAGGTCACAAGGCCCATTGACCCTGTCTATTACAAAAGGCTCATAAACCAGCAGCTCCCCGAAGGCATAAAGGTAATCGAAATGTCTCGGATCCCTCTCACCCAACCACTCCCCCGGGTAAAGGAAAGCTCCTACGAGGTCACCTTCGGACCAAATGACCATCTTGATCCTTCCCTGGTCCGGGAATTTCTGGCCAAGGAGCATCTGTATTTCACCAAAAAGAACAAGAAGGGAGAGAGGCGCATTGACATCAAGGGGCTTGTAAGGGATATCAAGGTGGCGGCACCAGGAAAGCTCCTGATAACCCTTCGGCATGACCTAGGGATCCAACTCAGACCTGCTGATGTGGTGGCAGCTATTTTTGGGATGAATGAGGATGAAAAATATGCCATAACCATACGAAAAATCGGACAAGTTTTCCACCCCAGTGGTCGATAATCCAGAAAGACAGGCACACTCCATGCACGCAGAACTCATCATAAATTCCAGGCCCTATGAGACAAGGGTGGCGCTTGTGGAAAACGGCGTGGTGGTGGAACTGCATGTGGAACGCCGCTCCGATCAAGAGTTGGTAGGCAACATTTACAAAGGCAGGGTGGTGAGGGTGCTACCCGGAATGCAGGCAGCATTTGTGGATATAGGGCTTGAGAGGACAGCCTTTCTCTATGTCTCGGATGTAAGGCGGGAACTGCTGGACCTTGAAAGAATGATGCTGAAAAATCAAGGCAATGACGATGAGCCAGAATACTTGAATTCTACCGAAGATATCAAAAGGATCCCTGCAAGCATTGAGGACATGTTGAGGGAAGGCCAGGATGTGATGGTGCAAGTGGCAAAAGAGCCCTTTGGCAACAAGGGGCCCAGGGTCACCTGCCACATCTCACTTCCTGGAAGGCATCTGGTGCTGATGCCCACCCTGAATCACATCGGTATCTCCAGAAAGATAGAGGACAGAGAAGAAAGGGAGAGACTCAAGGCCATTGTCCAGGAAATCAGGCCAGACAGGATGGGGTTCATCGTGAGGACCGTAAGCGAAGGAGCGCCCAAGGAGAAGTTAAGCGCAGAAATGGAATTTCTGCTCAGGCTTTGGTCGGATATCCAGGCCAGGATGGAGAGGCTCTCCGGCCCTGGGCTTCTCTACAAAGACCTGGCGGTATCTCTCAGGGCAGTAAGAGACCTCTTTACCCGAGAGGTGGACAAACTGGTCATAGATTCGCCCGAGGAACACAAGATGGTAATGGACTTTATCCATACCTTTGCCCCCAGGTTGCGTTACTCAGTGGAACTCTACGAAGGCCCTGACCCCATTTTTGATGCCTACGGTATTGAGATGGAGATATCCAGGGCGCTTCAAGACAAGATCTGGCTGAAATCGGGTGGCTACATCGTGATCGAACAGACAGAAGCCCTCACCGCCATTGATGTAAACACCGGGAGCTTCGTGGGGAAACGAAACCTGGAAGAGACCACGCTCAAGACCAATCTGGAAGCCGTCAAGGAGATAGCCTACCAGTTGCGTTTCAGAAACATTGGGGGCCTCATCGTCATAGACTTCATTGACATGGAAAAACAGGCCAACAAGGACAGGGTGTTCCAGGCACTCAAAGAGGCCCTTGCCCAGGATAAGGCCAAGACCAATATTCTCCCCATGTCAGATCTTGGCCTCATAGAGATGACCCGAAAGAGGACAAGGGAAAACCTCTCCAGCCTGCTGTGTGAGCCCTGCTTTTATTGTGAAGGCAAAGGGAGCCTCAAGTCGGTGAGAACGGTATGTTATGAGATCTTTCGAGACGTAGAAAGGGAGTGTGCAGGATTTCGAGACCCAGGAAACATCTATGTCTTTGTGAATCCTCAAGTGGAAGAAGTGATTCGGGAAGAGGAGCAGGATTCGATCCTTGACCTTGAACGCAGGACAAACAAACGCCTTATTATTCTCTCAAGGGAAGAATACCACCTGGAACAGTACGAAATCAGGATCCAGTGAGTAAAACAAGCCTTATACATGAGAGAAAGTGGCCCTATTATTTGTTGGGGCTTGCCCTGATTATGATTCTGGGCACCTTACACCTCCTTCTTCCCCGGGTGTTCATCCCTGCTGAAAGGTTTCTCTATGATAATTACTGCAGGGCCTCTGCAACCAATCATGGGGGGGCTCCTGTTGCCATTGTAGAGGCGCGCCTCAATCCCCATGCTTTGGGCAGAAATGGGGCTGGAGCCCTGGAAGGCCTTCCCATGACCCTGGAGCTCCTTGAAGAGAGGGGGGTGAAAGTGGTAGGAATAATGCTTCCCTCCTTTGTTCCCAAAGGGCTCAATCTGCCCCTTAAAGTGAAGAACCAGAAAATTTCAGGCAAAGTATATTTTGTTTCTCCAGGAGATGTAAATCCTGCCGGTTCCACCCTGCTCCCTGGAAGAACTTATACCCTGATCCGAAGGGAGAAAGACAAGATCTCTGTCTCAGTAGCCCTGGACATGGCCTCTGCTTTTTTGGGACTGCCAGCCCCTGAGGTTCCAAAAGATTTTGGCGGCATAAGACTGGGAGATAAGTTCATTGGTCTCATGAAAGGGGAGATGCTCCTCTCCTTTTCAAGGCCTCCCCAAGCCTTCCAGCGCTTTTCCCTCTCCAGGCTCACCTCCTCAGGCACTGCCCCTTTTGCCTTGGAAAACAAGGTCGTGTTGATCTACTTTAAACAACTCCCTTATCAAGCCTTCTCCACACCATTTTCAACTCGCGCCTCTGCCGCTGAGTTTCTAGCTTATGCCGTGGACGACCTGATTGAAGGGTCATCCACCTCCAGGCCGCCCCACATGGTCTTTGCCGAACTGCTCTCAATGGTCGTATTGACTGCTGTGGTGGTCTTGTTGGGTCCTGGCTTGAGGCAAGGGAGCAGATTCTTGCTGGTTTTCCTCTGCCTTGGGGCCTCCGTTGGGACGGGCTACTTCAGTTTTACCGTGTTTCATGTGTGGCTAAAGGCCGCCACCGCCATGGCAGGGACTGTTGGGGGTTATCTGGTAGTCCAGTTTGTGGATGCATATGGCTATGCCAGGGCCAGAGAAGAGGTATTCGGCCTGAACCGCTTGCTGGCGTCCACCTTTAGAAAACAGGGGCTCCTGGACATGGCCTTTGAGAGACTCAGGCTCTGTCCCCTGGACAATGAGACGAGGGACATTCTCTATGACTTGGGGCTTGACTATGAAACCAGGGGAATGGCCACCCGGGCGTTGGCCGTCTATGAGCACATCCAGAAAAGGGGGCCGTACAGGGATCTTGTGCGACGGATCTCAAATCTCCGCTCCCTCAAGGAGATCCCTGGTTTTGATCCAGAGGGTGCAAGAAAGGGCGGAGGCAGGCTTTCCGACTCTCTTATTAAGGAAAGAAAGATAGTTGGTCGATATCAAATCTTAGAGCCCCTAGGAAAAGGTACCATGGGCCTGGTCTATAAGGGAATGGATCCCAAGCTCAACAGGCTTGTGGCCATAAAGATCATCAGATTCTCAGACGAATTTGACGAAGATATGATTGAAGAGATCAAATCACGCTTCTTTGCCGAGGCTGCCATAGCTGGCAGGCTCTCGCACCCTTACATAGTCACCATTTATGATGTGGGAGAGGATCTTGACCTCACCTATATGGCAATGGAATATATTGATGGAACCGATCTTTCATACTATTGCGATCCAGAGAGGCTTCTGCCCCTCCATATGGCCCTGGAGGTAACAGCCAAGATAGCCTCTGCACTGGATTATGCCCACAAGACAGGATTAATTCACAGGGACATAAAGCCTGCCAATATAATGATTACCAAAAACGGAAATGTAAAGGTCACAGACTTTGGAATAGCCAAGGCGGTCTCCTCCACCAGGACCAAGACAGGAGTCATACTGGGAACACCAAGCTACATGTCTCCTGAACAGATCATGGGCCACAAGATAGACTTTCGCTCAGATATATTCTCCCTGGGGGTGCTACTGTATCAACTGCTCACCGGGGTGTTGCCGTTTCAGGGTCAAAACCTTAATAGCCTTCTCCTACAGATTACCCAGGGCGCTCACAAACCGGCCAGGGACTACAATCCAATGCTGCCCAGGGCATGCGATCAGATATTGGACAAGGCACTGGCAAAAAATCCCAAAAAAAGATTTGGCTCTTGCGCTGAAATGGCTAAATATCTCAGGATGTTAGCCTCAAAAGTTAAAGAATATCAGAGAATGAACGGCCCGGGCCGTCAAGGCCTGGTGGGCCACGGGTGATAATGATACTTGTGTGGCGGTTTCTTGGTCTGTGGAAGGGCTGGGAACACTATCACCTTAAACTAGAAAATAGAGGGGTGGCGTAAATTTTGCTTATAAAAGCCTCGGGCATAACCGATGTAGGACTTAAGAGGGAGAGTAATGAAGATGCCTTCTCCATGGACGAGGAGTTGGGCCTTTACCTGGTGGCAGACGGCATGGGAGGGCATCTGGCAGGCGAAGTGGCCAGTAAAATAGCCGTGGACCTGATCAACTCGGCCTTTCGCACTTGGCTGGTTTCCTCGGCCTCTGAAGAAGAGCTCTTTGGAACAGTGGATGAGGCCCTGTCGCCAGAAGGGAATTACCTGGCCTCCAGTATCCGGTTGGCCAATCGAGTCATACATGAACTGGCTACAATGGGCGACAAGCATCAAGGAATGGGCACCACGGTGGCCGCCTTGGTGGTCTTTCCCTCAAAGGTGATAGCAGCCAATGTGGGTGACAGCAGGATATATCTAGTGAGGGAAGGCGCCATAGAAAGGCTTTCAAGGGATCACACCATAGTGGCGGAGCAGATAGAGATGGGCATCATGACCGCAGAGGAGGCATCCTCATCTTCTTTGAAGCACATTCTCACGCGCAATCTGGGCTCTGCCGAAGAAGTTGCCCCTGAGGTTTACGAATTGGAGCCAGCAGACAACGACCGTTTCATTCTGTGCACTGACGGGCTCACGGATCTGGTCTCTGACGAGGAGATCCTGGACCTAACACTCAAGGCCCAGGATCCGGAAAACCTTTGCAGAAACTTCGTGGACCTCGCTCTTGAGCGGGGTGCCCATGACAACACCACCATAATTTCTGTGTTCTTGAGCGGGAATACCAACGAAAAGGGCCGGGCCCTTAAAGATTCTGCCATGGCCGTGGCTGATCTTTGGAACAACATACAGAAGCTTTTCAAAAAGGTGAGGTCTTGATTAGTTATGCCAGGCTGTATCCAGACTGGGGGGATCAGAAATGGCTAAGCTGGTACTGATGTTTAATAAGCAGGTCTTAAAAGAGTATCCCTTTGCCAAGGAGGCCCTCACAATAGGTCGAAAACCTGATAATGACATCTGCATAGATAATCTGGCGGTATCCGGTTATCACGCCAGGGTGGACAAGGTGGGCTATGATTATATATTAACAGATCTCCAGAGCACCAACGGAACCTTTGTAAACGACAAGAAGATCTCTTCCCACAAATTAAGGCACGGGGACAACATTATCATAGGAAAACACGTGCTGCTCTTTGTGGCCTCTGAGAAGGAGAGGGCAGAGGCCGAGAAGGCCAAGGAGCCGGTGTTCAACAAGACCATGATGCTTGACACCGAGAAACAGCGCGAATTGCTTGCAAAACAGCAGTCCCTGCCCACCACACCAAAAAAGCCTGATAAGATCGGGGTTCTCAGCTTTATCGATGGTTCCAAATTGGGCGAGGTGGAACTCACCAAGAAACTCACCAGGATCGGAAAGTCCAGCAATGTGGAAATAAAGCTATCCGGCTTTTTCCTGGGGGCAACAGCAGCCACCATTAGCCGCAGGCCCTCTGGCTATACCATTACCTTTACCGGCGGGTTCTCAAAGCT
The DNA here is from genome assembly GCA_027027005.1 of Desulfobacterales bacterium. Taxonomy (GTDB): domain Bacteria; phylum Desulfobacterota; class DSM-4660; order Desulfatiglandales; family Desulfatiglandaceae; genus JALVMN01. The sequence goes on along the minus strand of JALVMN010000178.1, from coordinate 23,218 downwards.
CAGGGTAAACGGAGAAGTCGTAAAGGGAAGTGTCCCCCTGAAAGACTTTGATACCATTGAATTGGGGTCTTACAAATTCCAGTTCTATCAAAAGGAGGCGGTTCACTAGTGTATCAGCCTCCTTTTTTTCTCACCTTTTTGATCTTGTCCAACCCCTCCTCGATCTGATCCAATGTGAATTTTTTTTGACATTTGGTGCACTCATACAGCTCTTCAATGATCTTGTCATAAATCAGATCATCAGAGAAGTTCACCCCGTGGAAGCGCAAGGAAAATGTGTAAACCCGTTTAAATTCCCTGTTTCCGCAACTCTCACACTCGAAAAAATCACGGATCTCTTCCATCCCTAACATGCCCTCTATCTTCTTCAGCTGTTTTGTCAGTCATCCGGAGTGCCAGAGGCCTCATTGCAGAGTCGGAGGAGAGATTACTCTTTTCTCAGGATTTTTACAATTTTTTTGTAGGAGATCCTAGGAAAAAGTGTTCAAATCTTCTCACTTGAAGGAGGTGTAAAGGTGGAGCCACCGTGCGGGATCGAACCGCAGACATCCTCATTACGAGTGAGGTGCTCTACCAGCTGAGCTACGGTGGCCCGTTTAAAATAATATAATCCCTAAAAAGGGCTGTCCAGGTTTTTTTGGCTGATTTTCCGTCAAAAAGACGGTAAGTTAAATAAACTCTCCGTCATTCGATGCCCAGTTTGGAATGACTTTCACTCTTTAGTGCTCAACTCTGGAGACTACATTATGAAAAGAGAACCCAAGGACCATATCATCTTTCCCCTGGATCTGCCCAACAGAGGGGAGGCATTGAGATTCGTGGACCTCCTTTCCGAACACGTGGGCTTGTTCAAGATAGGGCTGGAACTCTTTATTAGTGAGGGTCCAAGTATTGTAAGAGAGATCAGGCAAAAAGGCCCTGCAGGTATTTTCCTGGATCTCAAACTACATGATATCCCTGCCACGGTGAAGAGGGCCTTTGAGGCAGCCTGCAGGATAGGGGTTGATTTTGTCACAATCCATTCCGATGCAGGCACATCGGCCCTAGAGGCTGCAGCCGCAGCGGCCTCAGGGTGGAAGACAAAAATCCTGGTGGTCACCGTGCTTACCAGCCTTGATACAGATACCCTGCTGAAACTGGGCTACAGACCTGAGTTGGCCAAGCACACCTCAGACCTGGTGCTAAGGAAGGCCACCATGGCCAGGGCCTCAGGCTGCCACGGGGTCGTGTGCTCTGGTGGTGAGCTGCGGTTAATTCGAAAAAACTTCGGCCGGGAGTTGATAACTGTTGTCCCTGGAATAAGGCCCGACTGGGTCAAGGTGGCCCACGACGACCAAAAGCGGGTCTCCACTCCTGAAACGGCCATCAAAGCAGGGGCCGACTACCTCGTAATCGGCAGACCCATCCGGGATGCCCGAGACCCGGTGGAAGCCGCCAAGAGGGTTGCCCTTGAGATCTCAAAAGGGCTCGATGGCCCCCGCTGACTTTAGGTGATTGGAGAAGGGATGCACTTTGTCAAAGAGGCTTAGACAGAAAAACCAGGCTCTAGCAAGATTCATGGCCTATATCCTGGGCCACAGCCCCCATGAGTTCGGCCTTGTCCCTGACTCTGACGGGTTTGTCCCCATAAAGGAGCTCTTGCAAGTATTGCACGAAGAAGAGGGATGGCGTCACATTCGCCAATCCCACATCAACGAGGTCTTGGCGGGCCCTGAAAGAGCCCTCTTCCATTGTGATGAAAAGCGTATCATGGCTGTCGAGAAGAAATGGGAATTCCCTGTTGAGTCAATCAGCACTCCTGAGGCCAAGATCTATTTCATAGCCATCAGGAGGCGGGCCCACGGTCATGTAATGGAAAAGGGCCTGAGCGCACCACCCGATAATTTTCTGGTGCTCAGCCCTGATCGCAATAGCGCCTTGAGGATTGGCAAGAGAAAAGATCCTCAACCGGTGGTCCTGGAAGTGAAGGTTCACCTTGCCTGCGCAAAGGGTATAAAATTCTTTCAGTTTGGGGAATTACTCCTTTGCCGTGAATTGGGGCCCCAATATCTGTCAGGCCCCCCTGTGAAGGAACAAGAAAGAAAGGCTCGCTCCAAGCCTCCTTCAATCGGGGACAGGCTTGCCCAAGGACTACAGGCTGGCACCTTTGAGTTGGATGCAGAGAAGATCTTTCCCAGCCCGGGAGGGCGCAGGAAGGGGAGGAAACCCAAGGGCTGGAAGGAAGAGCGCAGAAAGATGAGGAGGAAACGCTAGGAGGAGACATTCATGTGGACCAAGTGGTCACTTTTAACCGATCTCTATCAGCTCACCATGGCTGGCGGATATGTTGAAGAAGGGAAGACGGATCAATGGGCCAACTTTGATTATTTTTTCAGGTCTATCCCAGATAATGGTGGATACTGTGTCCTTGCAGGGCTAGAGGACCTTGTGGACTACGTCCTGAATCTGAGGTTCAGTCAGGAGGACCTTGCCTACTTAGAAAAAGTAGGGCCCTTTTCGTCTAAGTTCCTTAAATATTTGGAGGGCTTCAGTTTTTCAGGCCACATGTGGGCAATGCCAGAGGGGACTATCGTATTTCCCCATGAGCCTTTGATAAGGGTGATGGCACCCCTGCCCGAGGCCCAACTCATTGAGACCACCCTCTTGAACATAATGAACTTCCAGACCCTCATTGCCACCAAGGCAGCCCGCCTGTGCTGGGCTGCCAACGGTGATCCTGTAATAGATTTTGGCCTGAGAAGGGCCCACGGCCCCCACGGTGCCCTAATGGCCTCCAGGGCCGCATACATAGGGGGTGTGGAGGGGAGCTCCAATGTGCTCGCAGGCGAGCTTTACGGGATCCCGGTGAGAGGGACCCACGCCCATTCCTGGGTGGAGAGCTTTCCCTCGGAGCTTGAGGCCTTCAGGGCCTATGCACGGGTGTATCCAGATTCCTGTGTGCTACTGGTGGACACCTATGACACCCTCAAGAGCGGGGTCCCAAATGCCATCAAAGTGGGGAAGGAGCTGGCTCGAAAGGGCTACAGACTCAAGGGCATAAGGCTTGACTCTGGTGACCTGGCCTATCTGAGCAAAGAGGCCCGCAGGATGCTTGATGAGGCTGGATTCCAAGATGTATTAATCATAGCCTCCAGCGACCTGGACGAGTGGATCATTGAAAGCTTGAAGAGGCAGGGAGCTAGGATAGACATATGGGGAGTGGGCACCAGATTGGTGACCTCTTATTCCAGCCCGGCCCTTGGTGGTGTTTACAAGCTCACGGCCCTAGACGAAAACGGCAGGGAAATGGTGCCCAAGATAAAGAGGTCAGACAACCCTGAAAAGATAACCAATCCTGGTGTAAAGAAGGTGGTCCGTATGTACGACCAAGAAGGGCAGATGCGAGGCGATGTGCTCTTCCTGGAAGAGGAAAGGCCTCCCAAGGGACGCTCATTCAGGGCCTATCACCCCATGTTTACACATGTCTTCAAGACCTACCCCAAGGAATTCCAGATGAAGGAATTGCTTGTGCCCATCTTCCAAGGGGGCAAGCTTGTTTACAAGCTCCCTAAACTTTTCGAGATCCGGCAGGCGGCTTTGGAAAATTTAAGGCGCCTGGATCCCGGTTACAAGCGCTTCCATAACCCTCACGTCTATCATGTAAGTCTGAGCGCCCGCCTCTTCAAGACCAAACAGAAGTTGCTCAGGCAGGCCATTTTAAACGCTAACAGGGCCGCCAGGGCCAGGAAATGATTTCAACCGGATCTCAACACTTGAGCCAAGGCCATGCCATCCTCCACCCCCTCTATCCGTATTTTCAGGATCTGGCCCTCTCGGCCCTTTTCCAACGGAAATAAGGCATCTAGATAGTTCTCTGTGAATCCGCGCATGAAACCCGGCCTCTCAGGAGGGCGTGTCTCGGTGAGCGCTACAAAAGTATGGCCCACTGCCGACTCATAAAAGGCCCTCTTCTTCCTCAACCCCAGTTCCCTCAGCTGTGCTGCCCTCTCTTTGATGGTCTGGGGTGATAGTTGGCCCGGGAGCCTGGAAGCCTTGGTGCCTCTTCTTGGGGAAAAAGGAAACACATGAAGGTAAGAGATGGGGAGGGCCTCCACAAGGGATCTTGTATTGGAGAATGCCTGCTCGTCCTCTCCAGGGAAACCGGCCATCACATCGACCCCTATTGCTGCAAGCGGCATTTTCTCCCTGATCCTTACCACCAGGGCGGCAAATTCCTCTGGACTGTAATGCCTGCCCATCCTTTGAAGCACTCCTGGGTCACCACTCTGCAGTGGGATGTGGAAGTGAGGGCAAAGCCAGTCCTCACCAGCCACCATCTCTATGAGTCCTTCTGTTATCTCCCCCGGCTCAAGGGAGCTCAGCCTTATCCTCAGACGCAAATCAGAGGTTTTTATTAACTTGAGGAGTTGCAAGAGCCCATGTGCCCCTCCTTTGTCCCAGCCGTATTTTCCAAGGTGGATTCCGGTTAACACCACCTCTCCATATCCTTCCTCCTGCAGGGTGCCAAGCATGGCCAAGACCTCTTTGGGGGTGAGGCTCCTGGGTCTTCCCCTTGCATAGGGAACGATACAGTAGGTGCAAAACGAATCACAGCCGTCCTGGATCTTCAAGAAGGCCCTGGATCGGTCAAAAAACCGCCTAACCGGCATTGGTTCCATATTTACCTGATCCTGGATATCGCCCACCAGGACCACGGGTGCCCTGTCCTTCAACGGCTCAGAGACAATTTCAGGGAGTCGGGCCTTCTCTCTATTTCCCACCACCATATCAACACCAGCAATGCTTGCCACCTCTTCAGGGCAAACCTGGGCATAACACCCCGTCACCACCACCTTCCCCCCTGCGGGCTTTTCCCTGACGGCCTTGGAAATGGCTTGGCGCGATTGATGAGCAGCCCTTTGGGTCACCGTACAGGTGTTTACGATGGTCAGTTGACACTCCATCCCTTTCTTGGCCTCTACCCACCCCTGCTCCATGAGTGCCGACCTCATGTAGGCTGACTCATATTGATTCACCTTGCATCCCAAGGTGATTATCCTAAGCCCTGGTGTCTCTCGTACCATGGAACGTCTATCCCTTGTTTTGCCAGAGAAACGGCACATGCCCCTATCCTTACAAAACCCATCATGGACAGGTATAAATTCCTGGCTTCATCAAGTTATAATAACTGCTTGGAAAGGATTATGAAAGGGGGGACCGTGTGGTGGAGAAAAATGAGCACAAAGGATTTTCAGCCGGGTCCATCTGCACTCATATAATGGCTTTGTCAAATTTGACGCTCATGGCCTGGGCAGGGCAGGCGGTGACACAGAGCTCACATGCACTGCACTTGTCTCTATCAAAGAGGACCTCCATCTCGGGTCGCTTTATGTAAAGGGCCCCTGTCACGCACACTGCTGTACATGCCCCACATTGGAAACACCTATCTTCGTCACGCCTTATATCTTGGCCAACGCTTTCCACCTTGACACCCAGACCCTTGAGGTACCTGATACCCCTCTGGAAGTCTTTCCTTTGGCCACTGAGCTCCATGACCAGGAAGCCCTCTTTTCTGGGATAGATAACAGCCTTGAGGATGTTGAAGGTGAGATCAAATTTCTTAACTAGATTCACCACCACAGGCTGGTCGGCTATTTCCTTGGGAAACCTGAGAGAAATGATCTTGGAATACATGAGCTCTTCCTGATCCCGTTATTGGAATTTCTTGATTACTCTTTCAAATCCAGGGAGTGCCCTTTCAATGACGTGGTCAGGCACACAATAGGCAATCCTGAAGTGTCCCGGGCCTCCAAACCCGCTTCCAGGCACCACCAGGATGTTTTCTTCCTGGAGGGCAGCAACAAATTTCACATCATCCTCTATGGGGGACTTGGGGAAGAGATAAAATGCCCCTTCTGGCTTTACCACATGGTATCCGGCGCTTGTAAGCCCTTGATAGAACAGGTCGCGCCTTCTCTGGTATATGGATATATCAACACTTTGGTTGAGCAATCGAGCCACGGTCCTCTGCATCAAGGCCGGGGCATTTACATAGCCCAGGATGCGATTGCAGAGCACCATGCCACCAAGGATGTTTTGGCGATCCGAGATCTCGGGATGAGCTGCTGCAAACCCGATCCGCTCCCCAGGTATGGAGAGGTCTTTGGAAAATGAAGTAACCACAAAGGTCTCGTTGTAACTGTCAAAGACGCTGGGAACAGTAATGCCATCAAAGACTATCTTTCTATAAGGCTCGTCAGATATGAGATATATGGTCTTTCCCATCCTACGGCTGTACTGGGTCAACAATTCTCCCAGGGAATCCAGCTCTTCCTTTGTGTAAACCTTTCCTGTGGGGTTGTTGGGTGAATTGATGAGGACTGCCTTTGTGTTCTCTGTTATGGCCGCCTCGATAGTGCCAAGGTCCAGGGAGAAATCTTCCTTGGTAGGCACGACCTTGGGCACTCCTTGATGGTTATCCAGATAAAAATTGTACTCCACAAAGTAGGGGCTCGGGATGATCACCTCTTCCCCTGGGTTCAAAATGGTCTTTAGCACCACATTAAGGCCGCCCCCCGCCCCCACAGTCATGATGATATCCTCGGCACTGAATCGCGCCTGGTTATAGCCGTTGAGATATTCAGCCACGGCCTGCCTGCTCTCCACAAATCCGGCATTGGGCATGTAACCGTGCTTTCCTGGGCCCGCATCACTAACCAGCTCGCTCAAGACCTCCCTGAATACGGGAGGCGGTTCAAGGTCGGGATTCCCAAGACTGAAGTCGAATACATTTTCAAGGCCGTATTTCTGCTTTCTCCTGTTACCCTCCTCGAACATCTTCCGGATCCAGGACGACCTTTCAATGGATTGCTTGACCTTTTCTGAAACCGACATGGACAACTCCTTTGAAAAGTGTGTTGAGATGACAGGTTCTTGCCCCCTTGCATCCCCGCCTTTAGCATCTAAAAGGTTACCCTGTAGGGCAAAATTTCACCACTCATTACATACCGGTTGGTTGAGGATTGTCAATAAAAAAGCCCCTCTTCCATTAGCCCTCTTCCAAAGGGCCCCCAGATGATTTGGATTGACGAATACCTCCAGATCGACCAAACTAAATACTATAAGAACTTGGAAATTCTCAGGAGGACTGCGCCATGAATTCTTCTCAGCCTAATAAATCCACCATTGCGGTTCTTACAGGTGGAGGCGACGTCCCAGGTCTAAATGCCTGCATAAAGACACTTGTTTACAGGGGAGTAAGCGAGGGCTTGAGGGTCTTGGGCATTCGAAGGGGCTGGAGGGGACTCCTTGAATACACCCCTGACCAACCCGTTGAATATACCTCTGATCAAGCCGATATCGCCAAGACAGCAGTCCAGGAACTGTTGCCCCCACAGGTCCGCACCATTGACCGATACGGGGGAACATATCTCCACACCTCGCGCACCAATCCAAGTGCTGCGCGCAAAAAGGATGTCCCCGACCACCTCAAGGGCGAATTCAAGGACGACCAGGAAAAAAAGGACTTTACCGATCTGGTGCTTCGCAACCTGGAGACGCTGGGGGTGGATGCCATCATCCCCATTGGTGGAGACGACACCCTGAGCTTTGCAGAAAGGCTTGAGCGGAAGGGCTTTCCCGTCATTGCAATACCCAAGACCATGGACAACGATGTCTTTGGCACTGATTACTGCATTGGTTTTTCCACTGCTGTCACCAGGGGAGTCAGCTTCATCCACGCCCTCAGGACATGCACCGGCTCCCACGAGAGGATTGCCGTCATAGAGCTCTTTGGAAGGTATTGCGGAGAGACGTCCCTGGTGTCTGCCTATCTCGCCGGAGTCGATAGGGCCATTATCTCTGAGGTCCCATTTGATCCCGAAAAGCTTGCCCAACTTATCATGAAGGACAAAAGGGCAAACCCCAAAAATTACGCCATTGTGACCATCTCTGAGGGTGCAAGAATGGTGGGAGGGGACCTCTTGCTCTCTGGAGAGGAGGACCCTTATGGACACAGGAAACTTGGCGGCATTGGCGAGGTAACCGGCCAGTTGTTAAATGAATTAACAGGTGAAGATGTACTCTATCAGAGGCTCTCATACCTGATGAGATCAGGCCCTCCTGATTCTCTGGATCTGATGGTGGCTGTCAATTACGCCAACATGGCCATAGACCTTTTCTTGAAAAAGACTTTCGGCCGGCTCGTGGCATTGAGCAGGGGCATTTATACAGACATACCCCTCAGCACCATCACCATGGGCCAAAAGAGGGTGGATGTGAGAGAGCTCTACGATGTGGAAGAGTACAGGCCCAAGGTAAGGCATGTGAGCGGCAAACCAATGTTTCTCTACTAAGGAAGCGGTGACCAGAAAACAGACAAGGCGGATCTATGTGGGAAACGTGCCCGTGGGAGGGGGGGCTCCTGTATCGGTCCAGTCCATGACCAACACCGACACCCGCGACACCCCTAAAACCATTGACCAGATCAAGCGCCTCCAGGATTCCGGCTGCGAGATCATACGGGTGGCAGTGCCTGATGAGGAGGCGGCCAGGGCAATTGAGAAGATAAGAGAGGCCGTTGGGATACCTGTGGTGGCCGATATCCACTTTGACCACCGCTTGGCCCTGTCCTCCATTGAACATGGAGCCCACGCCATAAGGATAAATCCAGGCAACATAGGGGGAAAGAAAAAATTGGAATCAGTGGTGATTAAGGCCTCTGAATACAAGGTCCCCATCCGCATCGGGGTCAATTCCGGCTCTTTGGAGAAGGACCTGCTCGAGGCTCACGGTGGTCCAACGCCCGAGGCAATGGTTCAGAGCGCCTTGCGCCACATTGGATTTATTGAGGAACTGGGATTTCGAGACATAAAAATTTCACTGAAGTCCTCCAATGTGCTCGACACCATCAAGGCCTATCAGCTCATAAGCCAGGAGGTGGACTACCCTCTCCACCTGGGGGTGACAGAGGCAGGCACCTTGATATCAGGCACGGTAAAGAGCGCAGTAGCCTTGGGAACGCTACTGCTCCAGGGGATCGGGGACACCATCAGGGTATCCTTGACGCGTGATCCTGTTGAAGAGGTCAAGGTTGGCTACGAGATCTTAAGGGCAGTGGGCCTTAGAGAGCGAGGGCCAGAGATAATCTCTTGCCCTACCTGCGGCAGGTGTGAGATAGATTTGTTTTCTCTGGTTGAAAGGATTGAAAAGGCCCTCACCCCTCTTAGGAGCTCTCCCAAGATAGCTGTGATGGGTTGTGTGGTAAATGGACCGGGCGAGGCAAGGGAGGCCGACATAGGCATTGCAGGGGCCAGGGGGCAGGGAATCCTCTTTAAAAGGGGGAAACTCGTCAAAAAGGTAAGGGAAGAGGAACTTGCAGAAGTGCTCATTCAAGAGGTATGGAAGACATACGGCCATTGATTACAGAGAAAGGAGGAAATAGGCCCTAATGCGCTATTCCAGGTATTTTATCCCGACACACCGTGAAGCTCCTTCTGAAGCAGAAGTGATCAGTCACAAGCTCATGTTGCGGGCAGGCCTGATCCGAAAGCTCACAGCCGGCATTTATACATACCTTCCAGCAGGGCTTAGGTGTATCAGGAAGGTGGAAAACATCATCAGGGAGGAAATGAACAGGGCGGGGGCCATTGAACTCCTCATGCCCGCAGTGCAGCCTGCAGAACTATGGCAGGAGAGCGGGCGTTGGAATCTTTACGGCAAAGAGCTATTGCGCTTCAAGGACCGGCACAACCGGGACGCCTGCCTGGCCCCAACCCACGAGGAGGTGATCACAGACCTGGTTCGCAAGGAAATCCACTCCTATAAACAGATGCCCATCAACTTTTATCAGATACAGACCAAGTTTCGCGACGAGATAAGGCCACGTTTTGGTCTCATGAGGGGTAGAGAATTTATTATGAAAGATGCATATAGCTTTGACGCCGACGAACAAGGGGCTGAAAAGAGTTATCAAGCCATGTATGAGGCATACAACCGCATCTTTCAACGTTGTGGGCTTCGGTTCAAGGCCGTGGAGGCCGACACCGGCCCCATCGGGGGAAGCTATTCCCACGAGTTCATGGTCCTTGCCGATACCGGAGAGGATCAAATAGTGAGTTGCCTTGAATGTGATTACGCAGCAAACCTGGAAAAGGCAGAGATAAGGGAACCTGAAAATGGTTCCGGACTAGAAAAAGGCGAGCAGTCACCTCCCCTGGAGCCTGTGGAGACCCCAGGGATAAGGACAGTGGAGGAAGTGACGAAATTCTTAAATGTCTCTCCTGCGGAGCTTGTAAAGACCCTGATCTTTGTTGCAGATGGCACTCTGGTGGCGGCCCTGGTAAGGGGTGACCACGAGATTAACGAAGTGAAGTTGAAAAACCTTCTCGGAGCCGAAAATCTGGAACTGGCAGGGCCTGAGCTCATCCAAGAGGCCACAGGTGCCCCTTTGGGATTTGCAGGACCCGTGGGTTTGAAGATCAAGACCGTGGCAGATTACGCCATTAAGAGCATGAATGACTTCGTGACCGGGGGCAACAAGGCAGACCTGCACTTCAAGCATGTAAGCCTTGGCCGCGACTTTGAAGTGGATCTATTCGGCGATATAAGGCTCGCGACCCCGCAGGACACCTGCCCCAGGTGCGGTGGCCCCATCGAGTTCAAACGGGGCATAGAGGTGGGTCACATATTCAAGCTCGGCACAAAGTACAGTGAGCCGCTGAGGGCCTTCTTCCTGGACGAGCACGGCCAGGAGCGGCCCATCATAATGGGTTGTTATGGAATCGGGGTGGGTAGGACCGTGGCTGCTGCCATTGAACAGAACCATGATGAAAATGGCATCATCTTTCCCATTCCCATAGCACCCTTTGAAGTAATTATACTTCCACTCCAGATCCATGACTCAAGGGTTGTTGAAACAGCGGAGCGTATCTATACCCAGCTCAAGGACATGGGAGTGGACGCCCTGCTGGATGACAGGGATGAACGAGCTGGAGTAAAGTTCAACGATGCAGACCTCATCGGAATTCCCGTAAGGGTCACTGTGGGCAGCCGTGGCCTTGAAAGGGGAGTGGTGGAATTAAAGCTCAGGGCAGAGAGGGAGGCAGAAGATGTGCCGGTAGAGGAGGCCACTTCCCAAGTCGCCCTCACCGTAAGAAGACTTTATGATCAGATTAAATGATATCACCAGAGAAATCCTGAGTTACCATCCCAAGGCAGATATCACCCTGGTGGAGAAGGCCTATGTTTATTCTGCCAAGGTCCACCAAGGCCAGATCCGCCTCTCAGGGGAGCCCTACCTTTCTCATCCCCTGGAGGTGGCCCACATCCTGGCCCAGATGAAGATGGATGTGGTCTGCATCACGGCCGGGCTCCTCCACGATACCATTGAAGACACCGTGGCCACCTTAGAAGAGATAGAGCGCCTCTTTGGAAGCGAGACGGCCAGGATAGTGGACGGGGTTACAAAGATAAGCAAGATTCAGTTCAGCAGCAGGGAGCAGCGGCAGGCCGAAAATATCCGCAAGATGATCCTTGCCATGTCCACCGACATCCGGGTCATCCTGGTAAAGCTTGCCGACAGGCTCCACAATATGACCACCCTTGGATACCACACTCCTGAAAAACAGCGCCTGATTGCACGCGAAACCTTGGACATCTACGCTCCGCTGGCTGGAAGGATGGGGATATATTGGATGAAGTCAAGGCTTGAAGACCTTTGCCTCTACTACCTTGAGCCGGCCATTTACACCAGGATCAAAGAGGAAATCGCCCGCAAACGCGGAGAGAGGGAACGATTTATCCAGGAGGTGAAGGATACCATCTCCAAGAAATTGCAGGAGCACGGCATCCAGGCCACTGTAAAGGGGCGGCACAAGCACTTCTACAGCATTTACAAGAAAATGCGTGAACAGAACCTGGAGCCCAACCAGGTTTACGATGTGGTGGCCTTCAGGGTGATAGTGAACAGCATCAAGGAATGTTACGAGGCCCTGGGCCACATCCACGCCATGTGGAAGCCGGTGCCTGGCAGGTTCAAAGACTACATCTCCATGCCCAAGCCCAACATGTACCAGTCATTACACACCACGGTGGTAGGCCCGGTGGGAGAAATCATGGAGGTTCAGATCCGCACCTGGGAAATGGATACCGTGGCAGAACAGGGAATCGCAGCCCACTGGAAGTATAAAGAAGGCTTCAGCGCCAAGGAGAGTGACGAGAAACAATTTTCATGGCTACGCCAACTCCTGGAATACCACCAGAGTTTGAAAGACCCTGTGGAGTTCCTGGAATCGGTTCGCATGGACCTCTTTCCCAACGAAGTCTATGTGTTCACGCCCAAAGGAGAGGTAAAGGAGTTCCCGAAAGGGGCAACCCCCATAGACTTTGCATACAGCATCCACTCCGAGGTAGGGCATCACTGCATGGGGGCCAAGGTGAACGGCAAGATGGTCTCCCTCAAATACCAATTGAAGACTGGCGACATGGTGGAGATCATCACATCGCCCAAGGCCCATCCCAGCAAGGACTGGCTCGAGCTGGCAAAGACCGCAAGGGCCAGGAACAGGATCAGACAGTGGATAAACAAGCAGGAGAGAGAGGAAAGCATAACCCTTGGGAAGGCCATCCTGGAGCGAGAGGTAAGTGGATCCGGGCTCAATCTGCCCAATGTGATCAAGAGTGAGATTCTGGAGGAGGTGGCAAAGGAACTCTCATTTCATTCAGTCGAAGATCTGTTGGCCCAGATAGGTTTTGGCAAGATATCCCCCAGACAGGTGATCGGCAGGTTGAGGACCAAGTTGGGCCTCAAGGAAGAAAGGGCCTCCGGCTTTGTCTCAAAGCTGGTTCACAAGCTCAAGAGGAGGAAAGAGGGCAAAGGAATAGAGGTAAGGGGCGTAGGAGATATGCTGGTCCGTTTTGCCAATTGCTGCCATCCCCTGCCTGGAGAAGATGTGGTGGGCTATATCACCAGGGGGCGAGGCATCACGGTGCACAACAAGGGCTGCAAACAGATCCTAAACGCCGACCCCGATCGCCTGGTGGACATAACATGGTCGGGTTCTGAAGAAGATGTGTACCTTGCAAAACTGAGGATCACGAGCCTGGACAGGAAAGGCATCCTGGCCGAGATCAGCTCCATCATGGCCAAAAGGGATGCCAACATCATACAGGCCGAAGTAAAGACCACCAGCGATAAAAAGGGTATCGCCCTCTTCACGGTGGAGGTCAAGGATTATAACCATCTGCAGGATATAGTAGAGAGCATCAAGAGGCTGAAAAGCATCCTCATGGTGGAGAGGGTATGAGTGGAGGCTATGCCTTTACCACCCGTCCCGATTTTATGCAAGAGGTGCAAACCTTTTTGCGCTTCACCCGGCCATTCTCTACACAGCGCACCTTTTGGAGGTTGGGATACCAGCGGGTCTTGGTCTTATTGTGGGCATGGCTCACGTTGTATCCGACAACAGGCTTTTTTCCACATATTTCGCAAACCTTTGCCATAGTCCTTTTCTCTCCTTATAAACTTACCTTATGTATTCCCGTACAAACGGCGAGTGCATTAATCATAAATTTTTTAATATATTTTGGTAATTGGAATTTTGCAAGAAAAACTTTAGAAAGGGCGCTTTCTCCGTGAAAAAGAATTTTCATCCCCTCTCACCCCATCTGAATCACTGCCCTCCAGAGCCAGCCTATGTGTATTTCATGGGCATCTGTGGGACCGGAATGGCTTCCCTTGCAGGGCTGCTCAAAGGGTGCGGCATCAAGGTATATGGCTCTGACCAGGAGATTTATCCCCCCATGAGCACCTTCTTGCAGTCCCTTTCCATACCGGTCTTTGAAGGCTACAGGGAGGAAAATCTTCATCCTGCCCCCGACCTGGTCATTGTTGGAAACGTGATACGAAGAACCAATCCCGAGGTGGCCGCCTTGGCCAGGATGGAAATTCCCTATTTGAGCTTTCCCCAGGCTGTTGCCCAGTTTGCACTTAGGGACAAGGAGGTCATTGTTGTGGCCGGCACCCACGGCAAGACCACCACGGTCTCAGCCATGGCATGGCTGCTCCACGAGGCAGACCTTGAACCAGGTTTCCTCATAGGGGGTATCCCTATCAACTTCGGTAAAGGGTTTCAGCCGCCAGAGGGGCCCTACTTTGTGATAGAGGGGGATGAATATGATTCAGCCTTCTTTGACAAGGGGCCCAAGTTCCTCCACTACAACCCCTCTCATCTGATCCTCACCAACATAGAGTTTGACCATGCCGACATCTACCGAGACCTCTCTCATGTCATGGAATCCTTTGAAGCCCTAGTGCCCCTGGTGCCCTCCTCAGGCACCTTGGTGGCCTGCCGAGAAGATCCCAACATCCAAAAACTCTTAAATAGGGCCAGTGGGACTGTTGTAAGTTACGGCTTCGGCTCAGATGCCCACTTTCAGATAACAGGGCATGAATTCAGCTCCCAAGGGGCCCGTTTCCAGGTCGTTTACAAGAGCAGCTCTATTGCCTTTACCACCAGGCTGAGCGGTCTCCACAACCTCTTAAACCTTGGGGCAGCAATCTCCCTCTCTCTAACCCTAGGGCTCCCGGAAGAGCAGGTCAGAAAAGCCATAAACAGCTTCAAGGGTGTGAGGAGGAGGCAGGAACTGGTGGGTGAAAAAGGAGATATCCTGGTCATTGATGACTTTGCCCACCACCCCACAGAGGTGAGGGAGACCATAGCCGGCATAAGACAAAGGTATCCCTCCCGTAGGCTGGTGGCGGTATTTGAGCCCAGATCCAATTCCAGCAGGAGAAACATATTTCAGGAACAATACTCCAGGGCCTTTGATCAAGCCCATGTGGTCATGGTGCCCTCACCTGCAAGGACAGATAATATCCCGCCATCAGAGAGATTCTCCTCCACACGACTAGTCCAAGAATTGTTGGAGAGGGGGATTGATGCCCATTGGACCCCCACCGCCTCAGAACTCCTATGGCTGTTGCTCAACCGGGTTCGGGAAGGCGATGTGGTGCTCTTCATGTCAAACGGCGGGTTTGATGACCTCCCCCGCCGTTTTCTTGCACAATTGAAGGCTCGCTACGGATAGATACCCCTCAATTCATGAGCCTTGGCCACCCTGCCCACCCCCAGGATGTATGCGGCCATCCTGAGGGGAACCTTCTTGTCCTTGGAAATTGTCACCACCTCATTGAAACTCCTCTCCAAGATATTCTCGAGCCTCGAGGATATCTCCTCTTCACTCCAGAGTAACTCCTGGAGGTTTTGGACCCACTCAAAGTATGAGACGATGACACCCCCTGCATTGGCCAGGATGTCTGGGAGCACTATTATCCCTTTGTCGTTCAGGATCTCATCCGCCTCAGTGGTAGTGGGCCCGTTTGCCCCTTCCACGATCATCTTTGCCCTTACAGCTCCGGCGTTTTCAGCGGTGAGCACATTTCCCAAGGCCGCCAAAACCAGGATGTCGCAGTCCAGGGCCAGGAGCTCTTGGTTTGTTATGGCCTCGCAGTCCCCTATCTCTTCTGGCATAAACCTGTCATGCCTGGCTTTGCAATCCATGGCCTTTTCCAGGGGCAGTCCATTGGAGTTAAAGATACCCCCCTTTGAGTCACTTATGGCCACCACTTTGGCCCCCCGCCTATTGAGGTAGTCGGCAGCCACGCCTCCCACGTTTCCGCTCCCTTGAATGGCCACCCTAGCACCCTCCAGTGCCATACCGTACTCCTGGCAGGCCTTGGCAGTCACAATAACAACCCCCTTACCCGTGGCCTCGAATCTCCCCAGAGAACCACCCAGCTCAAGGGGCTTTCCTGTAACAACGCCTGTTACGGCCCGCCCCTTTATGATGGAATAAGTATCCATGATCCAGGCCATCACCTTGGGAGTGGTATAGACATCCGGGGCTGGTATATCCACATCAGGACCAATGAAGGGGGAGATTTCCCAGGTAAAGCGCCTGGTGAGCCGCTCCAACTCACCTTCGCTCATCTCTTTGGGATTGCACTGCACCCCTCCCTTTGCCCCCCCAAAGGGGATGTTCACCACCGCCGTTTTCCAGGTCATCCACATGGCAAGGGCCTTTGTCTCATTCATGTCCACATCAGGATGGTACCTGATGCCCCCCTTGAACGGCCCCCTGGTATCATTGTGTTGGACCCTGTAACCGGTAAATATCTTCACAGTGCCGTCATCCATCTTTGTGGGAAAGTTTACCGTGATCTCCCTTCGCGACACCTTGATCTTTTCCAGTATGCCTTCATCCACCTTCAGGTACTTGGCGATCATGTCCACCTGCCTCTGCGCGTTCTTGAGAGAATCTATTACCTCCGGCATCTCATCACCCCCTTGTTATTGGCTATTATCAAATGATCTCAGCTGAGCCTCAAGGTCTCCCGCATGTTAGATAGGGTTTGCTCTTCAAAGATCTTTTGCCCTGCCCCATCCCTCACATAAAAAGCCCCTGTCATTTTCTCCTGGTCTGAATTCACCTTTGCAAATCTTATGTCAAGCCCAAAGGCATGGATCTTGCTGGCCACGTGGAACAATATCCCAGGGCTATAAGGCCAAACCCCCTCAATCACAGTAAAAAAATCAGAGATCTCATTGTCAATGTGCACCCTTGGGCTTATGTGGGATTTATAGTCCTTTAAGAACAACTTTGCCCGGTTTCTCTCTTCCACGAGCAGGTCCAGGGGTACATGATCGGTTAGGACAGACACTATTTCGCCGTATATCTTTTTCCAAGTATCCTTTTCTCTCAATGGATCCAAGGGATTCGTCACCTCATAGATGTCAAAGGCCAGCCCATTTCGCAGCGTAAATATGTTGGCAGAAAGCACTTTGATGTTGTTTATGGTAAATACCCCCACCATCTTCCTGAAAAGCCCGGGCATGTCGTGTGTACACTGTAGGATTCGAGTCACTTTGGCTCCCTTCAGCCTCTTGAGTGACCAGGCGTATTTCTTATCCCCCATGGTAAGGGCCAGGCGAAAGTGATCCAGCATATCGGACAAATCAACACTCAAGAGGTATCTGGTGGAAACTTGCCCCACCATTTCCTCCACCGCTCTTCTGTCAAATTCTCTCTCCAGTGAGTTTATTACAGCTTCCCTTTTCTCCTCCACCTTGCGTGTGGCATCGGGGGTGGCAAAGGCCCCCGCCTTAATCACCTTTCTTACCTTCAAGAATAGTTCCTGGAGGAGTAGCCTTTTCCACTCACTCCTTGCTGCCGGCCCCGTTGCAAGGCAATCAGCGGCTGTCAAGAGGAACAACATGTTCAAGAGTCCTTTGTCCTGAATGGTCTGGGCGACCTGGATTACTGTCTTTTCATCACCCAAATCCCTTCGTTGTGAGACCCTGCTCAACAAGAGATGATGCCTTACAAGAAAGCTTACTGTCTTGCGGCTGGCCTGATCAAACCCAAGGTTTTCCAATATGCCATCCACAAGTCCCTCTCCTTTGATACTGTGCCCCCTCCCGTATCCCTTTCCTATGTCGTGAAGCAGCCCCGCAAGGAATAATAATTTGGTATTCTCTATCTCCTGCCACACCTCTCGCAGCAGGGGCCACTGGGTGTCATAACCGCCGTCCCTGATCTTTCCCATTATCTCCAGGGTTCTCACCGAGTGCAGGTCAACCGTTTCCACGTGATAGTAGCCGAATTGGGCCAGCCCCCTTACCCTTTTGAACTGGGGGATAAAGGCGCATACAAGGCCTAACTCCAAGGCCAGCCGAATTATTTTCATGTTCCGGGGATTGGTGATCAGTTGGATGAATAATCGCCTGGCGCTCTTTGAGGAGACCAGTTTCGGGCCATGTTTTGCCACCACCCTTTTGGCATGCCAGATAAGCCCTGAACCCAACGAAAGACCATAGCGGTTGGCTGTCTCCAGGGCCAGAAGGATTATTTCAGGGTCGTGTCTTATGGAGTCCTGATCCCTGAGGACCAGGTTTTGTTTTACCAGTCTGAACTGAGAGGGTATAAACTGGGGGGGCTCAACCGCTGGCTCGGGAAAGAGTATGTCGCCTACCTTGACCAAGAATTCCTCTGTGGCGTATCGGACGCGATTCATGTGAAGATATACGTCTTTCATGAACTCATCGGTCTCGCTGAGATATCGAGTGCCTTTGTAACCCAGGATTGTGGAAAGCCTCTTTTGGTATTCCAGCAAGAGCCGATCTTCCTTTCTTCCTGTCATGGAGTGCAGATAATTCCTTATCTTCAGCAAAAAGCCCCTGGCGTGATAGAGCTGGTTGATATCAAAGTGGGAAAACTCAGGATGCCCGACCAAGTCTGCAACCCTCTCCATCCCAATGCAGAACCTGGAGATCCACCGCATGTAGTCCAGGTCTCTGAGCCCTCCCAGGCCTTCTTTGAGGTCAGGCTCCAGCAGGTACTCTTCCTTTTCAAATCTCTTTTCGCGCTGGGCCTTGGCCTCCAGTATCTGTTGAAACATGGCTCTTCGGTCTCTTTCAAGATCTGAGAAGAAAAGGGCCTTTGCGTGTCGGTAAAGCGCACGGGAGCCCAGGACCAGCCTGGCACTGATGACAGCGGTCAGGGATTCCAACTCTTTTTCTATTAATTGTTTGGCCTCACGAGGGGTCACAATGGTGTAGCCCACCTCGAGCTTTGCGTCCCAAAGACCATAAAGCGTATGGAGGAGGGCTTCTTCAATGTGGCGAGTGAGGGTTTTTTCATGAAGGATCATCAGATCCACATCAGACCCGAAGCACAGCTCCCTGCTTCCATAGCCTCCCAAGGCCAGCACCGAGATTCGGCCTACCTCTCCCTTTCCCAGGCTCTCGGCATCTAACCCCGTTAGGACCAGGAGATTTCTTACAAAATGGTCCACAAGCGAGGTGTACTTGCGGGTTAGCTTTACACCAGATAGCCTCGGCAGCTCGTCCAGGAGCAAGACCTTTCTGGCTTCCACAAACTCCCCGACGAGCTCCCAGACTGCATCTGCAACTCTAGATTGCGTCGGCGTCCTCCTCGCCTGTTCGGATGCGTATTGCCTTTTCAACCGGCAGGATAAAAATCTTTCCATCGCCAATCTGGCCAGTAAAGGCACTCTCCTTTATTGCCTCCACTACCCTTGGCATGAGATCAGTGGGGACCACCACCTCTATCTTTACCTTTGGCAGGAAATCCACCACATATTCGGCCCCCCGGTATATCTCCTTGTGACCCTTTTGCCTACCAAAGCCCTTTATTTCAGTAACACTCATCCCGCCCACACCCAGCTTGAGTACAGCCTCCTTCACCTCGTCCAACTTGAACGGTTTTATGATCGCCTCAATCTTCTTCATAAGCCCACTCCTTTTCCCGATTTCCCAATATAGCTTAGCCGTTGGGCCCTTTTCTATCAAGCTAAATAATCCTTTTGAACTTTATTAGGCCATCATCCTGCCTGCCTTCAGGGGAAATTTTGGGGCGCCCTATTTCTCTTTTTGGTGGGACACCCCCTCATGATCGCCTGCTTGGCAATGTGAGGGGCGCGGGATGTGGGCATGAAAAGGAAATTGACATATTCACCAACAACCTATTAACCTTAATCCAACAAAAACACGCCCCACCTCACTCTAAATAGAAAAAGGACTTTTTGAAAAATGGCAGCACGAAAAAGGCTTTATGAACCTGGTGAGTATGTAGCGCTTTTTAACGGGCTTGTTGGGATAGTTGTATCACCTGAAGCTTTAAATAAAGCCTATAAAGTCCTGAAGGAAGGAAATAAACCTGGCCGATATTTTGTGCCTGGATGTTGCCAGCACCCTGACTATATAATTCAAATCCCGGTGATATTTGAGGATGGCACCTTTGACATCATGAGGGCCATGAATCTCAGGAGAATGCCTGATCCCCCAGAAGACAAGAGGAAAAAGGTCGACTTATTACTCAAGAAACATGGTCTCTAGGCAAAAGGAGGTGGAGGAATGGATTGTATCTTTTGTAAAATAGTCAAAGGCGAAATCCCCTGCTTCAAGGTCTACGAAAACGACAAGGTCCTGGCATTCGCCGACATAAACCCCATCAATCCAGGCCACACACTGATCATTCCAAAGGCTCACGCTGAAAATCTTTACGAGATATCCGACGAAGATCTCACTGCAGTGGCACTGGCTTCAAAACTGGTCATCCAGGGGATAAAAGATGCCCTGGATCCCATAGGGGTTGCCTGCCTTCAGTTGAATGGCAAAGGGGCCAACCAGGTGGTGATGCACTACCACCTGCACCTCATACCACGGGGCAAGGATGACCCTGAGCTGCCTGTATCCGGGTGGGAATTGAAACCAGGAGACATGAAGGCCATCGAAGAGACGGCCAAGAAGATCTCGTCAGTAATCAAGCAATAGTAAACCAAAACCAAGGGGGCCTCTCTGGGCCCCCTTGGTCAATCAACCAATTCCACATTCCAATATAAATAATCCCGCCAAGACTGGGGCACCTCCCTGAAACCGATGGTAATCCGGAGAGCCGGCATCCAGGTGGGTTTGGTGGGCTTGCGGATCAGCTTCATACCAGCCTCTTTGGGGGTTTTTCCCCCTTTCTTGCGGTTGCAATCCACACAGCAAGTAACGATATTTGTCCACTCGGTCTTGCCGCCTCGGGATTTGGGTATGACATGATCATAGGTGAGCTCTTCCGACGAGAACCTGTCCCCGCAATACTGGCAGCGGTATTTATCGCGGGCATAGATATTCTGCCTGGAAAACTTCACCTCGCTCTTGGGATACTTGACCATCTTCAAGAGCCTCACCACGGAGGGAAGCCTGATGGAAAAACTCACTGAGCGAATTTCTCTCCCGTATTCCTCCAGCACCTCCACCTTGCCAAGCAGGAGCAAGGTTATGGCCTTCTTCCAGTTTATGATTCGGAGCGGCTCATAGGTTATGTTAAGGAGGAGCACATTTTCCATGATGAAATCACTCCCACAACTCTTCCCGTCTGCCTAATTGAGCATACTTATCGCCAATTTACCCTGCTTTCTTCAAAAATACAACCCAAAAAACACCTAGATATGGCCCGTGGCTGCCATGATGTTTGATTTTAATTTCTCGAGCCCTGTTCTCCAAAAAGATGTATGCCTGAAAACCCTGGAAAAGTGCTCTTGATCCATCTCCAGCATTTCCTTTGCAGAAGGCAGGCTAGGCCTGCTGGTATCTCCACCCATATTGTTATGGGGGCAGGCCTCTTGGCAGGCATCGCATCCGAAAAAACAGCCCCCCATCTTTTTGCCTAGGGAGACAGGGGTATTTAGTTTTGACTCAACCGTTATAAAGGACAGACAAATTCTTGCATCCAGAAGAAAGGGTGAGACCAAAGCCCCGGTGGGACATGCCTCCAGACAGAGGCTGCACTCACCACACTCATCCTCTGGAGGGCCTGACCCGGTGGGGGCCAATGGGGCGGTGGTCAATATCTCGGCAAGATAGCAGAAGGAGCCGTAGCCTGGGACGATCAACATGTTGTTTTTCCCGATGAAACCTAATCCTGCCTTTTGGGCATAACCCCGCTCCAGGAGGGGGGTAGAATCAACACAGACCCTGCTCTTGCTCTCAGGAAAGGCCTGCTTGATGAGTTCCACCAGAGGAGCAGCCAGCTCTTTTAGCCGAAAGTGATAATCTCGTGCCAGCCCTTCTGTAAAACGGGCCGCAGAAAGCCCATCAGGAGTGCGGGGTTTGGATGGGGTATAGGGATAGGCGAGGCACACTACGGCCTTGCAGCCCTTTAACACCCTGGATGGATCTGACCTGGCCTGAGCCTGGGTGGCCATCCAGCTCATCTCTCCATGAAAGCCTCTCTTTAGCCAGGAATAGAATTCCTCGAGATAGGGGGGAGGGAGGGCTTGGGCAACCCCCACGGCAACGAATCCCAAGTTCAGGGCCTCCCTTTTAATCTCTTCTTCAGGCGAGGAATTCATATATGAGTTTGGTAAGCTCCTCTTCTTTTCCCCAGTAAAAGTGATCCGCGCCCTGGACAACCACATATCGGGCGTTGGGATTCCATTTTTTTACCAGATCCTCCACCAGGTAAGGAGGTGCTATGTCGTCCCGGGCACCGGTTATCACAAGTTTCACTCTTGGCTCCTCGCTTACAAAGGAGTGGTCCAGATAGGCGGCCGGAGGAGATACCATGGCGGCTGTAACAACTTCCGGGCAGTCCTTTAAAGCCATTGCAATCACCCAAGCCCCGAAAGAATAACCCGCCAGGTGTATCTCCCCTACGCCCAATCCGGCTAGATAACCAACTGCCCCCTTTACATCGCCTACCTCACCACTTCCCCCTTGGTGGCTGCCCTGGCTTTCTCCCACGCCTCGGAAGTTGAACCTCAGGGTATTATATCCGGCCTTTTGATAGGCAAGGGAAACGGCTTGCACGACATTGTTGTGCATGTTTCCCCCGTAAAGAGGATGAGGATGGGTGATGATTGCCCCCCGAGGGGCCTTCGCCCTGAATAGCAGCCCCTCCAATTGCAATCCGTCCGCGTCAAAGAAGATCTTTTCCTCTCCCATACTAGCCGCCTTCCTGGCTCAGATAAGGTGATTTACCCAGTCTTTCAAACAAGCGTTCCATGTCTCGTTTCAGTTCCTCGGATACCGTGCTCAGTCTCTCCTTAGGCACAAAGGCGAAATCAGCGCTTGCCCTGGCCAAGATCTTCTGGGACATGTCCAATATCTCCCCTTGGGCCCTCACACCTCTTTGCCCCGGCTCCACTATCTTGCCCCTAACCAGTATCTCTTCCCCCAGTGGAACCGGTCTTATGTATTTAATTTGCATCCTTCTTGTCACAAAAAAATCTCTCAAAAAGTAGATGATGGTCCATGACATTACCTCGTCCAGGAGGGTGGATACGATCCCTCCATGGGCCATGTTCTCCCACCCGGCATAGTATTTTCCAAGTATGACATCAGAGCAGACATATTCTCCCAGACGGTAAAATTTCAGGTTCAGACCAATGGGATTTGCAGTGCCGCAGGCAAAACAAGAATATCCCTCCACCTTTTCTATTGGAATCTTCTCCTCTCCCATGTTCCCTACAATCCTCCAGCAATAACACTTACTATTTCTCTCCCATTCCGGTAATAATGGTAAACCAGGTCATATCGTGGTCCCACTCCTTAAATATATTCAGTCCGGCATCCAACAGCCTTGCCTTTACCTCCTGCCACTGGCTTCTGAGCAGGCCTGAAAGAATCACCCACGCTCTTTGGAGAAAACCTTCCATCTCCAGCAAAGA
>JALVMN010000177.1 GCA_027027005.1 Desulfobacterales bacterium | reverse complement strand
AGATATGAGCATCCTTTTTATAATCGGAACTCTGAGCATCGAGAGGGTGAGGTATCTGGACAGCCTCTCTGTTGTCATAGATAGGTATTCATCCATGTACGGTGTGGATGCCCATCTGATGAGGGCGATTGCATGGGTGGGAAGCAGATATTATCATAGAACATGCCCCTCCATATACGGCTCCATCGGTGTCATGGATGTGTCCCGTTTCCATCTGTCCGCCCCTTCCGTTTCCATAACTATCGATTGCGGAGATTCCACGGTGAATATGAATGGTGTCGAGGGTTATGTGGCTTCTTCGCTGGAGAACAATGTGGAGTATGCTACCAGGCTTATGGGAGAGTTTCTGGACGAATGCGCCGGTGATCTGGCTTGCGCCCTCCAGAAGTATGGAGGAAAATTATTTGCAAGGGATGTTTTGAGGGTTTACAGGAATGGGCTTTCCCACTATCTCCCCATTTCGCCGCATGAGCATGTGGAAATTCCGGAGATGTCCAGTGTAATGGATGCGGACTGTTCACCGCAGCCCGAATTTTCCTTTGTAAATTACTTCGTACCTGCTGATTCCAGCAATTATACGGATGCCGACAGGCCGAACGATTATCCTATTACATATGTAATTATCCACACCACTCAGGGCTCCTATAGTGGCACCATAAGCTGGTTTCAGGATCCGAATGCCCCTGCCTCTGCCCACTATGTAGTAAATTCGGAGTATAATATCTCCGATGAAGGGGTACCCGCAGGTGAAATAACGCAGATGGTATGCCATAAGGATGTGGCATGGCATGCCGGAAACTGGAATTACAATACCTGGAGCATTGGAATAGAGCACGAGGGTTATGTGGATGAGAACGGATGGTACACCGATTCCCTCTACAGGCGCTCTGCCCGTATAGTCAGGGAAATCGGCATGGTCTTCGGGGTACCTCTGGACAGGCAGCATATCCTGGGACATTATGAGGTTCCCGGCGCAGACCATACTGACCCTGGTCCCCTGTGGGACTGGAAGCTCTACATGGGATATGTGAATGGATTGCCGGTTGGGGATACCCTTCTGGATGAGATTTCTCAGAACTTTACCCGCTATGGGAATTACGACAGCTGGTGGTTCGATACTCTGGGATACGGGGGACATTATTTCTGGACATATGCCTGGACAGGTGAGAGGGAGAACTGGGCTGAGTGGAGACCCCTTCTACCATTTCCGGGCAGGTACCAGATTTCCGCTTACATACCCGATGTGGATACAGTTCTATCGTATGTGAGATATATTATCGGCAGAAGGGGCGGGACTTCCACTGTATGGCTGGACCAGAATCTGCACAGAGGGGAGTGGGTTGTGCTGGATACGGCGGAATTCGATATGGGTTCCTCCGGATATGTGCTCCTTACAGATACCACTTCCTCCTCGCAGAGGGCTTTTCAGAAGGTGGTATTCGATGTGATATCCTTCAGATATCTGGGTCCCATGGATGGATGTGTGGACAGGATTGTGGACGATGGCAACCCCGGATGGAATGCTTCCAGTGGATGGAATATCAGCTCCTATTC
>JALVMN010000176.1 GCA_027027005.1 Desulfobacterales bacterium | reverse complement strand
TCTTACCACATCCGGCCCCTATGCCTACCTGCGGGATCCCCTCTACCTGGGAAGACTGTTCCTCCTGGTAGGATTCTGCACCATGGCAGGTGGTCATGCTTGGATATTACTTTTGATAGGCCTTGGAGTCTTCTTTTTTCACTACATGCCTCGCAAATACCAAAAAGAGATCTCCAGGCTGGAGGAGATATTCGGCGATGAATACAGGAGATACGCCTCCTGGACCAGGAGCCTGATCCCAAGGCTTTCTCCCTATCCCCATGCTGATAAAAGGCATTGGAGCTTTGAGCTCTTCTGGAAGGAAAACCGTGAACAATATCTTCTCTCCGGAGTGTTGTTATTGACATTTGTGCTGGCCTCAAGGGCTGCCCTTCTTTAGGAAATAGCATCGCGTCATGAATATCATCACCAAATATCTTTACAAAGAGTTTTTCAGATTTACAGCCATTTGCCTGCTCCTCTTTTCAAGCCTTTACCTGATTATTCACTTCTTTGGCCGGGTGGACGAGTTTTCAGAGGCCAAGCTGCCCCTTGAAGTAGTCTTATCGTACTTCTTGTACAGGCTGCCGTCCATTGTGGCCCAAGTGCTCCCTGTCTCCGTGCTGATTTCCACCATTGTCCTTTTCAGCCTGATGAAAAAACACAACGAAATCATTGCACTGAAGGCCTCAGGAGTGGACCTGCTTCAACTGGCCCGTCCCATGTTGCTTGTGGCGATTCTGGTCTCCATCGGACTGTTTCTCTTTTCAGAGACCGTTGTGCCTTATGCCAGTTCCAAGAGTTATGAGATATGGAGGGTCAAGGTAAGACACAAGGACCCTGGACGCTACTTTGGCAGGTATCAGATATGGTACAAGGGCCACAATGCCATTTATTGGATCAAAAAATTCGATTCCAAAAGGGGAGTAATGAAAAACCCCTCTTTCTATTTTTTTGATGATTCATTCAGGTTGAAGCGCCGCATTGACGCAAAGGCGGCCCATTGGAAGGGAGCAAATTGGCGGCTTAGGGATGGTGTGATCCTGGAAATTTCCGGCCAAAGTTATACTCCCAAAAGGTTTGAGACCATGGATCTAGTGATCCCTGAGACCCCTGAAGACTTCATGCAGGAAGAGCTAAAACCCCAAGAATTAAGCTATTGGCAATTGAAGAAGTTTGCTAAAAGGATAAAGGCAGAGGGATATGACCCTACCAGATATCTGGTGGACCTCCACATCAAGGTGGCCTTTCCTTTCATAGTGTTTGTGATGGTACTCGTGGGTATACCCCTATGCCTCAAGTTGCAGAGGGGAGGCACGGCTGTGAGTGTTTCTGCAGGGATCGGGCTATGTTTTGTATATCTACTTTTCCTTGGTAGCTTCAGGGCATTGGGTTTTGCTGGCATCTTCCCTCCGTTGATGGCGGCCTGGCTGGCAAATGCCCTCTTTTTCTTTGGAGGAGTTTATTTCTTGTTAACCATACCCCGGTGAGATTCGTGGCTTCTCCCCTAAATCTACACAAAGGAGGATAGAGAGTGAAACGAATTAGTTATCTGGCATTTGCGCTCCTTTTTTTCCTGGCAAACGCTGTTATCTCAGGCTGTTCCACCACCAGTGGAGAGGTGGCGGTTGGGTGGGGTTCTGGAGGTGGCCCACACCCACAAGGACCTCATGGTGGACCCCCTGGCCACCATAAACCCAGGGGAAAAGGGCATGGGCCCCCACCTTTTGCTCCAGCCCATGGCTACCGGGCTAAATTCAATTACTACTATTACCCGGACGCATATGTTTATTTTGACCTATCCAGGAGGGTTTACTTCTATTTGGAGGGGGACAACTGGCGTATGTCAGCCTCACTACCTGATTACATCAGTGTCAGACTCCGTGGGTATGTGAGCATTGAACTAAATACCGACACCCCTTACATCTATTTCCACGAGCACAGAGAGAAGTATCCCCCTGGAAAATGGAAGAAAAGAAACCATAAAAAGAAGAAGGACAGGTATTAGAGGAGGTTTCATTGTGTCCAATGCCCCCAAGTCCTACACCAAAAAGCCGCTCCACCAGAGGGCCATCCAACTCAGCAGTTTTGCTCTGGATGAGGACAGGGTCCTGGTTGAGGGCAGCCTCGTTGATCAAAGATACGTGCCTATTTACGATGTGGGAGGTGAGGTGCGCGATAAAGGCATTGTGCACGACATGAAGATCAGGCTCATTGTCTCAGGTATTCCTCCCCAAATATTGGAGGCAGAAGCAGAGATGCTCACCTATCCCCATCCCGAGTGTCCATCTACCCTAGGAAGCATAGAAAAGATAAAGGGATTGAAATTGAAAGCAGGTTTTGGAGAAAAAATCCGCCACATCATGGGGGGCGTAAAGGGATGCGTACACCTCACCCACCTCCTGACCACCATGGCCCAGGAGATATTTGCCGGTTCAATGACCCACAGGCTCAGCAAGCCTAGGCCCATTCCTGAAAGTATTGAAGATGTAAGAGGGCTGGAGTATTTGGTAAACAGCTGCAAGGTTTGGAGGGAAGACGGCCCCCTCTATGCCAGGATCAAATCTGCCATTGATTCGGCAAGATCCTATTCTCGCGCGCTTCCCAACAGGAGAAATCCTTCCTGATATCTCTCTATGCAAGGGGATGTTATGTTAACACCTTGCAGGGGTTTGTAAGGGTTCCAATCCCGTGGATCTCCACTTCAACCACGTCGCCGTCCTTCAGGTAAACGGGCGGCTGCCTGAATGCCCCCACACCGCTGGGGGTGCCGGTGAGGATAATGTCGCCCGGGAATAGCGAAAAGTGCCTTGACAAAAAAGAGACGATTTTGGGGACAGAGAATATCATCTGCGAGGTGTTGCTGTCCTGCATGAGTTCTCCGTTCAGTCTGCACCTGATGGCAAGGCCTGATCCGTCCCCAAGCTCGTCTCTGGTCACAACCCATGGCCCAGCAGGGCAAAATGTGTCAAGCGATTTGCCCCTCACCCATTGGCCATCGCCAAATTGAAGGTCCCGAGCGCTTACATCATTCGCGCATGTATACCCAAACACCGCCTCCAGGGCCTGGTTTTCATCCAGGTCTTTGACGCTCTTTCCAATAATTACGCACAACTCTGCCTCAAAGTCCACCTTCTGGGTGAGACGGGTGCTCCACTGTATGGGAGAGCCGTGGGCCGTGAGACTGTTGGAAAACTTTGCAAAGATAAGGGGTTCCCTGGGAGGCTCCCCCTTACTTTCCCTGGCGTGGTCCTTGTAATTGAGCCCCAGGGCGATTATCTTGGAGGGCCGGGTTATCACAGGTGCAAGCCTCGCCTCTGAAAGGGGTATACCCTGTTCAAAGGGGTAGGACTCAGGTGCTTGGCTCATGAAATCAACAAGATCCCCTTCGAAATCCAAAGGCAGCAATAAGTCCTCGGCAACTATTCCCACCCTGACTTTCCCTGAGTCTTCATAGAACTGGGCAAACTTCATGTCTCACTCCCTTGAAAATCAACTCTTTGGGAGGTAAGGTTGTCTCCGCCTGTCTGGACAAATTCCCTAATGCACAAGGTCAAGCTTCATATAGTCGCCAATCTCTGTCAGGGTGTAGTCCTGATCAAGGGCACTGAAACGGGCACAATAGGAAAATGTGGATTCATTTTCCTGTGCAAGTGAGATCTCGTCCAAAAAGCAAGAGATTATTGTGCCCATCAGCTCGATGTCCCTGATTACCAGATAGGCGGGGATCAAAATCTCCTTTACCCCAAAATGGTCATAAATCCCTGACGTAACAAATGCGTTTTTTTCTGGCACATACAAGATCTCAACCTCTCTTGAGGGATGCTTATCATTCTTGATGGTGGCCACACACTTCCTCGTCCCCTTTACTCCATCCATTTTTTCCATGTTTGTATCTCCTTTTTTGGGCCGCACTAACCGTACAATCGCACACCTTATTCAGATTTCCAAGCAAAAACAATCCATTGATAAACTGAATGATTCGTGAGATCATGTTTGGACCAGAAAGGGGGGTATCCCCAGTTCAGGTCTCTTACTTTGCACCTTAGAGACCACTCACTCATTATCCAAGGGAGGATGCTCATTGTCACAACACTTGAGCTCAAGAAAGAAGAGTTTGGTGCAAGCATGTAAACTACTCTATCAGAGAAGGCTTGTAACCGGCGCAGGGGGCAATGTTTCTTTGAGGATTAAAGACAGGGTGCTTCTTACCCCCACTGGACATTCCTTGGGGGCCCTTTCGGCTCGGGATATCAGCGTCCTGGACCTTGAAGGCAATCTCGTGGAAGGAAAACCCCCTTCCATGGAAAGCCCCATGCACCTCCGGCTCCTAAACCGACTCCAAGGGATATCAGTTGTCTGCCACTGCCATGGTCCCCACGCCACTGCGGTTTCTTCCATCCTACCCCCTGGACCCAATTCCATTCCTCCCCTCACCCCCGGCTTTGTCCATTGCGCTTATCCGCTTCCTCTGCTCCCATTTGCCCTTCCAGGCAGCAGTGAACTGGCAGAGTCAGTGGCCAGCAGCATGAGCAATAACAGTGTGCGTGCAGTGCTGATGCAGAATCACGGAATAGTGACTGTGGGAAGAGACTTGAGGGAGGCAATACAAATTGCTGAAGAGATAGAAGAAGCAGCCCAAATCTATTTACTCACCAACGGCAGGGCAAGGATGTTGTCTCCCGACAAAGTAGCCCAGATCAAGAAAGTTGGGGCCTGAGTTCAGGCTTTACCGGTGCCTCCAGCACCCCTGGAACCCACCCCTCAGGTCTTGCACCCTGAAGCAAGCTCTTGGTTTGCCTTTGTGAGACGCTCGAGAAAACGAGCCCACCAGCCCTTGGACTGCTTTTTTTCTTGTTTCTCTTTCTTATCAGGGTTCATATAATTTCCTCTTACAGGACATTATCATTGTTCTTGAAATTAATTGTCACCATGCCAGAATTCAAGTTTCTTCCCACAATCAATAGCGAACCACAAACAATCTGAGGACAAATCCAAAGGAAACACCCTCCACCATGGGCTCCCCGCCGTAAGATAGGGATTCTTGCCCAGCCTCCTACTATTTAGTAGACTCCTTTTTTTCGAACCCATGCTCAGTTAGCACGAATTCACCGTGGCGGTTATAAATGGGAAATCCTGCCGAGACCCACCCCTTAAAGCTATCATGGATATTGGTGACATTCCCATAACCCATATCCCTGAGCCTTTTGGCTGCAAAGGCGCTCCTGGCACCTGTCCTGCAATAGACATAGATGGGGATGTTAGTATCCTTTATTTTTTTGGGGGCTACCCATTCAAGCAGTCCCCGTGGAATGTGAATAGCGCCAGGCAGATGGCCTGCATCGTATTCGGCCTTTGTGCGAACATCAATCAGGACATATTTTCTGCCACTATCCATGATCTTCTTGAATTCCTTTGCAGTTACGTGAGGAACAGATCCTCTTGCCTCCCTAACAAGGCTCTGGACCTTCTTTTTGACCTCCTTAATTGAAGGCCCTGCCAGCGCCTCCGAGCTCCCTAAGAGCAGCAAAATAGAGAGGACGCCCGTCAAAACAACATTTACCTTGTCAAAAAAAATTCTCTGTTTCATGTCCATTTCCTCCTGAATAGAAATGACAAAATCAGACCTCAGTCCCTGCCACATAGTGGTAGTTTACCCTCTGCAACCAAACGAGTCAAGAAAAATCAGGCCCTGCTATCTTCCCTCAAATCTTTTTGAGGCGGCCTCATTTTGTGCAAGAGGCTCGGGCGCTTTGGTGGTAGCAGAGAGAAATGGGAAAAGTCAATATGGCTGGCAAGGTGAAAGGCTCCACCACCAGGCGTAGAAGTAGAAAAAGAGCCAAACATTGGAAGCCCTGCAAGTATTTATTTTGACCCATTTAGGAAACTCTGCTATATTCGCTTTTCAACTGCAACAATGACAAAATAAAGGAGGTCTCCCAAGAAGATGGCTACCGAGAGCCCGCTCAAGGACAAGGTTGTGCTGGTAGTTGATGATGAGCCTGATGTGCTGGATACTGTGAAGGAAGAACTGGACATGTGCCTGGTCCACACGGCCAAGGATTACGATACTGCTCTCCAGTACCTCCTAAGCTATACATACGACATAGTCATACTTGACATTATGGGTGTAAACGGGTTTGAACTCCTCAAGACCTCTGTAACCCGGGGCTTTCCCACTGTGATGCTCACCGCGCACGCCCTTACACCCGAGGCCTTGAAGAAGTCCATTAAGCTGGGGGCCGTCTCATTCCTGCCCAAGGAAAAGATTTCCGAGCTCAGGGAATTCCTGGAAGATGTAGTCTTGGGCGAAGGGAAGCCGGTGTGGCAGAAGTTGTTCGACAGACTGGGCGGCTACTTTGCTAAGAGGTTTGGGCCCGACTGGAAGGAAAAGGACAAATTCTTCGAGGAATTTGAAAAGGAGCTAAGGACCAGCGTTCAGTCTTGATCCAGAGGCCTGGTAAAATCACACCCCTTTTTCCGGCATACCAACTTGGCTGAACCATCAGCAGCTCTTTTTATTCGTAGCACCTTTGTACCACAAACCGGGCATTTATCATTATAGGGTTCATCCCACATGATGAATCTGCACTGGGGGTATTTGTCGCAGGCATAAAACCTTCTCCCTTTTTTTGAGCTTCTCTCCACCAAGACTCCCTCGCATCTCTCCTCTGGACAGGGGACCCCGGTCTTTATCGGTTCGGTATGAGTGCACTTGGGATAATTGCTGCACGCCAGAAATTGCTGCCCTCTCTTGTTCCTTTTGACCACCATCTGCCCCCCGCATTCCTTGCACACGAGATCCTGGGCCCTGGTTGTAGGCCTATTGCCTGCCCCCCCCTTTTCCTGCTCGTCCATCCCCCTTGTATTCCTGCAATCGGGATAACCGGAGCAAGCCAGGAATGGGCCGAATTTGCCGGAGCGAACAAGCATCTTCCGGCCGCAAATATCACAAACTTCCTCGGTCTCTTGGGCACTGGCCTCAATCATAACCACCCTGCCCTTTTCATCTCGGATGAAATTTGCCGTGTGTTTGCACTCGGGATAACCGGAGCAGGCCAGGAATAGCCCATTTCTGCCGGACTTGATGACCATGTGGCGACCGCATCTGGGGCATTTTATCTCTGTGGGCACTTCTGCCCGCATCTCCTTTTCTGCCCTCTCAAGGGCCTTCTGAAAGGAGGAGTAGAATTTTTCTAGCAGCTTTGTCCAGCGCACCTGTCCCCGCTCCACCTTGTCCAGGCCTGACTCCATCTGGGCAGTGAATTTTACGTCCATGATCTCGGGAAAACTTTTTTTCAGCAGGTCTACCACCAGGAACCCCAGTTCAGTGGGTCTGAATCTCCCTTTTTCCACCTTTACATAGTCCCTCTCGGTGATATTGGAGAGAATGGTGGCGTATGTGGAAGGCCTGCCGATACCATTCTCCTCCAATGCCTTTATCAGGGTGGCCTCAGTGTAGCGGGGCGGGGGTTGTGTGAAGTGCTGGGCAGGCTCAAGTTGCTCTAATGTAAGTACCTGCCCCTTTTTGAGTGGAGGTAGGATCGCCTCCTCCTCTTTTTTGTCTCCAGAGCCATTGTTCGCTTTGGCTTCCTCGTAGAGCACAGAATAGCCCTTAAAAAGAATTGTGGAGCCTGAGGCCCTGAAAAGGGCTTTTCCCGCCTCGATTTCCGCCACCGTCTGCTCATAAATGACCGGGGCCATCTGGGAAGCCAGGAATCTTTTCCAGATGAGCGTGTAAAGGGCCAGTTGATCCTTGGTGAGATAAGGAGAGACCTCTTCAGGGGTGAGTTCCACGGAAGTGGGCCGTATGGCCTCGTGGGCCTCCTGGGCCCCTTTGGGGCTCTTGAATCGATTGGGCGTCTCAGGCACATACTCCTTTCCAAACCGCTTAGCAATAAAGCCCCTGGCCTCTTCCACAGAATCGGCCGACAGCCTGAAGGAATCCGTCCTCATATAGGTGATAAGTCCCACTTGGCCTCTGGGACCAAGATCCACACCTTCGTAGAGCCCCTGGGCAATACTCATGGTCCTCTTGGCCGAAAAACCAAGTCTCCGATACGCCTCTTGTTGCAACAGACTGGTTATAAAGGGGGGGGGAGGGTTTCTCCTCTTCTTCCGCTTGGTGACCTTCGCAACCCGAAAAACCTGCCCCCCCACCTCACGACAAAGGGCCTCGGTTTGCTCTTGGTTTTTCAGTTCTATCTTGTCGCCGTCATAGCGCCACAACCTGGCCTTGAAAGGAGGGGGATCTTCAGCCTTGAGGTGAGCGGTAACAGACCAATACTCCTTGGGTTCAAATGCAAATATCTCCCGCTCCCGATCACATATCATCTTGAGGGCAACGGACTGGACCCTCCCTGCACTTAGCCCCCTTTTCACCTTGCTCCAAAGCAATGGGGATATCTGATATCCCACCAGCCTGTCCAGGATACGCCTTGCCTGCTGCGATTCGTAGCGGTTGCGGTCCAGGGATTGGGGCGATGCCATGGCCTCTTTTATCCCCTTGGGCGTCAATTCATGAAAAAGCACCCTGTATATCTTCTTGTCCTTGCCATTCAGTTCCTCGGCAATGTGCCACGCTATTGCCTCCCCCTCCCTGTCTGGGTCCGGACCCAGATAAACCGTCTCTGCCTTTTTGCCTGCCTCTTTGAGCTGCTGGAGGATCTTACCTTTGCCCTTGATGGTGACATACTCTGGTTTGAATTGATTTTCTATGTCCACGCCAAGGCGTGTCTTTGGAAGGTCCTTCACATGCCCTACAGATGCCATGATCTCAAAATCAGGCCCCAGATACTTCTTAACGGTACGGGCCTTGGTTGGTGACTCTACGATGAGGAGGTTTTTCGCCATGCTATTGTCTCAATGTGTAATTTAGGTTATGCACGTACAAACACCTTACCTGGCAATTGCCTCACCAGGCCTGATAGCTCCATTTCCATCAGGAGCCCGGAGACAACTCCGGGCTGAAGGCCGGTGCGCCTCACCAACTCATCCAGGTGAACTGGATAGTCTGACAGTTCCTGATAAATAGCCATCTCCTCGTCACTCAGATCAGGGGGAGGGCCTTGAGCCGAGCTTGCCTTTTGTCTGGAAGGGCCGGGGGAGGCCAAGCCTCCCATTTCCTCCAGTATATCTTCTGCTGTCTCCACCAGCTTTGCTCCCTGCTTTATCAGGAAATGGGTTCCAGCACTTCTGCCAGACATGGCGCTGCCTGGCACCGCGAACACCTCTCGGCCTTGCTCCAATGCCTGGGATGCCGTAATGAGGGAGCCGCTCTTTTTGG
This sequence comes from Desulfobacterales bacterium, assembly GCA_027027005.1. Taxonomy (GTDB): domain Bacteria; phylum Desulfobacterota; class DSM-4660; order Desulfatiglandales; family Desulfatiglandaceae; genus JALVMN01. The sequence continues at coordinate 5,345 of JALVMN010000176.1, read as the reverse complement.
TGGCCTCCACGACCACTACCCCTGAGCTTACACCACTTATGATCCTATTCCTGATGGGAAAGTTCCTCGGCTCTGGAGGTGTGCCCATGGGAAATTCTGAGACCACGCAGCCTGATTCCAACACCTTGTAAAACAACTTCCTGTTTGAGGCAGGGTAAACCACATCCACCCCTGTCCCCATCACTGCCATGGTGTAACCCCTGCCCTGCAGACATCCCCATTGGGCTGCTCCGTCGATCCCCCGGGCAAGGCCGCTCACCACATGAATTCCCTGTTCGGCCAACTCCCTGCCTATCCTCTGGGCCATCTTGATACCGTAAGGCGTAGGGCTCCGTGACCCCACAACGGCCACAAAGATATCCTCAGATGGTATCTTCTTACCCCTTGCAAAGAGCAAGACCGGTGGGTCATAGATCTGTCTCAATTCCCTCGGGTACTCATCATCGTCATAGGGGATAATCCTTGCCCCTGCCTTTTCCACCCTTTTGTATTCTTTTTCCGGATCAACGGCATACTTTCTGGCCAAGATATTGGAGACCACCTGGTCATCAATTCCATGGATACTTTTTAATTCCTCCCGCGAGGCGGCAAAGATAGCCTCAGGGCCCCCATAGACCTCCAGCAGATTCTTTGCCCCCACATTGCCTAGGCCCTGTATGAGATAGAGGCAGAGCCAGAGGAATGCATTATCCTTGGTAGAGGCAGCCATTGATTGGTTCTTGCCCTCAAATCCGGGGCGTGGAAAAAGATGGCGGGTATATAAAACAGAGCCTTCAGGCTTAGTCAAGGCTTTTCTCAATATTGAGGGAATGAGGCGGCTCCCAGCCGCGGCTAGACTTTCGTGCTGTAAACCTGACAGCTATTCCGTAACCCGGGACTTCCCGTTGATAGACTACTCCACAGCACAGGCAGGGAGCCCTCCTAGGTATTGGGGAGCCTCATCCCACCTCATGATCTTGACCAAAGAGCCGTTGGGGATGGTCTCCGTGGACATCACGATAACACCTGAGGCAGAATCCTGCAGGCTGGTCACCACAAGCAAGTATCCGATGGTCAACTCGGGAAGCATTACACCAGTGCCGGGTCCTCTCCGCTCTTTCAATATCTTAAACAGATTACCCCTTTGGATACCGTGCCCCTTTCCATGAGGGAGATATACAACATCAAACTGCCCCACTACCCTCCGCTGCCCTTTCACGGCAGCTATCCTGCTCTCGAGCCCAAGGGAGGCGTTTACAGGTTTTACGCAAGAGGAGATCTCATGGTAGTGGGATATCAAATCACCCACGTGAATTTCTTCATAATTTTCAGCCACAGTTGCCTTGTAAAGCCCTTCGCCGGTTTTTTCCAGGACCTTTATCCTACCCAAGGGGGCCACCACATATCCCAGAGGTTCCCCTGAGATTGGATCATCCAGCAACTTAGAGCACTTATAAACGCTGTAAGAAGAGCCGGCCTTGATGGGTCCTGCCATTTCTTCAATATATATTACATCATCTTCAGCCAGTATCTGTGTTCTTGAATCCGAGGAAACGATGCGGCCAAGGGGTATGGGTTTTTCAACCGACAGATAGCCCACGGCCTGGACATTGGTGAGGCTGGATATCTCGAGACCTTCCTCCCACCATTCCTTCTTGGGGGTAGCCTCCACCTTCTTGGCCGGTTTCTTGGCTAATGCAGCTTTTTTAAAAGGGTAATCTTCCAGGAGCCTGATCTTATCTCCGGGCTTGAGCAGGTGGGGATTTGTCACAAAAGGATTCATCTCCCACAGCTTGGGCCAAAGGAACGGGTCGCCATAGTATTTTTCACAGATGTCCCAGAGGGTATCGCCTTTCTCCACTATGTGAAAATAACCCTGCCCAAGGGCAACCCCTCCAAAGAGAAACATCCCCACAACCAATGCCATGGCAATAACTCTGATAGGTCTCAATTTCCTCTCCTCTTTCTAAAGGTTATTAGGGTCAGGAGACTCGGCCTGAACATACTTTTCTCATGGTTGAATCGGCAAAAAGGGCTCTCTACTCAAGCCATTTCTCCTCCGAATTATATTACACTAATTTAGCCAAAGAATTTATGAAGTTCCATCAAAAGTGTCAACCTTTCCAACCCAATTTTCCACACAACCCCTCTTTTAATGCCAACTACCCATCCCTTGCCAAAATTTTTCTTTTCCGGGTCTTGACACTGGAAAAATGGTGTTTATTTTTATTAATCGAATTTTTGATATATCAATATTTTTAAGCAGTTAGAGGCTTTGCTCCCAAAAACTTCATTCAGGAAAAGGAGGTTTTGGAGATGAAGATCAAACCACTAAATGACAGGGTGCTTGTCCTCAGGATCGAGGAGGAGGAGAAGACCTCAGGGGGAATTATCATTCCCGACACAGCCAAGGAGAAACCCCAAGAAGGAAAGGTCATTGCAGTAGGAACCGGCAAACTGAACGAAAATGGTGAAAGAATTCCTCTGGAAGTAAAGGAAAATGACCGGGTGCTTTTCAGCAAATACGCTGGAACTGAAATAAAAATCGACGGGGTAGAACACCTGATCATGCGAGAGGATGATATCTTAGCCATTGTTGAAAACTAATGGAGGAGGTGTTGGGAAATGGCAAGCAAGGAAATCAAATACAGCATGGCAGCACGCGAAAAGATAATGAAGGGTGTTGACACCTTGGCCAATGCTGTTCGTGTTACCCTTGGTCCCAAAGGGCGCAATGTCATTATCGAGAAATCATGGGGTTCGCCCAAGATAACCAAGGACGGTGTGACAGTTGCCAAAGAGATCGAGCTGGAGGACAAGTTTGAAAACATGGGGGCCCAGATGGTAAAGGAGGTGGCCTCCAAGACCTCTGATGTGGCCGGTGATGGTACCACCACAGCCACCCTGTTGGCCCAGAGCATGTATAAGGAGGGCTCAAAGCTGGTGGCGGCCGGAGCAAACCCCATGGCTGTCAAACGTGGCATTGAGAAGGCAGTTGATGCGGTTGTTGAAGAGCTGAAAAAGATCTCCAAGCCCACCAAGGAGAAAAAGGAGATAGCCCAGGTTGGCACCATCTCTGCCAACAATGACTCCACCATCGGTGACATCATTGCAGAGGCCATGGAAAAGGTGGGCAAAGAGGGCGTGATCACGGTGGAGGAAGCCAAGGGTATGGAAACAACCCTGGAGATAGTGGAAGGCATGCAGTTCGACCGTGGTTACTTGAGCCCCTACTTTGTGACCGATCCCGAGAAGATGGAGGTTCATCTGGAGGAGCCTTACATCTTGCTCCATGAAAAAAAGATCAGCAACATGAAAGACCTGGTGCCCATCCTGGAGCAGATCGCTAGGATGAACAAGCCTCTGCTCATCATCGCCGAGGATGTGGAAGGCGAGGCCTTGGCAACCCTGGTCGTAAACAAGCTCCGCGGCACACTGAAATGTGCTGCTGTAAAGGCCCCTGGGTTTGGCGACAGGCGAAAGGCCATGCTGGAAGACATCGCAATTCTTACCGGTGGGCAGGTGGTGAGCGAGGACTTAGGGATCAAGCTGGAAAACGTCACTGTGAAAGATTTGGGCACTGCCAAGCGCGTAACCATTGACAAAGACAACACCACCATAGTGGACGGAGGTGGCAGCAAAGAGGCCCTTGAGGGCAGGGTAAAACAGCTGAGGGTGCAGATCGAAGAGACCACCAGTGATTATGACCGAGAAAAGTTGCAAGAGCGTTTGGCCAAGTTGATAGGTGGCGTGGCGGTCATCAATGTAGGAGCTGCCACTGAGACCGAGATGAAGGAGAAGAAAGATAGGGTGGAGGACGCCCTTAATGCCACAAGGGCCGCTGTGGAGGAAGGTATTGTGCCCGGTGGCGGAGTGGCCTACATTAGGGCCATGAAGGCCTTGGACAAGGTGAAACTGGAGGGCGACGAACAGCTAGGTGTGGATCTGGTGCGGCGCGCCCTTGAGGAGCCCCTGCGCCAGATTGCAAACAATGCCGGCCACGAAGGGTCCATAGTGGTTCAGAAAGTAAAAGAAGAAAAAGGTGCCTTTGGTTTCAATGCCGAAAAGGGGGACTATGAAGACCTCATGAAGGCCGGTGTCATAGACCCCACCAAGGTGGTGAGGTTCGCACTGCAGAATGCAGCGTCGGTGTCCTCGCTGCTGCTGACCACCGAGGCCATGGTAGCAGAAAAGCCCGAGGAAAAGAAAAAGGCCGAAACCCCGGGCATGCCGTCTGAAGACATGTATTAATGACCACTAGATGAATCCAGACCCCGGGAGCTGTGACAGGCACCCGGGGTCTGTTTTCTGAGGAGTGAGCGGGGCAACACCTATGGAGACCGCAGACAGAGAGGAGGAGCTCAAAGCATTCCTTGAAAGGGGAAATTTCTGCAGGGCCGCCCATCTTGCTCAATCCTTGAACCTAGACCCTGATACCATTAAGAAATATGAGTTGGAGGCCCTCTGGCAGATGGCAGCCCTTTACCGCAATGCCCTCGGCACGAAAAAAATGGCCCAGGAGTTCGGTATCTCAAAACAAGAGCTTGCGAGAGTCCTGAACCAAAAACTCCAAGAGGTCTCCCAAAAAAAGGAGGCCAGGGAGTTGGAGCCCTGCTATGACCATGAAACAGGCCAGTATCTGGACTTTGAGCAGTGGATGGAACGCCTCTTTAAAGGATGGTCAAAGCTGAAGCCTAATTGAGTTTTCCTTTACAAACCTTGTGTTCTCCCTTAAAAGGGAGGCTCAGTTATCATCTTTCTCATTTGTTAAAGCAATTAGGATGATGCCCATTTACGAATATGAAGCCATTCATCCCGCGAAGGGATGCAAGCGATGTAGCAGGCGCTTTGAGGTGATCCAGGGCCTTTCTGATTCTCCGATCACACAGTGTCCTGACTGTGGAAGGCCCGTGCGAAAGGTCATATCCTGGTGTAGGGCGGCAGTAGTGGAGACCTCTGAAGAGGCCTTGAGGGTGGAGCAAAAGATAGCAGAATATGAAAAAGAGGGGATGTGGAGCCATGCTGCTGAACTGGCTGACAAGCACTCTGAGAAGATAAAGGACCAGGGCTTGAAACTTCGGGCCCTGGAGGATTACAAAAAGGCCGGCTATGACGCCGATAAGATGGAAAAGTATGCCAGTACTGATAACGACTGATTCCAAGAGGAGGCGATTATGTCTGTGAGATGGTCGCGGGTGATGAACCTTGTGCGTGCTTTAATCTTATGCATGCTTGCAATCTCAGTGATTTGTTCCGCTGCACTTGCCCGAGAAGATGAAAAAGATAAAAAGGACCTCCCACCCAGGGCCTTTTCCGTATTCGCCGAATACCCTGGCGTGGTAATCCCCCCGGGGGAAGACAGCATA
>JALVMN010000175.1 GCA_027027005.1 Desulfobacterales bacterium | reverse complement strand
TTCCCACATGGTAGGACATGAAGGGCATGTCTCCGATGACAAAGCTTCGTTTGACACCTCTGGTGACGGCCTTGCAGTGGTGGATCATCTCATCCATGGTAACAGGGACGGTGGATTCATAACCCAAGACCACCATGCCAAGGGAATCCCCCACCAGGATGGTATCAATGCCTGCCCGGTCCACGAGCTGGGCCGTGGGATAATCGTAGGCTGTTAGCATAGTTATCTTTTCACCCTTTTTCTTTTTTTCATGAAGCATTGCTATTGTGATTTTTGTGATTTCCATCTCGTACCTCCAATTTCCCCTGATCAGGGAAAGCCTTTGGACGGGACTGTCAAACGTGTGCCTCTTTGGAGGACCAAAGCAACTAAGCCCTCGTGCTTTTTTTGAACCGGTTTCGGTTGGATGATCAAAATCACCCATGCGACCCTATCCCAATCTTGGGGCTCTGTCAATAACGGGCACAAAGGCCAGGTGACATCCCGCCACGCTAGATTAAGGCCTATCAATGGTTGGCTGGCAGGCCGGGTTCATGATACGGTAAGGTCTATGGGGCAAGGAGTATAAGGTTAAAGCTTGTTAGGGGTTGGACCGATTCTCCTATGAGGAGAATCGTTTGAGTGGCATATGTGTTGCATCATGAGCCTCTAGGCAACTCTAATAATGGCGGTCTGATTTAAGCAAAGTAGAAGCAGAGGAAGGGAGGAAAAAATGGCACAAATAGATGCGTTTTTCAAGCTCATGAATGAAAAGGGGGCCTCGGACCTCCATCTGGTTGCGGGCCAGCAGCCTGTCTTGAGGATTGACGGTGAGATTGAGCGTGTCAAGTACAAGGTGCTTGACAACGATACCCTGAAGTCCATGATCTATGAGATCGCGCCAGAGGAGAAGATAAAGGAGTTTGAAGAGACGGGAGATGTGGATTTCGCATACGAGATCCCCGGGCTTGCCAGATACAGGGCCAATTTTTTCCTCCAGAAAAATGGCGTAGGAGCTGTCTTCCGCGAGATTCCCTCTGCAATCATGACATGTGACCAACTCGGATTCCCTCCGGTGGTAAAGCGGCTTGCCACCCTTCCCAGGGGGCTTGTGCTGGTTACAGGTCCCACAGGGAGTGGTAAGTCCACAACCCTTGCCGCAATAATCCACGAGGCAAATCTCACCAGAAAAGACCACATAATTACAATAGAGGATCCAATTGAGTTCGTGCACAACAGCGAAAAGGCCATTGTAAACCACAGGGAAGTGGGGCTCCATACCCGCTCATTTGCAGCAGCATTGCGCGGTGCGCTGCGTGAGGACCCTGACATCATAATGGTGGGCGAGATGCGGGACCTCGAGACCATCTCACTTGCCCTTGAGGCTTGTAACACCGGTCACCTGGTCTTTGCCACTCTGCATACAATGGGTTCTGCCAAGACCATTGACCGTATCATCGAGGTCTTCCCTGAAAACCAGCAGGAGCAGGTGCGGAGCAGCTTGGCCGATGGTATCCGGGCCGTTATCTCCCAGGCCCTTTTCCGTCGAATCGACCGCCGGGGGCGCGTGGCGGCCCTGGAGATAATGATAGCAACGCCTGCGGTAAGGAACCTTATTCGGGAAGGCAAGACATTTCAGATCCCTTCCATGATCCAGACAGGTAAAAAGTATGGCATGCAGACCCTTGACGACTCCATCATGGAGCTTTTAAATGCCAGGAAGATCAGCCCTGAGGAGGCCTACATGAAGTGTATAGAAAAGCAGAGGTTCTTGCCCTTTCTCAAAAAACCACCTGCTGACTTCACAGAGGTTTGATAACGAACAATGCCATAGGGAGATGAGACATGAGAAAACAGCAGATAGATTATATCCTGACCATGATGCTTGAGTCCTATGATAATGTCTCGGATTTCAACATCACGGTGGACAAACCCTTCCAGGTGGAAAGCTCCGGGGAACTCAAGCCCGTGGGGCTTAACCCTCCCATAGGAAAGATCACCCCGTTTCAGGCCGAGATATTTGCCCTCAACCTCATCAATAATGACCGTCGGCTAATAAAGACCTTGCTCACAGAAGGCTCTTGCGACCTTTCCTATCATCTGGCAGGGAAGGCCAGGTTCAGGGTGAATGTGTTTTCCCAAAAGGGCTGTTATTCCACGGTCATGCGACAGCTTGCCAACAGGGTCCCCACCATTGAGGAGTTGGAGCTCCCCAAGACCTTTTACAAGATGGCCGAGGAAAAGAACGGGATTATTTTGGTGACCGGCGCCACAGGAGTCGGCAAGACCACATCGCTGGCAGCGCTGCTGAATGAAATTAATGAAAAGCATGCGGTACACATAGTCACCCTCGAGGATCCAGTGGAGTACATCCATTCCCAGAAAAGGGCCACCTTTAATCAGAGGGAGTTGGGAGTTGACTTCAAAGACTTTGCCACCGGGCTGAGGGCTGCGCTCCGTCAGGCACCAAAGGTGATACTGGTGGGTGAGATGCGGGACCGAGAAACAGTGGAGATCGGTATCAGGGCCGCCGAGACAGGGCACTTGGTGCTCAGCACCATTCACACGGTGAATGCAGGCCAGACCATAAACAGGGTGTTGGGAATGTTTGAAAAGGAGGAGGAACGACAGATCCGGATCAGGCTGGCCGACACGCTCAAGTGGGTGGTCTGCCAGAGACTTCTCCCAAAGGTGGGTGGAGGTAGGGTTGCGGCCTTTGAGATCATGGGGACCAATCTAAGGGTGAAAGACGCCATACTTCATGGCGAATCCGAGGGCAAGACCTTTTATGAGATAATAGAGGCGAGCCAGCCCTTTGGTATGATGACGTTTGACCAGTCCATCTCAGAGCTTTATAAAGAAGGACTCATCACGGAAAAGACCGCCCTGACATATTGTTCCCGTAAGTCCGTAGTAGGACGAGCCATAGACAACATCAAGGCGGCCAGAGGTGAAAAGACCACAGACATCGAGGGACTGGACATTGACCGAGAGTATGGCAAACACATTGGCAAATAGGAGAGAGGAAAATGCAGGTTGTTTGCTCCCATTGCAGGGCGAAATTTAATATCCCTGACGACAAAATCCCTGCCGGGAGGCAGGTCTCAGTAGCTTGTCCGAAGTGTAAGCAGAGGATTGTGGTTGAGCGGTCAAAAGGGGAGGAAGAGGATAGCTCTAAGCAGTCCGCAGTGGTGAAGGTATCGGCAGGCTATGAATACAGGGATGTTGATGAAGTCCTTGAGTTGACCATTGGAGAAGGTGAAAAGGTCGCCCTCCTCATGGCCGCCGACCATCAAGAGGCCTCACTGATCAAGCAGGCCGTCAAAGAGGTGGGCTACAGGGTGATAGCGGCAGAAGATACCAGAGATGCCATGAATAAGATGCGGTTTCATCACTTCCCGATGATTCTGCTATCAGACGGTTTTGATGCCACCGAGATTTTTCAAAGCCCGATCCTCAGGTATTTGGAGCACTTGGCAATGCCGGTGAGACGAAGGATTTTCCTGGTCCTCATAGGCCCGAGATTCAAAAGCATGGACCACATGAAAGCATTTGCAATGAGCGCCAATCTTGTGATAAATAAAAACGACCTCAAGAAGCTGGCGCCGATCCTCTCAAGGGCGCTGGCAGACCATGAAAGCTTCTATAAGGTATTCATGGAAACACTCAAAGAGGTGGGAAAGGCGTGATCTGTTGAAAATGGACCAGGAAAACAAGTATCGACTAAGGGTAAAGAACTGTATCGGAACCATAATAGATGTACACAGATCAATCGGGGACAGATACGACAATCAAGAATTTTTAGACCAATTCGAAAGGCTCAAGGAAGCGGTGGATGGCTTGGACATGAGCGTGGTATCGGAGGGAGATGTGCTTATGGTGGAAAAGGCCACCAACGCACTCCTGGAGGAGTTTCGGGCCATATTCAAGTCAGCCAACCTGGGCCCTGTTTACCAAAAACCTCCCAGCTAGGTTTACTTGACACCTCGCCCGTCCACGGCGCACTTCAGCATCCTCCCCCCTTTCACCCCCTGGAGACTCGCTGACCACAACTTCTCCAAACGAGAGATGTTGTTTGCCTCTCCTATTGCCCATACACATCCGCCAGCACCGGCTCCTGCAAATCTCGCCCCACAACCAAGGCCTTTTGCCTGACCAATGAGGGTTCGGCTCAACTTGGTCAAGGCCTCAGGGGTTATCTTTTCCCTGATCTCCATCTCCTTCCTAAGGCTTGCCCCTGCCCCGGCCCAGTCAAGGTGTTTCAGGCGGGCGGCAAATTCATGGACAATCTCATTGACCTCTAGCCACCCCGACCTGGTTTTTCCTGAAAGAAAATCCTCCACCCATTTTTTGTTGATCGTGGAGGAGAAATGCTGGGTCCCGGTATAAACCACCAACAGATGCCTGGAGAGTTCCTTTTCCCCAGAAGGGGATAAGAGTCTGATTCTCTTGAACGGCCCTTTTGGATCCCGATACTGCCATACCCATTGATTTACCCCACCGTAAACCGCAGCCGCCTGGTCCTGTAAGCCGCAATTGCCTCCGCTGATGGCATCTTCCAGGTGGTAGGCCAAAAGATGAATCTGGTTGGTGGTAAGGGCCTTTTGCCCAGCCTTCCTCATGCATTTGGAGATGGCCTTCAGGAGGGCCACCAGTGCAGTGCTTGAGCCCCCCAGGGATGAGCGAAGGGGTGCGGTGGGCTCGATGACAACGCTTGCCCCGTCCAGGTCAAAATGGGACAGTGCGGCAAACACCAAAGCGTTTGGGCCTCTCAGATGTGGCTGGTCTGTTTTTGAGATTTGGGGTTTGCCCATTCCTTTTACCTCTGCTCGCAACCAGCCGTGCTCAAAGGGTAGGATGCGGACGGTTGTCCTTAGATCCAAGGCAATGTTTACAGTGGTCGGACGGTGGGGTTCAAAGGGCAGCGCCATGGCCTTTATGTCCCAGGTGCCCCCCGCATCTATCCTGCAGGGGGCAGAGGCCCATACCCCATCTTGATCCAGTATCTTGGAAATCGTTAGCGGCATGTATTGCAGTTTAGAACTTTGGCAAGAAATTATCTCAAGTCCCTTTCAGGGTCAAGGGATGTTTGACATTCAGGTGACCCGCAGGTATGGTATTGGAAAAATTCAAGAAGCTAGAGGGTGTTGACTTGAACAAGTATTGCAAGAAGACAGGATTACTGGTGGTGGTGTTCTTTGTGGTGGCCTGTTTCTCTTTCGGGTGTGCCAGCAAAGAGGAAAAGGAGGCAAGGCACTATAAGCAGGCCCAAAAGTACCTTGAGGAAGGGAAATACAAGGAGGCCATAATCGAGCTTCGAAACGTAGTGCAATTGAATCCTCAAAATGGTGAGGCCTATTACCTGCTCGGTGAGGCATACCTGAAAGACAAGAAAGGGAGGGAGGCCTTTCAGGCCTTTTCCAAGGCCGTATCCATAAACCCTGACAATCTTGAGGCCCAGCTAAAGTTGGGTCAAATATACCTGCTTGTAAGGCAGCCTCAAGAGGCCAGAAAGAAGGCTGAACTCATCCTTGGAAAAAAGCCTGACCATGTGGATGCCCTCGTGCTACTCTCAGGTGTGCAGGTCCTTGAAAAAGACCTCCAAGGGGCCATTGAGACCCTAAAGAAGGCCATGGCCCTTTCAAGGGATAACTTCAAGGCCACGCTCTCCCTTGCGAGACTCTATGCCTTGAAAAATGATTTTGCCAGAGCCGAGAAAAGGTACCTGGATGCCTTGGCTCTCAAGCCTGACGCCAGGATCGTATATGTTGAGTTGGCCAGGCTATATGGTCAAAAGGGAGACTGGGACAAGGCCGAAAAGTATCTGAACAAAATGCTTGAGATGGCAGGGGATGACTATATTGGCCACACTATCTTGGGAAAATTTTATGAAGACAGGAAGATGTTTCAAAAGGCAGAAAGAGAGTACCAGAGAGCCGTAGAAGTTTCCCCGGGCCAGGATGTCTCCCCTCTCATAAACCTTGCCCGATACTTTGCCAGACGGGGTCAGTATGAAAAGGCCTTGGAGGCCATGACCAGGGCCTCTTCCATAAAGAAAGACTCGGCCGACATCCTTGCTGCCACCGCCCAATTGCAGCTCGACTTCAAGAAGTTTAGACAAGCAGAGGCAACCCTGGACAAGGCCCTTGAACTGGATAAAGGCCATGTGGCTTCGAACTTTTTAAAAGGCAAGCTCCATCTGGCAAAAAGGGAGTTTGAAAAGGCCATTGAGAGATTTGACATTGCGTTGAGGGGGAGACCCCATTGGCCTGATGCTTACTATTTCAGGGCATTGGCCAAACTTGGAAAGGGCGAGATTGAGCTGGCCCAAGCTGACCTCCAAAAGGCCGTTGAGTTAAACCCCAACCACATGAAGGCCAGACTGGAGTTGGCAGTGCTTTACCTGAGAGATAGAAGCCTTGAACCCGCCTCGCAACAGATTGAATATGTGCTAAAAAAGAGGCCGCAAGATATCAGGGCCTTGATGTTAAAGGGCAACCTGGAAATGATGAAGAAAGACCTGGATTCAGCCCACAAGACCTTCAGCAGGGTGGTCCAATTGGCCCCCCGCCATGCCCCTGCTTATGTGAAGCTGGGTCTTATCAATAGACTTAAAGGAAGGCAAAAGGCTGCACTGGAGTTCTTCCAGAAGGCCCTGGAGATCAATCCTGGCCAACTGGATGCCTTGAGCCTACTTGTGGGGATACATGCGGCAAAAAAGCGATTTGGTAAGGCCTTAGAGTTGTGTGCCTCGGCCAAGGAAAAGCTCAAAGACAGCAAGCCACTCCTTGCAACGATAGAACACATGGAGGCAAAGCTTTTTTTGGCAAGGAGAATGCCCGAGGAGGCAGAAAGGCATCTGAAGAAGGCAATCGAGTTGGAACCAAACCTCGTGGGCCCTTATCAGACCCTGGCAAGGCTCCACGTCAGAAGCGGAAAGCTAGAGCAGGCCATCTCACAGTATCATAAAATTCTGGAAAAAAGGGATGATTATTTGCCTGCCCTGATGGCCCTGGGGACCATTTGGCAGCAGAAAGGGGACTGGAAAAGGGCAGAGGAATATTACAGAAACACCCTGGAGGTCAAAAGAGATTTCGCTCCGGCAGCAAATAATCTGGCCTGGCTGTTGGCCAGTAAAGGAGGAAACATAGATGAGGCACTGGGCTTTGCCCAAACGGCCAAGGAAAATATGCCGAACAGCCCAGCCATTATGGATACCTTGGGATGGATTTATTATTTGAAGGGGAGTTATCTAAACGCTGTTTCAGAGTTGAGCGATGCCTTGGAAAGGGCGCCTGACCATCCGGTGATCAATTATCACATGGGCATGGCCCTTTTAAAAGTCAACAAACTTGAGGAGGCTCGGAGTTATCTGAAAAAGGCGCTGAAGCTTGATCCCGAACTGAAAGAGGCCAGAGAGGCCTTGGAGAAATTGAAGGGCTAATTTCCAATTCAGCAAGGGTATCTTGTTGTTTGGTTCCAAAGGTGGAAAAATAACAATCTAGTGAGTATTCAGGGTTGTGTGGAAGGGGAGAAAACTTTGAATAGGGGGCTCCAAACATGACCGAAGGAAAAAGGCAGAGGACCATACTGGTTATTGAGGATGACAAGGATGTCCTGAAAATGATGGTTAAACACCTGGAGCTTGAGAACTACAAGGTGATTACTGCTGAAGACGGCCTTCAAGGCCTCAAGTTGCTGGAGAGTGAGACCTACGATCTGGTTATCACGGATATTGTGATGCCCTATGTAAGCGGAGTAGGGGTGGTGACCGCCTCGAAGCAAAACAGGCCCCAGATACCGGTTATAGCCATTACCGGCTATGGCAAAGAGCCTGAAGCTGCGGCACTTGAGAAGAATGCAGACCTGGTTTTGTCCAAGCCAGTAAAGATGGGGATCCTTAAAGAACACGTAAGAGATCTTTTGACGAAAAAAGAAAAGAGGCCCTGAGCATTCCATGGACTTGTCCTGTTTGCAATCAGAGAACGTGAAGCAATTTCCGAAAAAAGGATTTGAGCCATGCTTAGTCTCTTCATTATAGATGGACCGGACAAAGGAAAGGGTGTGGAGATTGACCGGGAAGTGCTGGTGGTGGGGCGATCTCCCAAGAGTGATTTCCAGGTCTATGACCGCTCTGTGTCTGCCAGGCACATGAGGATCCTCATGGAGGATGGAGATCTCTATGTGGAAGACCTTAACAGTACCAACGGGACATATGTCAATGGAGTCAAGTTAGAGCCCGGTAGGCGTGAGAAACTCAACCAAGGAGACACCATTGCCATTGGTTCCACCCTTTTTTCAGTGGAAAGGGAGTATTCCTTAGAAGGGACGCTCGTAAGCGAAGACACGCAAATGGAAATCACGGGCCAGTTTGGAGAGGAATATATCCTCAAGGGCAGGCCCATGACCAAGATCAAGAATTTTGAGGTTATTTATAGACTTTCCACCGCCTTGATGGAGTCGTTTGACATCTATGAGATACTTGAAACCATTATGAACTCGCTTTTTGACTGTCTGAAGAGGATCGACCGCGGAGCCATACTTTTGCTGGATGACGCCAAGGAGGAGATCAAGGAGATCATTTCTCGCACTCGCAATCCCAGTGATACCACCCCGCTAAGGTACAGCAAGAGCATAGTGGAAAGGGTTATAAGGGAGGCAAAACCTGTATCAATGGTGGATACCCAGCTGGCCCGCCAGATTGATCTTTCAGACAGCATCAGGAGCATGAAGATCAGGTCTGTGATGTGTGTCCCCCTCATAAGCAGGAAACAGGTGAGGGGGGCAATTTATGTGGATTCCTTGGAAAAACCCCATAGCTTCAGGAAAGAAGACCTCCACCTCCTATTGGCCATAGCAAGCCCTGCAGCTATAGCCATAGAGAACGCGTTGATTTACTCCAATCTGGAAAGGATGGTGGAGAGCCGGACATACAGCCTCAGAGAGGCTCAAAGAAAGCTGAGGAGTAGTGAGGAGCGTTTCAGGGCCATCTTTGACAACATGAGGAGTGGAGTGGTGGTTTTTCAGGTGAATGAAAAAGGTGACGATTTTATAGTAGTGGATGTGAATAGGGCGGCGCAAGAGATCGAGGGATTCAGGAAAGAGGATGTTATAGGGAAGAGGATGGAAGAGGTCTTCCCCGGTTTCTTGGAACTCAGGATGCCGGAGGCCTTCAGAGAGGTCTGGGAGAGCGGTAGGTTCATGAATATCCCCAGGTGTTTTTATAGGGATGAGGTCAGGAGTGGATGGAGAGAATATGATATTTACAGACTCCCTTCCGGGGAACTGGTGCTCCTCTATGACGACATCACCCAGCGGGTCAAGGCAGAGCAAGAGCAAAAGGAATTGCAAAGGAGGGTATTGCAGGCCCAAAAACTGGAATCTATTGGAAGACTTGCAGGGGGGATTGCCCACAATTTCAGAAATATTCTACAAGCCATTCTGGGCAATGTAGAGTATTTGGAGATGGTGGAAGGTCACAACAACAATGTGGCCGAGACCTTGGAGAATGTCACCTCCTCGGTGGAAAAAGGCGTTGAACTCATCCAGAGCCTTCTGCACTTCTCAAAGCTGGGAGAGGAGTTCGCCCTTTCTCCTATAGACCTTGCTGATGTGATAGAGGACACCTTCAAGATCGTGGAAAGGCTATTTGACAAGAGCATACAAATAGAGATGGACCTTGAGACTGGATTGACCATCAATGGAAACCATTCTCTCTTGAGCCAGGTGTTCATGAATCTCCTCACAAATGCCAGGGATGCCATGCCAGAAGGCGGGGTCATTAGGATAAGGGCCTGGAGAGAAGGAGGTCGAGTAATTGCCTCAGTCTCAGATACCGGGCATGGAATGGAGAAGGAGACGCTCGAGAAAATCTTTGATCCCTTCTTTACGAATAAAGATGTAGGCAAGGGGACCGGGCTGGGGCTTACCACGGTTCATGGGATAGTGGAGGAACACAATGGCTCCATAAGCGTTGAATCAAAGCCGGGTGAGGGGACAACCTTTACCATTTCTTTCCCCCTCGAAAATTCTCAAGAAGAGCCCACTGAGGTCAAGAGTTCCACCTTGTACCTTGGGAAAGGGGAGAGGGTCATGATAGTGGATGATGAGAGCACGGCCCTCAATGCCCTGGCAAGCATGATCAAGAGGCTGGGCTACCAGGTAAAGGCGGTTACGAGACCCAAAAAGGCTATCGAAGAGTACAAGACCTGGTCTCCTGATCTGCTCCTTCTCGACAGAAACATGCCAGAGATGGATGGCGTATCTTGTATGAAAGAGATATTGGCAAGAGATCCTGATGCCAAGATTGTGATTGTCTCAGGATACGAGGAGACAGGGCCTCAGGGATTGGAAGATGACATAAGGGAACTGATCAAGGGATACATGACAAAACCATGCAATCTTGAACAGCTCAGCAGGACCCTGGCCCAAGTGCTGGGAAAGATCCCTGATAATGGTTGAGGCTGAATGAAGGACGATATCAGAGCCCTGATTATAACCGATGAAAAGGTGGAACTGGACTGGTTGGAGGCAGAACTCCGGAGCGCAGGGTTCAATACCATATTTTCTGCCTCCACATCGGTCCCCATCAGGCATTTTGAGGGCTATGCCCCCACCTTTGCCTTGCTAGGCCCCTCAGTTCCTACCCTCATTACCTTAAAGCTGATACATAGGATCAAGATTGTGGATCCAGGCGTTTCCGTGTTTTTGACCTCACAGGAAGAGGACTTGGCCCCTGTCCTGGACAATGGCCCATTTGAAGGGATTCATAGACTCACCCTTGGAAAAGAGCCTGCCAAGACGGCAGAAAAGATCCAACAGGGGCTGGCCCAAAGGAATGACCTTAGCAAGGGTCCTGAGTTCCCTGTGCTCATAGGCATTAGTCCATCCATTCAGAAGATCAGGGAGAAGGTCAGGCGCATCTCGGACAAGGACATAACGGTCCTTATAACCGGAGAAAGTGGTACCGGCAAAGAGCTTATAGCCCGTTCTCTTCACTATTTCTCATCCCGAAGAAACCAGCCTCTGGTCAAGATCAATTGCGGGGCACTACCAGAAGATCTATTGGAAAGTGAAGTGTTCGGTTACCAGAGGGGGGCATTTACCGGGGCGCAGCGCGACAAACCCGGTAGGCTTGAGATGGCCCATGGTGGAACTCTGTTCATTGATGAGATCGGAAACCTCCCCCTTACCTCACAGGTCAAGTTCTTACAGCTACTTGAAGACAAAAGCTTTTCCAGGTTAGGGGGGGTACGCGATAAGATAGTAAACGCTCGAGTGGTGGCTGCCACCAACAGTGACCTTTGGACAATGGTGAGGGAGGGAAAATTCAGAAAGGACCTCTATTACAGACTCAATGTGTTTCGTATTGAGGCACCCCCTCTTAGAGACAGACCAGAGGACATCCCTCTCCTTGCCGATTACTTTATTAACAAATTTTGTTATGAGAACAATCGTGATCCCCTTGACATACCAGCGAATGTGATAACCCTGCTTCAGAGGTATAGATGGCCGGGCAATGTAAGGGAGTTGGAAAACATGGTTCGCCGGGCCATGATAAATCAGGAATGGGATTTCCTGTTTGAGGTATTGGATGTGGACCCGGATCTGGGGACTTCCGGGCAAGAATGGCAATTCATCTCCAACCCTCTTTCCAGAGACTTGGGGAAATCAGGGATTGAATATTTCTTTTCAGGAGATGATTTCTCCTTGCGGAAAGTGACCAAGCGCTATGTGGCTGAGGTGGAACGAAAGGCCATAATAGAGGCCTTGAAAAGGACCCGGTGGAACAGACGCAAGGCCGCCAGACTCCTCGATATAAGTTATAAGACCCTCCTAAACCGCATTAGGGAGTACCGCATCAATCAGGGCAGCACATTATAATTCCTCCTCTGACTTCTAAAAGGATTTGGCTTGATTCGTGCATGAGATTCCTCCCTGGAAAGGAACTGGCAAGGAAGAGATTCAGGGATGAATGGGAGACAACGCTCTTAGAGGGAACAAGATGAATGTTTTTGTGGCGAGACAGCCTATATTTGACAAAAAGAAGTCCATTTACGGCTATGAGCTACTTTTCAGGGGAGGGACCACCAACGCGTTTCCTGACATAGACGGCGACACTGCCACATCAAAGCTCCTTTCAAATAGCTTCCTAAACATTGGAATCGATCAAATAGTAGGGGGGAATAAGGCGTTTGTGAATTTTACCCGCGATCTTTTGGTAAAAAATGTGCCCTCCATGTTTCCAAAGGAGACACTTGTGGTGGAGGTCCTTGAGGATGTGGAGGCCGAAGAAGAGGTGGTGGCGGTCTGCCGAGAGCTATCGCAACAGGGCTACCTGATAGCCCTGGACGACTTTTTCTATGAGGCTAATCTGGAGCCGTTGGTTGCCCTGGCCAATATCATAAAAATGGACTTCCGGGCCACCTCAATGGAGGTGATTGAGGATCATGTCGAAAAATTGTCTGAATACGGCGTCAAGTTTTTGGCCGAAAAGGTTGAAACACACGAAGAATTCCAAAAGGCCGCTGACATGGGCTTTGAGTTGTTCCAGGGCTATTTTTTCAGCAAGCCCGAGATAGTGGAGGGCAGGGAAGTCCCCCCTTCAAAGATTAATCTGATCCAGTTGATTGCAGAGGCCAACAAGGAGGATTTCAGGTTCGAAGAACTGGAAAAGCTCGTGGCCAGGGATGTTTCCATTTCCTATAAGCTCTTGAGATACATCAATTCTTCATTTTTTCGCCGCGTCCACGAGATATCCACCATTAAGCAGGCCATTGTCATGCTTGGTGAGACCGGTATGAAAAGATTTATTTCCCTCATAGTCATGGCGAAACTTGCCGAAGACAAACCTCATGAACTCATCCGAAACTCCATCATAAGGGCAAAGATGTGTGAACTCCTTGCAAGACACAGTGGAACCGGTCTGAACGAGTCCGAGCTATTCACCCTGGGTCTTTTTTCAAGAATAGATGCAATTATGGATCAGGACATGGCAGAGTTGATGGAAAGGCTTCCCCTTGGGGAGGCCATCAAGAGGGCTCTCGTCTCAAGGGAGGGCGTCCTAGGGGAGTTTCTGGCACTTGTGGAATCCTATGAAAGGGGAGACTGGGAGGAATTTAACAGGGCGGTGGAGGCCACCGGTGTGGAGGAGGACAAGGTGCCCGAATGTTATCTGGAGGCCCTGGGTTGGGCAGACACCCTCCCTGATATTTAAATCACGTGATCCACAAGGTCCTGTTCTACTATTTTGTTATCAGTCACTATACTCCTTATCACCTTTACCCCCTCCCTCACTGTCACATTGTCCCATAGGATGCTGTCTTCCAAAATAGCCCCCTTGCCGATACTGCAATTGTTTCCTATCACGCCTCGGCCCCGATGCTTTGCAGATCCGGCCAGCTTTGTTCCATTTCCAATAAGGAACCTATTTGATTTTACCCTAGCCCTGTTTGCCTGCACATAACTATCAATTGTGCCCACATCCAGCCACTTTATCCCCTGACATATGTGTCCCTTTATGGGGAGCCCCAGTGAGATGGCGTTTCTGTAACAATCGATTATGCTGGAATAACGATTAGAAGGGATCAATTGTAATATCTCAGGGCTGATCACATGGATGCCGGTAAAGGCAAGCATGTCCTCGGAAGGTGTGCTGTGGAAGGCCACTATTTCCCCTCGGCGGTTCGTCTCCACGAGATTATAAAGGGGATGGTGGTGGAGCACTAGGGTGGCAAGCGCCCCTGATTCTTTGTGAGAATTTAGTACACTGTGGAGATCCACATTCGTAAGCACATCCACATTGAAGACCACAAAAGGCCCTTCACCCCAAAACTCATCCACCTTTTTCAGTGCTCCCCCGGTGCCCAATATCTCGCGTTCGATACTTATGTGGGTCTTCACCTGCTTTAGAGGTTGTGTTTCCAAATACCCTTGGATCTGCTCCCAAAGGTGGTGGGCGTTTACCATGATCTCACAAACACCAAATGAGGCCAGATATGAGATGGCATATTCCAGGAGAGGTCTGTTAGCAATGGGAACCAATGCCTTGGGTCTAGAAAAGGTAAGAGGTCTCAACCTGGTGCCAAAACCTGCCGCCAGTATCATGGCCTTCATGTGCTCTTACTCACCTGCTTTACATTTCCTTGTCATTAAGTCATATTGGTTGCAAATCATAACAGGGGCCAGGGCAGAGGGCCTGTATCCCTGGCTATATCATGAGGGCACCTTGGAAATAAACTCCAAATATGTTGCTTTTTAAGGCCCATGCAATCAACTCTTGAATTGGCAGAGCTGGACTCCAAGATCGCCCAGTTATTCATTGTTGGTATGCCAGGCACAGGACTGGATGATGCCACCAAGCACCTGGTGGGCGATGTGGGAGTTGGGGGCATTATCCTCTTTTCAAGGAATATTGAGGGTCCCATTCAGTTGGCAAGGCTGTGCAAGGGCCTTCAAGAATTGGCCGTGGAGAGACAGGGGAAGCCGCTCTTTCTTGCAATTGATCAAGAAAGCGGGAGGGTCTCCAGGTTGAAGGAGCCTTTCACCCAGTTCCCAGGCAGCGAGGCCATCAGTATGAGCTCTGATCCAGAAAGGGAAGCCCGGGAATTTGCACATACGACTGGCAGGGAAATGGCATTGGTGGGGCTGAACATGAACCTTGCGCCGGTCCTGGATGTCCCCAGGGGAGAGCCTGAAGGTCACCTCAAGGGCCGGACATTCGGCTCAGACCCCACACTGGTTTCAACGCTTGGTGGGATTGTAATAGAAGTGCTCCAGGCCCAGGGCATATTCTCGGTGGCAAAGCATTTCCCCGGGCTTGGGGCGGCCGTGTCTGATCCCCATAATGCCGAGTTAACAATAGAAGTCCAGGAAGAGGAGCTAAAACGGATCGACCTTGTCCCATTCAGGGCAGCAGTGGAGCACGGAGTGTCAGGGATCATGCTCTCCCATGCCGTCTATCCCTGCATTGACCCAGAAAACCCCGCCACCCTCTCTCGGGAAGTAATTGTGAAGCTCTTGCAAGGCCAGTTGGGATTTGAGGGGTTGATCATTACAGATGATCTGGAGATGGGGGCAATAACAAAGAGATATGAGGTGCCAGAAGCTGCAGCCCAGGCCTTTGAGGCAGGGGCAGATCTCCTGCTCATTTGTGAAGAGAACCAACTGGTATTTGAAAGCATTCAAGAGATTCGAAAGAGGATCCTCTTGGGGTCAATTGAGCTTGAGAGACTGCATTCATCCACGAAGAAGATCAAAAGGGCCAAGGCAGCCATTTTTAGGGAACTGGATCGTTTTTCCATGGAGGAGGTTAGGGCTTATTTCAGAAATAGTGAATGAATTGTTCCACCCTCTTTGCTAGGGTATGTTAAGAGCCAACAGCGATTAGGAACAGTAGGGGATATGGCAACGGGTGCTTGTGGTATAAATTGTTCTGTGTGCAGACTAAACCTCCTTGGAGTTTGCGGGAGTTGTGGCTCTGGAAGGAGTGTGGAAGGGGCCAGAAAAAAGGCAGATATGGAGAGGATACTGGGCGCCCCTTGTCCTATCCTTGCCTGTGCCATCGAAAGGGAGGTGGAATACTGCCCAAGGGATTGCGGGGAATTTCCTTGCAGCCGGTTCAAGGAATCACTTTATCCTTATAGCGAGGGGTATCTTGCCATGCAGGAGAGGAGGAGAAAGCAGCCACCCAAGTCCCGCTCCCCCCTTGGGGAGCTCTTGAAGGTGCCCGAGGAATACTGGGAAGAGATAAGTGCAGCAGATCCCCAGGAGATCTGTTCCAGGACCTTGATCAGCCTGAGTTCCCAAGGTGAATTTCTATTGCCTTTTCTTGACACCTTCATCCTCATGGATCTGAGAGAGAGAAAGATCTCCCTTCAATTTGGTGGAGGGTGGCGGCCTTTGCAACATCCTCTGGTGGAGCTTTTGGCACTGGTCTACCTTCTGCATGCCAAGGACCAGCCCGTTACAAAGAGGCTCATTGGGGTCCAGGAACTCAAGACATCCCATTTCTTTACCGGGCCTCATGAGTTAAAGTTAAAGCCCATTGTGGAGCGGTTCGGCAATGACTTGAATGGATTCAGGGTGGCATCTGAAAGGCTGGGGGGTGAATCAGTGGCCCTGGCCGATGCTGCATATATGTTCAGGCTCTTTCCCAGGATACCCATCTATTACCTTCTGTGGCAGGGGGATGAGGAATTCAGACCTGAGGCCAAGGTGCTTTTTGACAAATCCATAGAACACCACTTTGCTGCAGACGCCATATGGGGAAGCGTGAACCTCATCTCAGACCTACTCTTGATGGGCAAGGGCGTTGAGGTGTTGTGGGGAGATGGATAGACTATTTGGGTTTCATGGTGGCAAGAATTATGGGAAGCTTTTCATCCTTAAGAGTGATCACTTTTTTCCTTGCCTCAATCTGATAAAACTTACCTGCCTGAGCAAAAAACTCAACTGATGTCTTTCTCAATCCCTCTGCCAGGATGACTTTCCCCCCAGGCCTTAGGTATTTTTTTAACAACGAATAGATGGCTGGGAAATCCTGTTCACGATATAGGATCTCAGAGCCCACAACAATATCAAATGTTCCCGGCAGCTCCGGGTGGTGCCAATCGAGGCGAAATATCTCTGCATGATCGCAGTGATTTTCCACCAGGTTGGCCTTGATGAAGTCCAGGGCCCTCTCATCGTATTCAGTTATGGTGACATGATGGCCGAAGCGGGCCGCCACCACTCCCACCACCCCCAATCCTGCTCCGATCTCCAAGAGCCGCTGTCCCGAATCAGGCGGGATAGTGGCCACTGTATGGGCCAAGAGGATGGAGGCCTCCCAGATCCTTGCCCAGAGGGGAAAGTCCTTTAGAGGGTCGTCTGGGTCCAGAAGGGGATCCAGGCGTTCTGGTACATGAAAGTGGAATTTCCGTTCCTCTATGGTTAGAGGCACCTTGCGCGTCTCATAGCGGCCAAAAAAATCTTTTAAGAAATCCAATGCCATGTCCCAAGTATGCGAGCCTTTTGTGGTAAGTGGGGCAATTCAAATTTCTTTTTTCCGGAAGGTTCGGGTCGAGCGGCCTATGGAAGTTGGGCGGTCTTTTTTGTCTGATTGCCTGGGGCAGCCGAGGCTGCCTCAGGCAAGCTTTTTCAAGCTATTTGGGGATTTCTCCTATTATGTTGTCCACATAATAATTGATGCTGAGAAGCTGCTCTTTCGTGGCCCTTTGGCCTTTTTTCAGCCTGAGGTTGCCCTTGTTATCCACAATGGGACCAACAAAAGGGTCAAAAACTTCAGGGCCTTGCCTCATTTGCTCCAGTCTCTTTATTACCAGGTCATAAATACTTATCTTCCCTAGATCAGTGGTGGTTGTCTTGATTGACCTGAGTCTGCCCACAAATTTTGGGTTTACGGGATGCTCAGGGTTTGCGCCAAGGATTGCCGCCCCCTCCTTTACCCTCCACCACAGATCTTCATTTGTCCACCTGCCTTCATAGACGTCTTTCAGGATTTTTACATACATGATGCCCCAGTCCACCAACTGGCCTGAGACCACAGAGTCGGGACCGAATTTTTCCATGGGAGAATAGTGCCCGAAAGTGTATACAGGATCTCCTTTTTCGGTATGTTCTTGGCCCACCTGGATCACGCTGGGCGAGTCTTCGGTAAAGGCCAGGGCATCGCACCCTTCGGCCACCAGTGCCTCAGCCGCCTCTTTTGCCTTGCCTGGGGCATACCATGAAAATAGCCACCTCACGTGAACAGTGGCATTTGGGTTTACGGCCTTGACTCCCAGGGCATAGGCATCGATGTGACGGATCACTTCAGGGATGGGGAAGGCAGCCACATATCCCACCTTGTTTTTCTTGGTGAGGGCACCCGCCATTAATCCATTCAGATAATATATCTGGTAGAGTTCGGCAAAGTAAGTTCCCACATTCTTGGCCCTCTTGAACCCGGAGCAGTGCATGAAAATCTTTTCTGGATACTTTTTGCCCGCAGCAATGGTGGCATCCATGTAGCCAAAGCTGGTGGTAAATACCACCTTGCAATTTTCTCCCCTGACCATCCTGTCGATTATTCTGGCCACATCGGCTTCCTTGACAGATTCCACGTAGATTGAATCAAGCCATGGAAGTTTTTTCATGGCATAAAGCCTTCCCATCTCATGGGCATGAGACCATCCGTAATCACCCACCGGCCCCACATAGATGAAGCCAGCCTTGAGCTTTTTCCCGGCATCCACAGGGCCTGGAAGCCAGAGCAACCCCACCACAAATACCAATAACCCCACAAATACAGCCGTCCTTTTCAATTTTTCCTCCTTTCCCAAATATTGTCCTGAGATCCTTCCTGTCTGCATCAGGCCTAAAGCCCACTTCCGTTTTCCGCGAGTGAAAAAATGGAACAGCACGTTTTTATCGGCCAATAATGGCCAAAAAGTCCCATTTTGCATAACATACTCCTCCGTGACAGTGTCAAGGAGTTTTAGTTGTTTTCCAACAGAAACGCCTATCATGCTCATTGATTGTTAAGTCCTGATGCCCGCCGAAATTCCATTTTTGGACAAAAGGAATGTTTTCAGGGTGGCCCTTTTTGGATAAACTCTAGAAATTTGTTTGATAAGGGATAAAAAACTGAGTCTGGAATTGGTCTGAAGGATAGTGCACGGCCACGATTGTGGAAAATGGAAGGGATTGACTTTTCCATGGATGCGGGTATGTTCCTTAATGGTAGGTGAGACATGAAAAAGTTTCTTTTGCCAGGATTTCTCTTCTTGGTGGCCTGTGGTCTGCTCGCAGGCGGCTATTTTGGCGTGAAGGCACTCTTGGATTTCCCCTTCAGGGCCACCAATGACATGCTTCACGAAAGATCTTGGCCCATTAACCTTGACTTCCTGATACCTGCCGGCGTCCACATCAATGAAAGGATGACCATAGGGCAGGTGGTCAAGATACGCCTCCAGGGCCACAAGGCACTCTACGAGAGGCTGACCACTGCTCTCTTGAAGACCATGCCAGAGCGATACCGCCACATGGCAAACCTATTCTTATACACAGGCTGGTTTTTCCTGTTCATGACATTTTTGAGGGTGTTTACCTTCATGGGCTATGGCAGGGCCTTCAGGACCGCCATGTTACTCGCTGGCATCACTTACTTCTTCATGCCAGACCTTATCCCCGGAAGATGGGATGACCTATGCGCCCTGTTGATCCCTTCTGGCATCATAGGGATTAGATGGTGGTTGGTGGGCGGCAGGGAATGAGAGCAAGGAACTTTTCTCTAAAAGGGACGTATATCGGTCTCCTGATACTTGCAGCTGGTTTGAGCGGGCCTGGATGTATGAAGCTGGGGCCTGACTATGAGAGGCCTGCCCTAACCTTCCAGATACCTCCCACTTTTCAACATGCCCCTGCCCATCCGGTAAAGTTGCCCCGAGACGTTGCTTGGTGGACCTTGTTTGAAGACGCAGAACTGAACCGCCTGGTGGAGCATGTGCTCCAGAGGAACTGGGATATAAAGGGTGCCACCGAGAAGGTCCTGGAGCTTGCATCGGAGCTGGTTGTGGCCAGGTCGGAGCGATTGCCCAGTTTGAATATGGAGGCAGGGTTCGAGCGGAGAAAGAGACCGGTCATAGGGATCGTTCCAGGCAAGATCTTTACCACCAAGACAGACACCTATACCTTGGCCTTTCCCGCCGCCTTTGAGATTGATCTATGGGGCAGGCTCAAACGGGCTGAGGAGGCTGCCAGGGCCCGTCTCCTGGAAGCTGAAGAAAACCGCATGACAGTTATCCTGGGCGTTGTGGCAGAGGCCGTGACCATCTACTTCAAGATAAAGGCCCTTGAAAAGAGGCTTGAACTTGCAAAGGCCAGGATTCAAGACCATATAAAGGAACTAGAGATACTTGAGAGGAGATTTAAGCGGGGCCTGGGTTCGTTGCTGGATATAACCAGGGCCAGGAGGGGCCTTGCACAGGCAAGGACAGCCCTTCCCAGCCTTGAGATTGAGCTGGGAAAGGCCCAGCAGCAACTGGCTCTTCTTTGCGGAAGATATCCATTTACAGAGCTCGAGATCCCGCCAAGGCCCAAAGCGTTACCCCTTCCACCGGCCATACCTCCAGGCCTGCCCTCTGATTTGCTCCTCAGAAGACCTGATGTCAGAGCCCAAGAGGCGAGGTTGAGGGTGTTAAACGCAATGGTGGGGGTGGCAAAGGCAAGCCGCTTTCCCAGGATAACCCTTACCGGATCCTTTGGATACACGAGCGAGGGATTGAAGGAGCTCCTGGAGCCCACCAGCGAGTTGTGGACCCTGGCGGCAGGCCTCTTTCAGCCCCTCTTTGACGCAGGCAGGCTAAAGGCCTCCCAGAGGGCGGCAGAGGCCCGCTACAGACAGGGCCTAACGCGGTATGCAAAGGTGGTGCTTCAGGCCTTCATGGAGGTGGAAAGGGCGCTTCTCACAAGAGAGCGGCTTCTTGAGAAGCGAAAGATGCTCCAGGAATTTTTGGGCCAGGCCCGACTCTCAGAGCAGACAGCCCTTTGGCGATACAAAAGGGGGATAGGTGACTACCTCTCTGTGCTGGAGGCCAGGCAAAAGAGATATATTGCAGAAGAAGAATTGGTGTTGGTGGACCTTGCCATTGTCACCAATCAGGTGGCCCTTTACAGGGCCCTTGGGGGTGGATGGGATGTTAGCAGGGAGTAGCTGATGGGTAAGTGGCAGAAAATAATACTACACGCGGTCTTGGCTCTCCTCTTTGTAGCCCTTGGCTTTGGAGGATTCATGAAGTTGGGGGCGCAAAGGCCCCGGATCAAGAAAAAGAGACCTCACAGTCCGCTGCCTCTCGTTGAGGTGATTGAGGCCGAGAAGGTCTCACACATGGTGAGGGTCCACGCTTATGGAAATGTGAAGCCTGCCCAGGAAGTGCAAGTGGTTGCAGAGGTATCGGGCAGGGTCACACATGTGTCCCCATCGCTGATTGAAGGAGGCTTTGTGAGGGAAGGGGAGCTTTTGGTCCGTCTGGACCCAAGGGATTACCAGATCGCTGTGACCCTTGCCAAGGCAAGGATAAAGGAGGCAGAGAGCAGAATTCTTATACTTGAGGCGGAATCCCAGCAGGCAAGGGAGGAGTGGGCGCTCGAGGGGGGATCGCAAGGCATCAAGCCACCTCCGCTAGTGGTTAAAGGGCCCCAACTGGAGGCTGCAAGGGCAGCGCTAGAAGCTGCCAGGGCCCAGCTCCAAAAGGCCCTCCTGGACCTGGAGAGGACAGAACTAAGGGCTCCTTTTGATGGCATTGTAAAAGAAGAGCAGATTGGCTTCGGCCAATATGTATCCAAGGGCCAGTCCATTGCCACAATTTACGGGATCGATGTCTTCCATGTGTTAGTAGGCCTGGAAAGGGAAGAGCTCAAGTGGCTGAAGATCCCTGGGTTCAGTGGATCAGGGGGCCTCGGCTCCAAGGCGGTGGTGCATGCCAGCATTGGGGGAAAGAGGGTCACCTGGAGGGGAAGGGTTGTGCGGGCAGGAGCCCACATAGATGAGAGAACCAGATTGGTCCCTGTAATTGTCGAGGTAGCAGAACCATATGCCAAGACCCCTCCCTTGGCTGCAGGCCTTTTTGTGGAGGTGGAAATAATGGGCCCCAAGCTTGGCCAAGTGGTAAGAATACCAAGATCGGCCCTCAGGCCGACAGACAGGGTCTGGGTGGTTGGGCCTGATGGAACGGTTTTTGACAGGAAAGTAAAGGTGGCAACGACATATGGAGATGTATTGGTGGTGGTGGAAGGCATCCAAGAGGGTGACCTTGTGGTGGTCTCCCCGCTCAAGGTGATGACCAGGGGGATGAAGGTGAGAATTACTGAGAGGACAATCAACCCATGAAGGGTATTGTAAGCTGGTTTGCAGAGAATCATGTGGCTGCCAACCTCCTGATGATCCTCATTATAGTTGCGGGGGTGGCCACAGGGCTCAGGATGAAGGTGGAGATATTCCCGGAAGTGAGTCTGGACAGGATCTCTGTGACCGTGGAATACCCTGGGGCTTCACCTTCAGAGGTGGAAGAGGGAGTGGTAAAGAAGATCGAAGACCAGGTGGCAGGCCTTTCAGGGATAAAAGAGATCACTTCACGGGCCCAGGAGGGGATGGGGACCGTGGTGATAGAGGCAGTCAAGGACTGGGACATAAAGAAATTACTAGATGATGTAAAGGCCTCTGTTGACCGCATAACCACATTTCCCGAAGAGGCAGAAAAGCCGGTGGTCCAAGAACTCACCAGACAACACCGGGTCATAAGCCTGGCAGTTTATGGCAGAGCCGACGAATCCACCCTGAAAGAAGTGGCCCGCAGGATCAAGGAAGACATTACAAGCCTCCCGGGTATCACGCTGGCAGAGCTTTCCGGCACGAGGGCCAGGGAGATCCATGTGGAGATAAAGGAGGAGACCCTCAGGCGCTATGGCCTAACCTTGGGGATGGTGGCCGAGGCCATCAGGGATTCAAGCCTGGATCTTCCGGCTGGGCGGATCAAGGCAGAAGCAAAAGAAATCCTCATAAGGACCAAGGGCCGCAAATACCTTGCCCGGGAGTTCCAAGACATACCCGTAATCACCAGCCCTGATGGAAGCAAGGTCACGCTGGGAGACATTGCCACCATACGCGAAGGATTCCAGGACGTTGATGTGAGGGTGAGGTTTCAAGGGCTTCCAGGGGTGATTATCCAGGTTTACAGGATAGCGGATCAGAACGCCCTGGATGTGGCAGACAAGGTGTTTAAGTATCTTGAAGAAATAAAACCCACCCTACCCCACGGTATCCATGTGGACACATATCAGGACAGATCCAAGAATCTAAGGAGCAGGATAAGGCTCCTGGTGAAGAACATGTCCTATGGACTGGTTCTGGTGAGTATCCTGTTGGGGCTGTTCCTGGACCTCCGGCTTGCCTTTTGGGTGGCCGTGGGAATCCCTGTCTCCTTTCTAGCAGGCCTTATGGTGCTGCCACACCTGGATGTATCCATAAACATGATCTCCCTGTTTGCCTTCATCATGGTTCTTGGGATAGTGGTCGATGATGCCATCATTGTGGGGGAAAATGTCTTTCGGCGAAGGGCCTCTGACAGAGACCCGTTGAAGGCCTCCGTAGAAGGGGCCCTGGAGGTGGGAAGGCCCGTGATATTCTCGGTGTTGACCACGGTGGCGGCCTTCTGGCCCTTACTGCTGGGGAGCGGCACCATGGGGAAGTTCATGCGAAACATCCCATTGGTGGTGATGGTGGTGATCATGGGCTCCTTGGTGGAATCACTTCTGATTCTGCCCTCCCACCTTGCCATGTGCAAGCCCAGAGACAAGAAAGAAAAGTTCGTGACCCGGCTGCTGCTTAGGTTTGTCCAAGGCCCTTATAAGAAGGTCTTGGGATTTTGCGTAAGATGGAGATATGCCACCTTGGCCGCAGCAATTGCAGTGATCTTGCTCTCAGCAGGCCTGTGGAGCGGGGGGGTGCTCAAATTCATCTTCTTTCCCAAGGTGGAAAGCGATGTCCTGATCTGCAATATCACCATGCCCGTTGGAACTCCGTTTCACAAGACTGTGGGGGTGGTGGAGCGCATAGAGAAGGCTGCAAGAGAGGCCATGGCAAAGGCCGAGGCCTCTGGAGCAGATTCCAGGATACTGGAGTATGTGGCCTCTCTGGTGGGATTCCAGGTGGGAGGCCATATGACAGGGGTCCAGGCCGATTCAGGAGGGCACTTGGCCCAGGTCTTTGTACAACTGGTGGGCAGTGAGGAGAGGGAGGTGAGTGCCGTTCAACTTGCCAGGATGTGGAGGAAAGAGGTGGGTGAAGTCCCTGATGTAGAATCCCTCTCTTTTCATTCCACCCTTTTCAGTGCAGGCACTCCCATTGAGATCCACCTATCCATGGAAGACCACCAATCCCTGATAAAGGCAGCAGAGTTGCTTAAGGAAGAACTAAGGAAAATCCCCGGGCTGTTTGACATAGGCGACAGCTTCCTGCCAGGAAAAGATGAAGTGCAACTGAAACTAAGGCCTGAGGCAGAGACCCTTGGGCTGAAGCTCCAGGACCTTGCCCGCCAGGTGAGGCATGCCTTCTACGGGGCAGAGGCGCTCCGCTTCCAGCGAGACCAAGAGGAAATAAAGGTCTTGGTGCGTTACCCAGAGGAGGAGCGCCGGGAACTCCAGAGCCTGGAAGATATGCGCATAAAGACCCCTTCTGGCCACATGGTCCCTTTCAGGGAGGTTGCCCTGGTCAATACGGCAAGAGGCTATGCTGCCATTGAGCGTGTTCAGCGGAAAAGAGTTATCAGGGTGACCGCAGATGTGGATGAGCAAGTGGCCAATGCCCATGAGGTCAGGGTATATCTGGAGCAGGAGTTTCTCCCCAGACTCAAGGGACAGTTCCCTGGACTCAGGTATTCCATAGAGGGTGAGGGCAAGCGGCAAAAGGAGTCCATGGCAGATGTTATAACCGGATTTTCCATTGCCATATTTGCCATCTACGCCCTCTTGGCAGTGCCGCTCCGCTCCTTTGCCCAGCCCCTGGTAATCATGTTGGCCATACCCTTCAGCCTAGTTGGGGCGCTCTTGGGTCATCTGGTTATGGGTTTGAGCTTGAGCCTCCTCAGCCTTTTTGGGATGGTGGGTCTTGCCGGGGTTGCGGTAAACGATTCTCTGGTCTTGCTCCATGCCATAAACAGGACCAGGAGACAGGGGATGAGGCTCCAAGAAAGCGTGCTTCAGGGAGGAATGCTTCGTTTCAGGGCAATCATACTCACATCTCTTACCACCTTTGCAGGCCTCATGCCCCTGATCTTGGAAAAGAGCCTTCAGGCCCAGTTCCTGATCCCCATGGCAGTGAGCCTGGGTTTTGGGATACTGTTTGCCACCGGCATCACGCTCCTACTGGTGCCTTGCGGCTACATGATACTTGGAGATATCCTGGCCTTAAGGGGCCTTTTCAAGGGGGTGAAAAGGGTTGGTGATGAGCCGAGGAACCCTTAGGCCATATCCCACACCCAAGAAAGTGAGGGTGGGCTGCTACTCTGGTTACAAGGCAAACGAGAGGCCCCTGTGGTTCGAGGTGGGAGATGTGAGGCGGGAGGTGGTCTCAGTGGTGGATAGATGGTATGGGCAGGAGCACGACTTTTTCAAGGTAAGTGCGGATGACGGAAAAATATACATGCTCAGGTGGCATCGGCAACTGGACAGATGGGAGTTGTTGAGCGAGGGAGAGAGGCTGGGCTACCACTAGTGGTTAATCAGGAGTGGAGTAGATCCATTTGTAGCTCACAGGCCTGCAAGCAAGGGACGTGGTGCGGGGATGGAGGAATTCATCCCTCAACCTCAACCAACTGTAGGCAGGCTTGAGTTTTCGAAGCTTTCCGTCCTCTGGCGGTTTGGAATGGATGGTGTGACGATACGAGGCCTCAGTGATGCCCACATAGTAGTCCTCTGCCGGATATAAATACCTGGCCTTGAAAAATTCCGGGACCATTCCCTCCCTTTCTGCCAAGGCCTTGATTTGCTCCTCGTTGAGCTGGATCAGGAAAAACTTGGACACCCCTCGCTCGGAGTACTTGTACATGGAACGCGATTCACTGCTGGAGACAAAGACCGTGGAGATGCAGTCCAGTTTCCTGAGAAGTTGGGCTGCAATGAGTCCAGCGGTGCGGCGTCCCCCCACACTGTGATGACACCCATAATATTCAAACAACTTGTTCTGTAATATTCTCGCCACCTTGTCTCCGTGTTCATACAGGTTGTCCTTTATGTACCTCAGGTACTTGGCCAGGTCTTCGGCAGCATCTGCTATGGGCCAGTCGATTTTTACATGGAAGTGAGTCAGTGCGTAGCGATTCTTCTTTTTTACCGTTGGGTCCTGCTGGATCAGGAGAGCATAGTCCACATTGATTAATTCTTCCAGGAAGTCCAGAAACCTGGGGTTTTCAAAGTAGCGGAGGTTGAGGTTGAAGCGCTTATAAAGGGAAAAATTTGCCAGGTATTCAAGATTCTTTTTTACCACGGCATTTTCCGGGAAGAACCTGATGTGATTCTTAAACTCAGGGCCGATTATACCTTCACAGAAGATCACGATAAAGGTGTTGAAAAGCTCTGATTCCTTTTCCATCTTCTTGGAAAGGGGCTTCAGTTCACTCTTTTCCAAGAAGCTGTATTCTACGCCATGTTCCAGGTACTTATAAAATGAATCTATTAGAGCAACCTTGACCAGCCTTCTTTCCAGTTCATCGCGCAATACCTCGTAAAGTGATCGCCTGAGTCTTTCATAATAACTGAGCCGTTCCCTGTATCTCCACATGACCCTGCAATTTCACTCCTGAATGCCGAATATTGTAAAGAAATTCTATTTTTGTAAAAAAAATAACAAAAGTGTGATATTATAACTAAATAATACATAGATGGTGGGCTAAGTGTCAAGGACAAAAGGGGTTTTCCGGCTTTTTCCCAGTCCCCCATCTGATTTCAAAGAGGAAAGTTCTTGACATGAACTATTGGCTATCTATACTAAAAATTTCATTTTTGCCAAGACCCTGCCCCCCTTTCAATCAAGGAAGCTGCCTGAGGGGCAGTGTTGAGATGCTTAAGATGGGGAAAAAGACAAGAAAATACTCCATAACCACTGATCTGACCCAGATTCAAACAAAACCAAAGAGGAGCGATTTCTCTCTGCCACCTGAATGGTGGGATCGCTCTGAGGGCATTAAGCTCCCCATACTTGCCCTTAAGGAGGATGTGGAGGCTACCATTGTAATTTCCAAGGTGGGAAAAAGGTTTGAAGTGAGAGGGAGCTTCACCACCGTATTGCAACTTCAGTGCGATCGATGTCTTGAGCCCTTTGCCTCCCCCCTTGATTTGGAGTTCAGCCTGATTCTTGAAAGATTGCCCCAGGAGGTGGAGGCAGAAGAGGAGTATGAATTGGCGCCAGAAGAGATGGGAGTGGATTTCATAAGGGGAGATGAAGTGGAACTCACAGATATGATAAAGGAACAAATCTATCTGTCACTTCCCATGAAGGCGCTTTGCAGGGAGAGTTGCTTGGGGCTTTGTGTGTCTTGTGGCGCAAATTTGAACAAGGACAGATGCGATTGTAAGGCCACCACAGGGCATCCTGCCTTTCAGAAGCTCCGCTCCCTCCACCTCTAGGGCCTGGCCGGGGGTGATTCCAACGCGGATGGAGAGAAAATATTAGAAGGAGAGCATTTGAGAGATGGCAGTACCCAAGAAAAAGAAATCCAAGTCCAAGAGGGATATGCGAAGATCCCATCACCGTGTGACTCTGCCCAATGTCTCCACTTGTGCGCAGTGTCATGAGCCGGTTTTGCCCCATCATGTGTGTCCTGAATGCGGGGCCTATAAAGGGAAGACGATATTGAAAATCAAAGAGTAGGGTATGCGAGTGGCCGTTGATGCCATGGGTGGCGACCACGCCCCTGGTGCAGTGGTGCAGGGGGTGAGGGAAGCGGTCTCTGTGTTTCCCGTCCAGGTGATCCTGGTGGGTGATGAAGAGGCAATAAGGAGCTATCTCCCCTCAGGTCTTGGTGGCGGGGAAATAGTTGTCCGCCACACCGCCGAATCAGTTAGAATGGATGACCCTCCCTTAAAGGCGGTCAGGCACAAAAGGCGCTCGTCCATAAGGATCGCCTTTGAAATGGTGAAAAAGGGGGAGGCTGATGCAGTGGTGAGCGCTGGAAATTCTGGTGCCATCATGGCAGCAGGCATTCTCACCTTGGGGCGCATTGAAGGCGTGGATAGACCTGCCATAGCTGGCGTATTTCCGGGAGAAAAATCCCCTGTGATCTTGATAGATGTGGGCGCCAATGTGGATTGCAAGCCCTTCCACCTGCTTCAATTCGCGGTCATGGCAGAGGCCTATGCCATTGCCTGCTTGGGCATGGAGTCTCCCAAGGTGGGGCTGCTCAGCATTGGGGAGGAGGGTAGCAAGGGAAATGAACTGGTCCGCGCTGCTCATCCCTTGTTGAAAGACCACGGGATAAACTTTGTGGGAAATGTGGAAGGCAGGGACATCTTCAAGGGAGAGGTGGAGATCATAGTTTGTGACGGGTTTGTGGGAAATGTTGCCCTCAAGCTCAGCGAGGGTATGGCAGATGCGGTTAGAAACATGCTGGACCGCGAGCTGGGCCCATTCTTTGAAGGGCAAATAGCTGAAATGGGTGAAGAGGATCCGCTCCAGAGGATCCATAAAGCCCTGGACTATGAGGCCTTTGGTGGCGCGCCCCTGTTGGGTTTGAACGGGGTCAGCGTGGTGTGCCATGGCGATGCCTCACAAAGGGCCATAAGAAATGCCATAGGGCTTGCAGCCAAGTACGTGAATTGCGCGCTTGTGGAAAAAATAGCTTTGAAAATGGAGCGCCATATTGTAAATGCTTCACGAAAATCTGACACCCCAAAGGAGAGGAGTTCATCCATATGAAGGCCGAGCAACCGAGAGTTGTGGTTATAACAGGAGGGTCTAGGGGGATCGGAAGGGCAGTGGCCCTTGCCTTTGCCAAGGAAAAGGCCGTTATTGCCATCCTCCACTATGACCCCGACGAGGAGGCGGCCCAGGAGACAGTGTCACTGCTGGCCCGCCAGGGCATTGAAGCTGAAAGCCACAAGGTAGATGTATCTCAAAAGAAAGATGTGGATAGAATTTTTTCCCAAATAATAGAGCGCCATGGGGGGATAGACGTCCTCATAAACAATGCCGGCATCACCAGGGACGCCTTTTTCATGAGGATGACCGAGGAACAATGGGATGCCGTGATCCAGGTGAACCTCAAGAGCGTGTTTAACTGCACCCAGGCCGTAATCCGCAACATGATGAAAAACCGCCGAGGCCACATAGTAAACATCTCTTCAGTGGTGGGCCAGATAGGTAATGTAGGTCAGGCCAATTACGCTGCTTCCAAGGCCGGCGTTATGGGCTTTACCAAGAGTGTGGCCCGCGAGGTGGCTTCACGCGGGATCCACGTAAACGCCGTGGCCCCGGGCTTCATCGAGACGGATATGACGGCAGTCCTTCCGGAAAAGGTGCGAGAGGCCTTTTTGGCCCAGATACCTTTCGGCAGAATGGGCACGCCAGAGGAGGTGGCCGAAGTGGTGTACTGGCTTTGTTCAGAGGGGGCGAGCTATCTAACCGGACAGGTGATCCATGTTAATGGCGGCATGTTCATGTGAGCATGGACCAGGAAAGGACTAACATTAGTTTTCATTACGAGGAGGTAATGGTTTCATGGCTGAGATCGAAGAAAAGGTAAAGAAGATCATTTGTGAGCAATTGAATGTGAACGAGGAGGATGTGGTGCCCGAGGCATCATTCGTGGACGACCTGGGTGCGGACTCCTTGGACCAGGTCGAGTTGATCATGGCGATGGAGGAAGAATTCGATATCTCCATACCTGACGAAGACGCAGAAAAAATCAGAACGGTTCAGGATGCAATCAATTACATAAAAAAGGCTACTGCTTAAGGCCTGGAAATTTTGGGGCCTTGAAAAAGGCCAGAGCGAAAGGGACGAGGAGCATTGAGATGGCCAGAAGAGTGGTTGTCACAGGCCTGGGAATGGTAACCCCCCTTGGAACAGGGGTGGAGAAGAACTGGGAAATGGTCTGTGCCGGAAAGTCGGGCATCGGCCCCATAACCAAGTTTGACGCATCTACATTTCCCACCAGGATTGCCGGCGAGGTCAAGGACTTCAAGTCCGAAGACTTCATGGACAAGCAGCAAATCCGAAGATTCGATATCTTTATACACTATGCAGTGGCATCTGCACGGATGGCCATTGAGGACTCAGGCCTCAAGATCGACAAGGAAAACGCCCACAGGGTGGGCTGTGTGACGGGCTCTGGCCTGGGGGGCCTGGAGATGCTGGAACACTACCACAAGGTTCTCCTGGACCGGGGACCACGCCGCATAAGCCCCTTCTTCATCCCGGGGATGATAGCAAACATGGCTCCCGGCCAGATCTCCATAGAGTTTGGTGCCAAGGGGCCCAACATCTCCATTGAGACTGCGTGTGCCGCCAGTGCCCATGCCGTGGGGGAATCCTTCAGGATGATCAGGGAGGGTATTGCTGATGCCATGATAACCGGGGGGGCAGAAGCTGTGGTCACTCCCCTGGCCCTAGGTGGCTTCTGCTCCATGCGCGCCCTTTCCACCCGCAATGACGAACCTGAAAAGGCCTCCAGGCCATTTGACCTCAACCGTGACGGCTTTGTGATGGGTGAGGGTGCAGGGATCCTCATCCTTGAGGAGATGAACCAGGCCCTTGAAAGGGGTGCCAAGATCTATGCTGAGGTGGTGGGCTATGGCATGTCTGGTGATGCCTACCATGTCTCAGCCCCTGAGCCAGAAGGAGAAGGGGCCGTAAATTGTATGAAGATGGCCCTTGATTACGCAGGCTTGAGCCCCGAGGACGTGGATTACATAAATGCCCATGGCACCTCCACACCACTCAATGATGCATCCGAGAACAAGGCCATAAAAAAGGTCTTCGGCGAGCACGCATATAACCTTGCCATAAGCTCCACCAAATCCATGACAGGGCACCTGCTTGGCGGGGCAGGAGGCATAGAGGCCATCTATACCGTGCTTACCATCAAACACGGCACTATTCCACCCACCATAAACTACGAGACCCCAGACCCTGAATGTGACCTGGACTATGTTCCCAATGAGGCAAGGCAGGCAAAGGTGCGGGTGGCCATGAGCAATTCTTTCGGATTTGGAGGGACCAATGCGTCTCTGGTCTTCAAGGCATTTGAGGGGGGCGGGGAATGAAGATAGTGGTTGGTTCTGATCACGCCGGCTTTGACCTCAAAGAAGAGTGCAAGCGCTTCATGGAAAGGGAACTGGGCCATGAAGTGAAAGACATGGGTGTGTTTGACAAGTCGTCTGCCGACTACCCCCAGGTAGCCCACAAGGTGGCAAGGGCCGTGGCAGGCGGCGAGTTTGAAAGGGGGCTTTTAGTCTGCGGCACAGGCATTGGCATGTCCATGGTGGCCAATCGCTACAAAGGGGTTAGGGCTTCCCTTTGCCACAATATTTACACGGCCAGGCTCTCCCGAGAACACAATGACGCCAACATCATGACCATGGGTGGCCGGGTCATTGGCACGGGCCTGGCCCTTGAGATGGTAAGGGTGTTTCTTGAGACCGGGTTTGAGGGGGGCAGGCATCAGAGGAGAATTGGGCAGTTTGATTCCACCGGGATATGAGCGAGGGAGTGATTGAAGGATCTACCACTAAAAGAGTCTGATTCAGAAGTTTACGGGGCCATCGTCTCGGAGCTCAGGCGTGAGCAGGACTCCCTGGTGATGATCGCCTCTGAGAATTACGCCAGCCGGGCGGTCATGGAGGCCCAGGCCACCGTGTTGACCAACAAGTATGCCGAGGGCTATCCCGGGGCCCGCTACTACGGGGGATGCGAGTTTGTCGACATGGTGGAACGATTGGCAGTGGAGCGGGCCAAGACCCTTTTCAGGGCAGAGTATGTAAATGTCCAGCCCCATTCCGGCTCCCAGGCGAATATGGCGGTCTATCTGGCGGCCATGGAGCCTGGAGACCTGATGCTGGGAATGGACCTCGCCCACGGGGGGCACCTCACCCACGGCAGTCCTGTCAGCTTTTCTGGCAAGCTTTACAGGGCCGTCCACTACGGGGTCACAGAAAAGGAGCACCTGATAGATTTTGACCAGGTAAGGGACAAGGCCAAGAAACACCGCCCCAAGATAATAGTGGCAGGGGCCAGTGCCTACCCCAGGACCATAGACTTTCATACCTTCAGGGAGATCGCAGACGAGGTGGAGGCCTACCTCATGGTGGACATGGCCCACATTGCAGGGCTTGTGGCAGCAGACCTTCACCCTTCTCCGGTGGGGGTGGCCCATTTCGTGACATCCACCACCCACAAGACCTTGAGGGGCCCAAGAGGTGGATTCATAATCGCCCTGGAGAGACATTGCACGCCGCTTGACAAAGCCATCTTTCCTGGCATCCAGGGGGGGCCGCTGATGCACGTTATTGCCGCCAAGGCAGTGGCATTCGGCGAGGCCCTTGAGCCATCCTTTGTGGAGTATCAACGCCAAGTGATCCTGAACGCCAAGGCCCTGGCCCAGGAGTTGGCCGCCCAGGGATTTGATCTGGTGGCGGGTGGGACTGACAATCACATGGTCCTGGTGGATCTTACAGGCCTTGGAATTACCGGCCAGGAGGCAGAGAGGCTCTTGGAAGATGTGGGCATAGCTGTAAACAAGAACGCGATCCCCTTTGACAAGCGCCCTCCGAAGGTCACCAGTGGACTCCGTCTGGGCACCCCGGCCATGACCACACGCGGGTTGAAGGAAGGGGAGATGAAGGAGGTGGCTCGCCTTATCGCCCGTGTCCTGAAATCCCCAGGAGATGAGTCCGTCCACAAATCCGTAGCGGGCAAGGTGCAGGAGATCTGCTCCGCATTCCCTATCTACACATACCACAAGGAGGAGTCCTGATTGTCACGACCATCTTGGCCCGAATACTTCATGAGTATTGCCAAGATGGTGGCAATGCGCTCCACCTGCCTCAGGCGCCATGTGGGCGCCATCCTGGTAAAGGATAAGAGGATCCTGGCCACCGGATACAATGGGGCCCCCAGGGGTCTGAGACACTGTGAGGAAGTGGGGTGTCTCAGGGAGAATGAGTCCATCCCTTCTGGGGAGCGCCATGAGCTCTGCAGGGGGCTTCATGCAGAACAGAATGCCATAATTCAGGCGGCATGCCATGGCATTCAGATTGAAGGGGCCACCCTTTATTGCACCAACAGGCCGTGTGTCATATGCTCCAAGATGATAATAAATGCAGGGATCTCCAAGATATACTATGAGGAAGGGTATAATGATCCACTGGCAGCGGAGATGCTGGCCGAGGCAGGGATCGAGGTAGTGAGGATAAAACCATGAAATGCCCGTATTGCGGTGAGATCAACAACAAGGTGATTGACTCCAGGTTGAGCAAGGACGGCCGTATGATCCGCCGCCGACGCGAGTGTATCGAGTGCGGCAGACGATTTACCACCTATGAGAAGCTGGAGGACCTCCTCCCTATGGTGGTCAAGAAGGATGGCAGGCGCGAGCCCTTCAGTCGAGAAAAGATCATTGCAGGAATCCGCAAGGCCTGCCAAAAGCGGCCCATAAGCATGACCCAGATAGAAGAATTTGTGGACGCCGTTGAAACCCATTTCCAGGACCTGGGCAAAAAGGAGATTCCCAGCTCTGAAATCGGTGAGATAGTGATAAATACACTCAGGGAATGGGACGAAGTGGCCTATGTCAGATTTGCTTCCGTCTACCGGCAGTTCAGGGACATCAATGAGTTCATGGCAGAGTTGGAAGAAATTCTCAGAGAGAAAAAGAGGGGCGGAAAATAGGGTTGGAAGGCAGGGATGAAAAATTCATGAGGCTTGCGCTGAGACAGGCCCGAAAAGGGCTTGGCAGGACCTCTCCAAACCCGGCAGTGGGTGCCGTGATCGTAAGAGGGGAAGAGGTGCTGGCCAAAGGCTACCACCAAAGGGCCGGGGCACCCCATGCCGAGGTGGATGCCCTGGATAAGCTTGGGGGCAAGGCACCAGGGGCCACCATGTATGTCACCCTTGAGCCATGCAATCACTATGGTCGCACCCCTCCCTGCACCGAGGCCATATTACAAAGCGGAATCAGGCGGGTGGTGATCGGGATGCCGGACCCCAATCCCGCGGTCAAGGGGGGTGGAGCGGGATACCTGCGCTCCAAGGGGCTGGAGGTGATCACAGGTGTGCTGGACCAGGAGTGCCGCCGTTTCTATGAGGCATACACCAAGTTTGTAAAGACATCGAGGCCTTTTGTGACTTTGAAAAGCGCCCTTACCCTTGATGGTTGGACCGCCACTAGGAAGAAGGATTCAAAGTGGATCACCAGCGAGCGCTCCAGGAGGCTCGTGCATTCCTTGAGGGCCCAGAGCGATGGGATCATGGTAGGAGTGGGGACGGTGCTGGCCGATGATCCCAGCCTTACCGCCAGGAAGGGGGGGAGGCCCGGGCCAGGCCCTACCCGCATAATTGTTGATACCAGGCTTCGTTCCCCCCTGAATTCAAAGGTCTTTCAAGACCTCGCCCTTTCCTCGACCGTGGTGGTCGTGGCAGATGAGTTAAAAAAACCTAAGAAAATTCAGATCTTAGAGGCAAGGGGTGTGAAGGTGCTTAGATGCCCCACCAAAGATGCGAGGATTGACTTGACCCCCTTGATGGATATATTGGGAAATATGAACATAATGAGCCTCCTGGTGGAGGGGGGTG
Organism: Desulfobacterales bacterium; assembly: GCA_027027005.1. GTDB lineage: Bacteria > Desulfobacterota > DSM-4660 > Desulfatiglandales > Desulfatiglandaceae > JALVMN01. The sequence continues at coordinate 3,576 of JALVMN010000175.1, read as the reverse complement.
CCAGGATAGCAGGGTCATTATTGAGAGCCGGACTGGTGGATAAATTCATGATATTCCTGGCACCTAAGCTTCTGCTCGGAGGAGACGGGATCCCCATGGCCCATGGTCCCGGGGTGCTCCAGATGGAAAGGGCGCTCCTGTTGAAAGACCTGAAAATTAAAGTGGTGGACCGGGATGTCCTGGTTACCGGTTATCCGGAGGGATGATGTTTACAGGCTTGGTGGAAGGGATAGGCACGGTGGAAGCGGCCCAGAGGGCCGGTGACCACATGGTCCTGAGGATAGCTCCTCCCTTTGAGGCATCTGAGTGTTCCAAGGGCGAGAGCGTTGCCATTGACGGAGTCTGTCTGACGGTTACCAGGATAGAGGGAAAGGTTCTTTCAATGGATGTGTCCCAAGAAACCATATCGCGTTCAACCCTCGGCCGATTGAAGCGGGGCGATATGGTGAATGTGGAAAGGGCCTTGAGGCTGGGTGACAGGCTGGGAGGACACCTTGTGCTCGGGCATGTGGATGGGATTGGCAGGATAACAAAAAAAGAAAAACGACATCTTTCCTGGCTCATCCGCATAGAGTTGGACACTAGATTGTCACGCTATATAATTGAAAAGGGTTCCATTGCGGTTGACGGCATAAGCCTTACTGTCAATCGGTGCGAGCCCGGGGCTTTTGAGGTGAATATAATCCCGGAGACGGCAAGGCAGACCACCTTGCTCCGGAAGATGGTTGGCGACCCGGTAAATATCGAGACAGACATGATCGGCAAATATATCGAGCGCCTCCTTGAGGCAAGGGAGGCAGAGACAGGGGGTAGCCAGGACCGGAGCGGAGGAATAACCAGGGGGAAATTATTCAGACTAGGGTTTGGTGAATAAAAGATGGCCATAGCAAAGATAGAAGATGTATTGGAAGACCTGAGACAGGGCAAGATGATCATATTGGTGGATGATGAGAACCGGGAAAACGAGGGTGACCTCACCATTGCAGCAGAAAAGGTGACCCCCGAGGCCATAAACTTCATGGCCAAGTATGGGAGGGGGCTAATATGTCTCGCCCTAGCCCCTGAGATAGTAGACAGATTAAAGCTCCCCCCCATGGTCTATGACAACAAGTCTCCGTACAAAACCGCCTTTACCGTGTCCATTGAGGCGCGCCATGGGGTCACCACCGGTATATCAGCCCATGACAGGGCCCATACAATCCTTACAGCCATTGCAGACGATGCAAAGCCAGAGGACTTGGTGCAGCCGGGTCATGTGTTTCCCCTGAGGGCGAGGCGAGGGGGGGTGCTATTCAGGACCGGCCAGACCGAGGGCTCCGTGGACCTTGCTCGACTTGCAGGCCTCAAACCCGCTGCCGTGATCTGCGAGATTATGAAGGATGATGGCACCATGGCCCGGATGCCGGATCTGGAAAAGTTTGCCCAAGAACATGGGCTCAAGATAGCCACTGTGGCTGACATCATTGCATACAGGATGAGGACCGAGTCCTTTGTGCACAAGGCGGCCGAAACCGTCCTCCCCACTCCTTATGGAGAGTTCAAGGCAATTGCCTTTGTAAACGACATTGATGACTTCGAACACCTGGCCCTTGTAAAGGGCGAGATCGACCCTGAAAAGGAGATCTTGGTGAGGGTGCACTCCGAATGTCTCACAGGTGATGTTTTCGGCTCTTACAGGTGTGACTGCGGGGAGCAGTTGAGGAAGGCCATGGAAATAATCCAGAAAGAGGGTCTGGGAGTGATCCTTTATCTTCAGCAAGAAGGAAGAGGTATCGGGCTTGCAAATAAGCTCAAGGCCTATGCCCTTCAGGACAAGGGGCTGGACACTGTTGAGGCGAATGAAGAGCTTGGATTTGGCCCTGATCTCAGGGACTATGGGGTGGGAGCCCAGATCCTTGTAGCTCTTGGGGTCAGAAAGATGCGGCTTTTAACCAATAATCCCAAAAAGATTGTGGGCCTCGAGGGATATGGACTTAAGGTGGTGGGCAGGGTTCCAATAGAGATTGATCCAAGGCCTGAAAACCGCCAGTACCTGCTCACCAAGTGTCAAAAACTGGGTCATTTGATGAGGGTCCTGGAAGAGGCAAGAGCTGAAAAGTGAAAAAGCAAAGGGGGTTGTTATGCCTAGAGTCTCTGAAGGAGAACTGAGTGCCAAGGGATTTAAGTTTGCCTTGATAGTGAGCAGGTTCAACGACTTTGTGAGCGCAAGACTGGTGGACGGAGCCGTTGATGCCTTGACCAGACACGGGGCAAAAGAGGATCAACTTCACATCATAAAGGTCCCAGGGGCATTTGAGATCCCGGCGGTGGCCGGCCGCTTGGCCAAGAGCGGCAATTATGATGCCATAATCTGCCTGGGGGCAGTGATACGGGGCTCTACCCCGCATTTTGAATATGTGGCAGCAGAGGTTTCTAAAGGGATTGCAACTGTGGCCCTTGACAGTGGAATCCCTGTGACTTTCGGGGTGTTGACCACTGATACCCTCGAGCAAGCCATTGAACGGGCCGGCTCCAAGGCCGGCAACAAAGGATGGGAAGCGGCCATGGCTGCCATTGAGATGGTCAATCTCTTCAAGGAGCTGGACTAAACATATTTTTGTCCCGCCAAAGGCGCGGTTGGAACTTTGAAAAATGGGAAGGAGACGCAGGTCCAGAGAACTGGCCTTGCAGGTGCTGTTTCACCTGGAATTCAGCCCTGGAGACCCTCAAAAGGCCTTTGATCTCATCCGCCTTAACTTTGACTCTAAGGAGGCCATTAAGGACTTCGCCCTGGATCTGGTCCGCGGTGTAGTGGAAAGGAGACCAGAGCTGGACCGATGGATCAGTTCGGCCTCCAAGAACTGGAAAGTGGAAAGGATGTCAAAGGTGGACCGCTCCATTCTGAGGATGGCCACCTATGAGCTCCTGTACATGGATGATATCCCACCCAAGGTCTCCATTGACGAGGCGGTGGAGCTGGGGAAGAAATACGGTAACATGGACTCCGGTGCCTTCATAAACGGGATACTTGACGCCATTTACGGACGGATCAAAGAACACTCCCAAGCCTCCATGTAAGGGCCCTTGGAGAAGCGAGCCCAAAGCCTGAGCCTTCCCATTTCTATGGTGGGACTCCGCCTTGTCTGCTGTGGGGGGTAAGGGGGATCTAGAAAATGGCTTGAGGGAGATTGAACAGGAATTTTGATTAAGTTTGACATAAGATTTACCTCTAGGCCCATCAGGACGCTTTGGTGTCAGGCAGCCTTGATGTTTGCGTGCAAAGAGGCGGTTGAAAGTGGTGTGGAGCCTGCTGGAGTCGATAAAAAGACCGCAAGCTACCTTCAATATCTGCTGGGGCAGCGGTTTTGGAGTTGCCGGCAAGGCGAAAAACTGCTTCTTCCAGGAGAGGACAGGCTGAAGGCCCCTAAATTATTGATCAAGGGGCTTGGCAGGCTTGAGGACCTTGATCAAAGATCTGTGTCGGAAGAGGTGAGAGAGGCTGCAAAGGCACTGTGTGGCTTGGGCGTAAATGATTTGGCAGTGAGGATGCCCCCCTTGTGGGGCAGAGGTGCTTATGCTTCTCTCCTAAAGGATACC